>JAJYDO010000014.1 GCA_021777355.1 Actinomycetes bacterium | reverse complement strand
TCCGATCTATACCTGCCTCTGGCGTGGGTGCCGTTGTCATAAACGTAACTGTTACCAACACGTCAAGCGACGGATTCGTAAGCGTTTCACCAAATCCCATCACTTCCGCTCCGACTTTTTCGGACATAAATTTTATGGCCAATGAAAGCATTCCAAATAGAGTCATAGTTCCGTTAAATGCCAACGGCACTATCTCTGTATATGTGAATAAGTCCGCAGACATCATCATTAATGTGTCAGGTTGGTTCACTTCGGCGACGACGGGCGCAACAGGAGATCGATATTTCCCGGTTGTCCCCACCAGAATTGCTGATACGCGAACAAATTCAGGGTATCAGGACGCAAACCAGCACCTGGTCGGCAATGTCGGTCCTGGACTTGGACCTTTCGACCAAGTAGAGGGAGCAAATATTAATAACGACGGAGTGCCAAGCAACGCGGGAGCACTTTTGTTGAACGTCACGGTAACCAATACCACAACATATGGATTCCTGACACTTTGGCCAAGTAGTACTAACGCCCCGAACTCTTCGGATCTCAACTGGACTCCCGCTGAAACAATTCCAAACGCGGTTGTGGTCCCGGTGTCGTCATCGGGCTACGTATCTGTTGCGGCAAACAGTGCTTGTGACTTTGTCGTGGACGCCAGCGGGTTCTTTGCGCCTTAATAATTTTATATTCTCAGTGTTTGATCCCGTTTGGCAAACCTACGATGCTTAGGCAAGGAGCTTTTTGTGGTTTAGAAATGTAACCGGAGAATATTTTGTTAGAATCATCAGCTAACGTCTTATCCGAGTCGACATATAAAACGACAATAATGCTCCACAATCTGTTGCCTTTAAGTGCAAACAGTGGATAGGACATGCAGAGTATTCAAATATTTCCGCTCTCATCATTTTTCTGGCCGCGATAATTCCCTATGTCGATTCAATTCTCCTCAAATAATTCAATTCCAAATTTTATTTTTCGCGATTCGGATATTTTGGTCCTTCTTGATTTCGAAAGCGAGCTTTGATGCCTATCCAAACCGATAGGACAGATCTAATGTATCTCATCGGGTTTGGAACTTCGCCGACTTCCGCATTTGCATGAATAACTTGTCTGAGGGTCTGGGTTAGCTACAAAACACTCTTTATCAAAGTCGAAGTGAAAGGCTGTAGGAATTATCAACACCTCTAATTTGTGACCCCGGAGCCTACAAAGGGAAGGTATCCTCAATAATCTATTTCTAATTTTTCTAAAAATTCCGTAAATTAATCGAGTCACAAAATGTTGAGAGGAGGCTAAACTCCGACTAGACCTGTATCGTTTCATAGGCGCAACCATAACGGCTCTAAAACACGCCTCGATTCGGCTTTGCCCAAACCACTCGACGGTTCAAAGACGCTTCTCTAATATCTCGCGATACAATGGCAAATAATCCATTGAAAACAGTTTATCATCGCAATTTTTGCTCATAGCTAGTCCCAGAAATCTCGTTCCCCATTTGACAGGAGATACTCGTTCATCTTTGTTTTAATTGAAATGCTTCTTGCCCACTTGTTACTGTTTTTTTGATGTCTCTCTATCACTCCAGACACCAATATGCATAGACCACTAGAAACAATCGCAAGTGCACTTTGATACAAAGGCCAAAGCCCCGCGCCGATAGCGTCACCTATGCAGTTCGATCCTTGCTGATTGGTCCCTATTGCTTGATGAATTGATCCAAAACCACATTCTGGCACAACGGTGATTCGAAGTACTATGTCTTGAAAAAAGATAAAGCATAACAACAAGATGAATGTGGTAGCTCGCAAATAAGATGCCCTTATCCCTGCAACAATCCCGACAGCTACTCCAATTCCCATAGGATAAACATAAGATACAATCCACCAGCTGTAATCACTTTGTGGAGAAAATTGTGCGACTGAGTAAAAGACCACATAGGCAATATAAAGAACTCAAATTGCAAAAATCAACCATGCATACTTTTGGTCATCCATTACTAGCTCGAAAACACATTATCGGCATAGCTTCCCAACTTGGAAAATAAGAGAGTCTCGGTGTTAGCTTTATAGAAAAGCAGATTGTTCTGTCCAATTTCAGGACTAACAATATATAGATTCTGGCCATCACCGGCCATGGCCGAAATTCTAAAGGGCACTTCGACACTCTTCATTACCAGACCGGAAGAAGCATTTATCAAGGACACATTTTGCGCGCCAGTAGAATAAGCCACAAGTTCATTTTCCGCAGGGATAGGCACCAAACCACTGGTTGAATCGGGAACTTGAATATTTGCGACACTCTGCCAATTTGTTGCGCTGAAAATCTCGACATGTGCTGTCGATCCATTTCGGATCAAATAGTAGCCCAGTCCGCTATTAGAATCAAATATGAACTTAGAAATAGATCCCTGAACTGAGAGTGTATTCTCAGCTAATAGCTTCCCGTTAGAAAGTGAAATCTCATATATTTGGTTTTTTGAAACAATTATCGCTGTGGAGTTGTCCTCAGTGACCCCCATCCCCTCGACTGTCTCTAAGTTGATCCCCACAGTCTTAAGCGAGCTGCGAATATTCCAAATAAACGACTCGGTCACCAAGTTGCCGGTGGAATCGATATAGTAAACAAATGTGCCGTCGGAAGATACTGCGGCAGCCAACGGAGTCGGATAAAGGAAGTCGTTGGGTGGGCTGACTGAGAATTGGTTTGATTTGAGATTAAGTACAGAATCTTGTGGGAATGTTGAGTTTTGTAACACCACTAAATCGTTGTTTGACGTCAAAAATAATCCAGTAGGCCAAGCATTGGCTGCCACCATATCTGAACCAAATCTCGAGAAGCCCTTTCCAATACTTGAGATGACCACAAAACCCAACACAATAATGCCAAGAAATGCTAATAAAAGCGCTGTCATGAATATATGAAATCCTCGGTGAGGACGTTTGAGTGGGTCCCACTTTGGGTCAACTTTTTTAGTATCTAAAATCTGATCTACCATAATTCCGGCCAACCTACTATCAAGGAACCCAACAGAATCAATCCGTCAGTATGTGAAGCTCTCAGGACAAGATGCGCTATATTGCACCCAATGCACTTTACAGTTACATTATATTGCATTTTCTACTCAAATATCTAGCCGGTGTCTTGACCCACAAGGTCTTGATTTCATAACGTTGGCTGACGGTATGTGGAAAACTTCCTTTTTCGCTATAGTTGCAACCCATTTCGCAACCAATTGCCACCGAATAGGCATTGGAAATGAAAATTCAGATTCGGTTACGCTTTTTTAAAATGTTCGATAGGCGTTGATTCTATGAGAAATTCTGTGAACTAAAACAACCTCGGAGTCATCGATCAGCTCATAAAGTACTCGATATTCCCCACGCCGTGCGCCATACAGTCCAGATAAATTCCCAACAAGTGCTTTTCCTACTTTCATCGGATTCTCCACCAAAGGTCCGAATAAAAAATCCACAATGGCTGGGGCAGTTCGCCGTGGCATTTTTTCAAGATCTTTTACAGCGTGTGAAGCTAAGGAAACTCCTTAATCCGTCAATGAGATCTTCCAATCCCGAATTGCTTTCGGATTTCAGCTTCGCTATTTGTGTTTCCCTTTTCAGATTCATCTCGCCCCAACCTGATGTCTTCTAATATGTTTTCTTGAGCCTCCCAAAACAGAGTCTCTTCCATCGCCTCGAGATCATCAACAGATAAAACTACGACAGCAGGTCTTCCATGACGCGTTATTGTTATTCGCTCGTGTGTAGATACGACTTCCTCTACCAGTTCATTCAGTTTGGATTTGGCTTCGGAAAGGGGAAGAGTCTTCACAAATACTGAATAGGTCTCTTTATTGATCTTGTCAAGTCTACAAAGAGGTCTAAATCTATGGCCAAAAGGCAAACTCACTCAACTGCATGGATAGCTGACAAAATCATTTGGTGTCGGAGAGACCATATTGCTATGGAAATTATGGTGAGTGGAACCGCAATTTGAAAGGAAAGTGGCACGAATGATAACTATTGATGAACAAAGCCTTCTATAAAGGTTTTTCTAATTCGTGAATTTATCCATCTAGAATATGGGCCCTTATGAAACTGGTAATTCCTGGCTCGGGAGGCTTTGGAAAAGAGGTCCTTAATGTTGTCGAGCATATGAGTTGCGCTTTCTTGCACCCATCAGACTTTCAAGAACGTCATACCATCCATGCATTTCTACTTTCAATTACTTCGCATTGCCGGAGCAGTTTTGCCTATATAAGGAATGCTAAATACTGTTTGAAATTATATAGTATTTTCACTTTTCCGCATTAATCCTTCGATCCGATAGTTGTGCTTTTACCCAATTTAATTTGGTAAATATTATTTCAGCTCTGATAACAAAACTTTATTACCCTTCGTTAGCCATTGGACGGTTAAAAAGTTCTAAGTTCTGTCATGCGACCTTAGAAATATTTGGAGGAGAGGTTTTAAGAGGCTAGTCTTGTCATATAATGAGAACGCTTTTCAAAGATAGACCTTTATCTGATCCTTGGCTTTTAGCTGAAATTGGCGTTAACCATGACGGACAATTTATTAGAGCAGTTGAAATGATTGAGAGTTCCGCTAGTGCTGGATTTAACGGAGTAAAGTTCCAGTATTGGATTGAAGATGAACTATTGGCTAAAGATGTACCCATGGCCCCATACCAAGGTAATGGTGATCAACGAGATCTCCTGAAGCCATTGGCACTTTCGATTGGAGAACTGGAAAAACTGCGAGAGGTGGCGGCATCATTTAATCTTGATTTCGTAGTCACCCCGTCTGGTGTAAAAGCGTGTCAAGAGGTTGCCTCCATTGGACTTAGTGCTATCAAGATTGGATCTGGGGACGCTGATAATCCTTGGTTAATTGAGCAGGCACTAGACACGGGTTTGCCTCTCATTGTTGCCACCGGGATGATGACAGAAGATGAACTGGGCGATCTATCGCGCCAGGTCAGTTCTTGCAGCGATATTGCACTCCTCTACTGTGTGACTTCCTACCCGGCTGAGCTTGAAAGTATTGACCTGAGACGTATGACAAGGATCAGGGAGATATCTCAAAAACCGGTGGGATATTCGGACCATTCATTAGGTATTGCTGCCCCAAGCGCGGCAATTGCACTTGGAGCTTGCATGATTGAAAAACACGTAACTTGGTCAGTTGAAGCAGCTGGCCCAGACCACAGAGCGTCCTTAGCTTTAGATTGTGCAAAGAGTTGGGTAAGTGAACTGAGGCTGCTGGCTAAGGGAATTTACGACCCTATTGATTCTGAAGGGGAACTGTTAAACAGGCCGCTTGTGCGAAAGGGGCTTTACTTAACCAGAGATATGTCGATAAATGAAACTATAGGCAAGGATGATATATTTCCACTTAGACCCCTTCTTGATGGAATCGGTGCAGGCAAGAGAGACTTTATTGTGGGAAAAAAAGTAGCAGATAACCTGCCAAGTGGTCATTTGTTAACACTTAAGGATCTCCTAAATTGAAAAATCTAGTTATTTTAGGCGGAGGCGGTCATGGCCGCGAACTATTCGATTTGGCAGAGTCAATTTCAAATGCCGATCTATTGGCAAAAGGACAAATAAAGTACACCATTTTGGGGTTTTTGGATGAAAAAGGGATTACTGACAGTGATCCGATTACATCTCTCCCGGTTCAAGTAATTGGCAACACTGATTCACTAATTGAACTTGAGACTGAATACATTATTGGGGTCGGCTCTGGAAAACATAGGGAAAGAATTGCCGAATCAATAAACCACATGGGAAAAACGGCCGCCAAACTTATCCATCCGTCGGCATTCGTGAGTTTAAACAGCTATTTAGGTGAAGGAGTGGCAATATTTGCAGGATCAAGAATTAGCACCAATTCCAAGCTCGGAAACCACACGCATATTAATTTCAATTGCACAATCAGTCATGACTGCAAATTGGGAGATTACGTGACACTAAGCCCAGGAGTCAATCTCGCAGGCGACGTCGAAGTTGGAAATGGCACGACTTTTGGGACAGGGGCCGTGGTTTTGCCGGGTATTTCTATTGGTGCAAACGTGGTAGTTGGCGCAGGAGCTGTGGTAATACGAGATGTATTTGACGGTCAAAC
This sequence comes from Actinomycetes bacterium, assembly GCA_021777355.1. Classification (GTDB taxonomy): domain Bacteria; phylum Actinomycetota; class Acidimicrobiia; order Acidimicrobiales; family JABEUL01; genus JABEUL01. Next base: position 36,673 of record JAJYDO010000014.1, on the reverse strand, counting down.
AGTTGCAGGCGTTCCTGCGAGGTCAATTGATTCCAACTAATTGCAAATCTGCCAGATATTTGCCCTTTGGCGCATTGGGCTAAATTTAACAGAAGTAGCTAACCGGCTTTGACCGGAAGATCCCAAAGCGGGAACCACTTGGTGAGATCAGATTCAATAGGTATATCTTCACCAAGAATCGCTTTAATCCGCATCTCGACTTCGTTGTCTCTCTTTTCCTTTGCAATGGGTACAAATGGATAGAAAGTTCCTCGTTTGAATAGATAGACAAGGTATATAGAAGTTCCAGGAGTTAAGCCTCCGCTGGAATCTTTAACTTTAAATCCAAAGACGGAACACAAAAGTTGCGGGCCCCATCCGGCTTCTTGCAAAGTTGAATTAACCATATGGGCATTTGTTACCAATGAATCAAGATCAGGAGCATCAAGAACAATCCACCGATAGTCAAAAGAGTCTGTAACTACTTTTGGTTCACTCGAGGTATTCTCCGGAGTCACCAATGTCTTTAACTCGCTCCATGCATCTTCAAATGATCTTGCAGCACCGGGACTTACGCACACTCCGGCACTTCCGGATCCAACTACTGTTAGGGCAGATTCAAGGGTGATTGAAGCTCCCGGAAGCGCAAAAAGTGCATCCAGATTTGCTTTAACCGGCTTAGTCCGCCCAAGCAAAGTGTCAAATATTTTCATGCCGGCTTTGAAAATTGCCTTTCCAACTCGTCGAGTTTTGCTATCCTCACCTCTAGAGGCGGATGGGTTGAAAATAAACTTGAAAGGCTAAACCCTCCTGCAATCGCCGGTGCAAAATAAAAGGCATTGAAATGCTCTGCTGACCTTAAATCCTTGGTAGGAATTGTGCTCATCGCGCCTGTTACTTTGATCAGGGCACTTTTTAAAAGTGATGGTCTTCCAATTAGAATTGCACCCGATCTGTCTGCGGCCAACTCACGATAGCGAGATAGTGCGCGGGTCAATAAGAAACTAATGGCGTAGACCACAATAGAGACAAGCATTACTATCAGCTCCACGCCAGCGGCATTCCCGCCATTTCGATCATCTTCCCCAAAGCCGCCAAAAAGCCCGGCGTAATATGCAACGCGGGTAAGCATTCCTGCCATGAGTCCCAAAAACCCCGCAATTGTCATTACCGCAACATCCCTGTGTGCCACATGTGAAAGCTCGTGTGCTAGCACTGCTTCAACTTCGGGCTCATTCAGCCTTCTTAAAAGTCCGGTTGTCACGCACACCACAGATGCCTTGGGACTCCTGCCGGTTGCAAAAGCATTTGGGATATCAGTGTCAGCTATGGCTACTCGAGGTTTAGGCATATTGGCAAGTGCGCAAAGGCGGTCGATTATGCCATGCAGTTCCGGTGCGTCGTCTGCCTGCACCTCTTTGCCCCCCATTGAATAAAGGGCAATTGGGCCGCTGAACCATATCTGGCCTATTAAAAGAACTACTGAGATTCCAATTGCAAATGCCACCGGCACCTTAAGCAAGAAAAGAATTCCGCTTAACGCTACAAATAAGATCAGAAGTAAAAGACCGACGACAAACATTCGAAATGAAAGTCCTCGGTCTGTACTAAAACGTGTGCGGGCCACCCGCTAGTTCGACCCTTCCTCTAAAAGTGCCTTTACTTCGCTCAAGGTCGAGCCTTCGTGGGGAATAGCCAAATCGGAGGGATCCAAATTCTCAATATCGGCTGGCTTGCCATCTTGACGCACTTTTTCAATAAGCGCTTCCAGTGCATTTTGAAAAGCCTCCTCATCAGATGATTCAATTGCCTTGACCATCATGTCGTCTAATGCTTCTAATTTGGCTAGTTCGCTTTCGGGAAATTCGAACTTACCTTCGCCTAATATTCTTACAATCATTTCGGTGCCTCCTCGCTTGGAGCTGGTTCGGTTGCATTGGTAGCGCCACTATCGAGAGCGGCAGGTGCAGGAGCCATTCCAAGTTCCCCTTTTAGTTGAGCCAGTTCAAGTTCGACTTGCCCGGATGCTGCAGTTTTATTCAATTCATTTTGAAGTGAATCGGTAGTGCCCATCACATCATTTAGAGCGCCTGAACTCATAAGTTCATCCATCGCGCCGGCACGTGCCTGCATCTGGACAACTTTGTCCTGAGCTCTTTGCATTGAAAGTCCAATGTCGCCCATCTCTTCTGAGAGTCCCGTGACGGCCTCAGAAATTTTAGTTTGTGCCTGGGCCGCAGAGTAGCTTGCCTTAAGGGTCTCCTTTTGAGTCCGGAAAGCTTCCACGCGAGCTTGCAGCTGTTGAGAGGTTGCAATCAGTTTCTCCTCCTGTGCTTGTAGCTGTTGATGCTGAGTCTCTAGGTCAGTCAACTGATTGGCAATAGTTGCCCTCCTGGTGAGGGCCTCAGTTGCCAAATCTTCTCTATTTTGAGCTAAAGCTTGTTTGGCCTGGTCTTGGAGTTTTGTTGCCTGAGCTTGAAGCTGTTGGGCTTGGAGCTCTATTCTTTTTCTAGATGTAGCGACATCGGCAACTCCTCTCCTAACTTGCTGCAGCATTTCTAACTGCTTTTCATAAGAAAGATCTAATGTCTCCCTTGGATCTTCTGCCTTGTCAAGCACCTTATTTGCTTTGGCTTGAACGATGCCTGAGAGCCTTTTCATAACACCCATTTAGCAAATTCCTTTCTCGCTGAATCCTGTCAGCGTTTAACCGGCCGCCCCCGACCGGATATTACCGATTGTAGATTGAAATTAACCACCGTGTCGTCAACCGGGCCCTAAATTGGCCATTTGAAGGAAATTACTGTTATTTTATCGTTTTTTGAATAGCCCAGATTGAACTTGAAACCCCGAAATAAACCAGTTTTGCTGGCTTTCTTTTAGAATTTGATAGGTTGACCACCAGTTCCAACTAGCCTAATTGACATGAAAAACGCAGGTCCCGTAAATCTATGTTTGATGACAATCCATGCCCATCCAGACGACGAGTCCTCTAAAGGCGCAGGCAGCGTGTCAAAAGCTTCGCAGGAAGGCATTAGGACCGTCTTGGTAACGGCTACAGGTGGCGAAGAAGGCGACATCTTGAACCCTTCTTTGGATCATGAGAAAACCAAGGCAGATATAGCAAACATCCGTGCCAAGGAATTGGATTTAGCGGCTGAAATAATAGGATACGACAAGGTATATCGACTTGGATACCGAGATTCCGGAATGGCTGGATCTGAGGCCAACAAAAACCCAGAGTGTTTTGCAAATGCGCCTCTGGACGAAGCCGTTGGAAAATTAGTTGAAATAATAAGGCTTGAAAGACCAGATGTAATTATCACCTACGGATCAGATCAACAAGGCTACCCTCACCCCGACCACTTAAAGGTGCATGAAATCTCGGTTCCGGCTTTCTATGCCGCTGCAGATCCTTCGAAATACCCTGAATTTGGAGAAGCATACACGCCTAAAAAACTTTATTACTCCGTCTGGCGAAGAGCCAGATTCGAAGAGATGCACAAAAAGTTTTTAGAGCTTTCTCTTGAGTCACCCTTTGACGAGAAATGGTTAAATCGAACGGAATCAGAAGTTGATACAACTACTACAAGCATCGACGTGTCAAAGTTCACGCATGTCAGGAGAGATGCCCTGTTAGCCCACGCCACCCAAATTGACCCCAACTCCAAGTTTTGGTTCGGGCTCCCACCTGAGGTAATGGACAACATTTACCCCTTTGATGATTACCACTTGGCTATTGATCTGACCAAAAATACGGAAGAATCCCTAAATAGCTGGGAATCAGGCAACGAGCTTGAAAACGACCTTTTTTCCGGCATCAGGTAATAAGTTTTAATTTGGGCTAGTCTTGCCTTGAGCGCAACTAGTTGAAAGACTAAAAGGAGGATTGGTTTAATGTCAAAATGGCTTACTCAAGAGTGGATGGACGAAACAAGAGAGATGGCCGCTTCACAGCCTGAACGCCCCGGGGCAACAGCCAAAATGCAGTACGTGATTACTAACACGCCGGATGGAAATGACATTCACTACTACTGGGTTTTGGAAAACGGAAAGTTGTTAGACGCCAAACTCGGCGACCTTCCAGATGCTGAGGTTACTATGACAATGACTATGGACGACCACAAAAGCGTCCAAAAAGGCGACCTCGATGCCAATACGGCTTTCATGCAGGGACGAATTAAAGTTACAGGCAACATGGCCAAACTAATGGGGCTCTTGCCAATAACAAACTCCCCTGATTACAAGCAACTCCAAGCAGACATTACGGCTATAACTGAGTTTTAATATCTCTTGGATTCTAATTCGAAGTGCACTGACTAAGATAATTACCTGCCTTTGCGCATCAGATCACAAAGGTCTTTATACCCAATTAGTTCTATATTTAACTTGGCAAGTTCAGACTGCTTGGTATCGAGTAAGGCCCTTAGATTTTCTAACCTTTTTGCCCAAGTGGGCGTAATTGCTCTCATCTCGGGAGTATCAAGTGCTACATCTACAACAATCTCGGTCACTCCCTGATCCAAATTTGAAAGCAATTCAGAAAGTCCGGCACTACTGCCTCCTTCAAAGTCAACCAAATGATCAGGAAACAGAACTCCGGCTTGGGCAGCCAGTCTTCTTATTGGAAACCCAATAGCACTTTCACCCGGTTTTGAGCTTAGGCGAATCGGAAGTGAAAATTCCTCAGCCATCTCCAAAAAAACATCATATAGTTCCGGACGTTTTTCCATAGCCTGTAAGTGAGTTGTCAAATGCGTCACAGGAAAACCCCATAGAACAGCCCTTTCAATTTGGGATCGGCACTCTCGCCTAGTTTCATCGACGTCAGCATGCTCCCAAAGATCCTCAGAAGTTCTTGGGAAACCGCCGTCTCCATCCAAAAGTGACGGAGCCTGAGTAATCGGCCCCCATCTGTATTGGTCGAACTCTGCATTCAAGGTGAGTTCGACGCCAATATCTTCACCCCGAAAAATTGCTGCGGCAAAGCGTGACCAACAACAAGGAACCATTACTGAGCTGCTTGTGGCAATGCCGTCTCTAATGGCGTCGTAACATGCATCGGTGGAGGATTGTGACATGCCAAGTCCTCTGACGGAGATAATTAAAGCACGGCTATCAGGTGCAAATCCCAGCTTTTCAACAAGTGTGTCAGGCCCGGTCATACTTATGACCGTAGTCTACATCGGCAGGTGATGAAAGAAACTCTTGTTTTTAACAACTAGGCTGCAGGCAAGTGGTCGCCAATTTGGCTTCGTTCAGCGTAATAAGACCTGCTTTTCCCTATCACGGAGATGTCGCTGCGTCCGATGTATGTTGGCTCAGGTTCATTTGGACGGGAACTTTCCAGAATCGCCTTACATTTTGAAATAGCTTCCATGGCCTTCTCACGCCTTTTGGCTGCCCTTGAGACACGTTGAATCCTTGGACGATTTTGAGGGCGGTCTTTCCCCTGAAACTGGAAATTTAGGGGCGGCTGGACTTCCCTGGAGCTTATGAATTCAACTAATTTTCCTGAAGTTTTTCCGTTACTTAGCGTCATAAGACCATTTATCCATACCGCTATGACACTTTGGGCAAATAATCGAGGCAGAACTTGTCAAAATTAGCCAATTGGCTGTGTTTTTAGAACATTTCGGCAGATATTTTGGCGTATATTTCTAAAGATCTACAAGCCGGCCAAGAAAATCTCGCTTTGAATTTCCAATTTGTCAGCTTTTCTACTAGATTCCCTAAAATGCCCCAAGCAAATGACCCAAAGCAAAGTGAAAGATGGGGAATTACGATTCCCTTTGAAGGCGTGCCTCTCTATGAGCAAGGAGAATGGTATAAAGAACTGCAAGATCTCGGCTACAGCGATGTCTGGTCAGCAGAGGCCGACGGCACAGACGCCTTTGTGCCTTTAGCAATTGCCGCAATGTCTGCTCCGGAGTTGAGACTTGGATCGGCGGTTGTTCCGGCATTTACACGAGGTCCCGCTCTTTTAGCCATGCAGGTAGATACTTTAAGCGAACTTGCCCGGGGAAGATTTGCTTTTGGAATTGGGACCTCTTCAAATGTGATAGTTGAAAGGTGGAATGACATCCAATTTGAGGCGCCCCTAGCCAAGGTGCGAGACACTGTCAGATTTCTAAAAGAGGCCTTAGGGGGACAAAAGGTTAAAAGCGAGTACGAAACCTTCAAGGTGGACGGTTTTAAACTCGGACGAAGAAGGGGGCAAGGCGACGTCAGGCAAGTGCCGCCCATAATGGTTGCAGGTCTCAGACCCCATATGCTTCAACTCGCAGGTCGTGAGGCAGAGGGAGCCATTTTGAACTGGTTAGGAGCAAATGACGTCAAAAAGGCAGTCGCTGAAGTGCTCAAAGGGTCGAAAGGGGAAGAAAGAGAGATCGTAGCCAGGATTTTTGTAATTCCAAGCCAAGACGCGGACACAGCAAGAGCAGTCGGAAGGATGGCAATTGCAGCCTACTTAAATGTCCCCGTCTATGCGGCATTTCACGAATGGTTGGGAAGAGGAGAGTTGCTTTCTGGCATGTGGGAAGCTTGGAAGGCCGGAGACAGGCAAAAAGCTCTTCAGGAAATACCAGATCAGGTGGTGGATGACTTAATTGTGCACGGCTCGTATCAGGAGTGCAAAGAACATATAAGAAAGTATGTAGAAAACGGTGTGACAACACCTGTAATGGCGGTCATTCCGGTTGGAGTAGATGACAGGGAGGCAATTCGGGCCCTTAAGCCCTGAGAAGGCAATACGATAGAAGTTAATAGAAGAGTTGGATCGAGTGAGACTGCTCACGAAAATAGGAGTAAGGAATTGATTGAAGTTCGTATTGGAATATCACAGGCCCCAAAGGAATTGGCAATCGAGGTTGGTGACAATATCACCAGGGACGAAGTTCTCAAAATCATCGAAGATGCGATGGAAAAATCTGAAGGCATGATTTGGTTAACTGACCGCAAGAACACAAAAATCGGGATTCCGGTCACAAAAGTTGCCTACGTGGAAGTTACCAGCGGCACAGAAGAACGCAGGGTTGGTTTCGGGGCGCTGTGAGCCAACTGCTCGAGTCATCTCTCCTTTTCGTAACCGGGAAAGGCGGAGTAGGTAAAACTACTGTTGCAACCGGTCTCGCCTGGCTTGCAGCCGAGCAGGGTAAAAAGGTGCTGATCTGTGAAGTTGAGCCGAAAGACGATCTTTCGGCATCTTTTGAATGCGGGCCAACCCCATTTTCAGGGACTGAAGTCAATGACAATTTGACAGCCATGTCCATGGACACCGAGGCTTCATTAAGGGAGTATCTAAAACTTCAACTTAGAGTTCCTGTAATTGGAAGAATCGGACCTGTTGCAAAAGCATTCGAGTTTGTCGCAACCGCAGCTCCAGGAGTGAGAGAGATTCTAACTGTGGGAAAGCTTTGCTGGGAAGTGAAAGAAAACCACTACGACATTGTCATTGTCGATGCCTCTCCTACAGGCCACATTGTGGGTCAACTGGCAGCTCCGCAGGCAATAAGAGACTTGGTTAAAGTAGGTCCGGTTAGGTCTCAAACCGGTTGGATGCTAGATATTCTCTCAGATAAAGAAAAGACAGGCGTAGTAATTGTTTCAACACCAGAGGAAATGCCTGTCAATGAGACTCTTGAGCTTACTAAGCGAATAGCAAATGAAACAACAGTAAATCTTCAGGCCGTAGTAGTTAACCAAGTTCTCCCAGAGCTTTTTTCCCACACCGACGAAGAGATTTTTGAGAGCTTAAAATCCGGTGAGAGTATAGACATTTTGACTCAAGAAACAAAAGGAGACCCACAACCGGTTTTAGATGCAGCAAGACTGGCCGTCACGCTCAGACGGTCCAGATCAGGCCATATTGAAAGACTCAGGTCAGAAGTTGCAGGATCAATTCCTCTGATCTATCTCCCCTACCGTTTCAATCGCCTAGATGGGATCAGAGCAGTGAGAGCAACTGCTGATGCTCTTAGCGAGGAAATCTAATATGGTTGCACCAAACGTAAAATCAACCCGATCTAAGCGGGCCAACCCTGCTGTCACTTCCCATTTAGATGATCTGGTGGCAACTAAGGAAGTGCTTATTGCCTGCGGACCAGGTGGCGTAGGCAAGACCACCACAGCTGCGGCCACCGGTCTTATAGCCGCCCTGAGATATCCAAAAAATGTCTTAGTACTTACGATTGACCCGGCAAAACGTCTTGCCAATGCTCTTGGTTTAGAGGGCATTGGAAACGATGAAAGAGAGATCCCTGATGGTGCATTTAACGACCTTGGGCTAACACCAAAAGGTCAGCTATCCGTGGCGATGCTCGACACCAAGCAGTCTTGGGATGCCTTGATCAGAAGGCATGCTCCAGATGTAGCAACTGCTAACGCCATCCTTGTAAATCCCCTTTACCACAACATTACGAGCCGATTTGTACAGAGTCATGAATACATTGCTATGGAGCGACTTTATGATTTACATTCAAGTGGGAAATACGACTTAATAGTTGTGGATACTCCACCTACAAGAAATGCTCTTGACTTTCTAGATGCTCCCGAGAGGATGGCTGACTTTTTTGCAAGTCGATTACTTAGATGGCTAATCACTCCATATAGGTCTCGGATAGTCAATATTGCCACCAAGCCCTTCTATCAGATTGCAGATAGGATACTTGGTTCTCAGTTCCTACAAGACATTGCCGAGTTCTTTGTGGCATTTCAAAGTATGTATGACGGTTTTGTCAAAAGAGCACAAGGGGTTGACCTTTTACTCTCTGATGACAGGACCGGCTTTATGGTAGTTTCGACCTTAGAACCCGTGCCCGCAAGAGAGGCTAAGTTTTTTGTCGATGAGCTGAATCGCAGAAAGCTAAATTTGGAGGTGATGGCACTCAACAAGGTACTGCCTTCCTCGTTTAGATCCAAAGATGCGGCCGCTGTCGCAGAGAAAATGAGAGAAGATTCTGACAAAATAGCAGATAAGTTAGCTGGGAAGATATTCGGCGAAGACGTTAACTTAGTTTCTGTTTCCCGTGTCTTGAAAGAAGTTGGGACCAGTTTTCAAAACTTCCAAAACGTAGCACTTCAGGAGGCGTCATTGGAAAAAACTTTTGCCAAAACAACAGGTTATGTCGCATCTGTGCCTTTTTACGATTCAGAGATTAGCGACCTTGCATCTTTGGCCGATCTGGGAAGCAGGCTCTGGAAGTAATGCCAAATTTTATTACAGATCCTGAAATTGAAAACTATGCGGTTATAAATTCAACTCCCTCAGTTGAAGCGCTGGCCGAGATATTTAGAAAGACTACTGAAAACCTCGAAGGCGCTTCGATGATGGTCGGGCCGCTGGAGGGAAGCTTCCTTCAGATGCTTGTTTTTATGACAGGGGCCAAAAGGGTTCTTGAAATCGGCGCATTTTCGGGGTACTCATCAGTGGCAATGGCTCTTGCCCTCGGCGAAGGCGGAATCATTGATACATGTGAGATATCTCGCAAACACGTTATTGCCACCAAAGAGAGCCATGAATTAGCCGGAACTTCCTCTAAAGTGAGGATCCATGAAGGAGATGCCCTAAAAAGCGTAGAGAACCTTGATGGTCCCTACGACCTTGTGTTCATAGACGCCGACAAGGCTAATTACACGGCATATTTGGACTTGGTATTGCCAAAGCTTAAAAAAGACGGAGTAATTGCAGTGGACAACACGCTTTGGAGCAAAAGAGTGCTTGATGAAAACGACCAGACCGTTGACACCAAAGCCATAAGAGAGTTCAACAGTACTGTCGCAAAAAGACAAGACTTGGTGGCCGTAATAGTGCCGATCAGGGACGGTCTGACCTTGATAAGAAAGGCCAATTAGGCAAAACTCTTGATTGACTATCACTTGCATTTGTGGGCCCATTCAGACAGAGCTCGAGAGGCAACGCTGGAAGAGTTGGCAAACTACTGTGACAAAGCCCAATCTCAAGGAGTAGAGGAGATTGCAATTACCGAACACTTCTTTAGGTTCAAACAAGCAACTGCTGCTCTTAAGAACTGGTGGGACGAAGTTGAGCCGGATCCAGCTTTGGCAAAGAGCATGAAAGATTACTGGGATTTTCATGCCACCGAGGACTTGGATGAATATGTTGAAATAGCAAGTCAGGCCAAATCCATGGGACTTCCGATTGTAATTGGCCTTGAGGTGGATTTTTACAAAGATCGAATGGATAAGGTGTCAAAAGTAGTTAACGATTATCCATTCGATGTCTTGCTGGGTTCAATTCATTGGTTGGGCACCTGGCGATTTGATGATATCGACGACGAACTTTCGATGTCAGAATGGGAGAAGCGAGATCTGGATAAGGTTTGGACATCTTATGTCGAAGCCCTTGAAGAGTTAGCAGACACCAAAACTTGCGATGTATTAGCCCACCCAGATCTGATTAAAGTTACCGGCAGAAAACTAGATAATAATGAATTGCGTTCCGAACTTAATTTCAGAATGGCGAATGCAGCAATAAAGAGCGGCATGGCTGCTGAGCTGTCATCGGCGGGTTGGCGAAAGCCCGTTCAGGAACAGTATCCAAGTACAGATCTTTTGGATGAATTTATAAAACTTGGAGTTCCACTTACTACGGCATCTGATGCACATAAAATTGTCGATGTTGCCGACAGGACCAGTTCAATGCGTAAAATGCTTGAGTCAAGAGGAGTAAGTACTCTCGCAGCCTTTGATAAAAGGCTAAAGAGAGAAGTACCGGTTTAACCTTTTCAAAATATTTCCACTGTCGTGCAACGCCTTGAACTATCAACATGATCCAAGTGAACCAAGTTTCAGAAAGATTAACTTGAAAACTTTGATTTCTGAATCACTTGCAACCTCAAGTTATAAATAAACCAAGTCTGCTTCATAAAAAAATACGCATTCAAATTGCAGCAGCAATCAAACAAGAATGGCGGATAATTGTCTAAACAATTGAAGGCTGTGTAACGGTTAGCACAATGACTATTTCTGTCATTTTGGAGTCCAGCGCCGCTCCATCAGGATTGTCAAATGACCACACTATCAAAGAGATTCGTTTCAAGAAATCTAACTGCTTCAATCGAGCACAATCTTAAAGCATCTAGTGTCGTTACTCTAAATTGTCGACGCCAAACGGGCATAAGTAGCCTTAGCGCCAAAGAGAATCCAAGCCATTTTGCACTTCTACAACTTAATAGTTGCGGTGCTTAATCAGGCAGCCGTTTCTGCTCCAAATCTGATAGAGAGTTTTGTTGCAATTTCAAATTAGGCCTATTCTCATGAAAAATGCCTGCACTGATGGTTTTTCCAGATTAAGTTGTTAATGTATATCAATTTACAGGTCCAGTAAACTACAGGTATTTTGTACATTCCACTAATTTACTGGTATACTCTACAATGTGACCGATAGCCACAATGACTCAGCTCTTCTAAGCCAATCACTCGACATGCTCGAACGTCAGCTGGCGCCTAACTGGCAAATTAAACCCCATAAAAGCGCTGACAACGGTGAGCTAGTCCAAATCGACTTGAAATCAAAAAATGGCCAGTTTTCTGCTCAATTCCTGGTAGTGGTATTTCGAAACTTTCAGCCCAGGGATTTAGACACGTTATACGGAAGAATTGGCCGCAAAATACGCGAAGTTGGAAATTGCCAAGACATACTAGTTGTAAGTAATTATTTGAGTTTAAAAAGTCGCGCCGCTCTCGAGCAGGATGGATTCAGCTACTTTGATGCATCAGGAAATATTCTTCTAGCTCCTAAAGACTTGCCAATATTTTTGAAAATCGCATCCAACTCAAAACCCGTACTCATAAAATTCCAAGATTCCCTTCACAGCACAAGTGCTATAAGACTTATGAGATTCTTAGTGGATGTCAAACCTCCTTACGGCGTGGTTGATATAGAGAAGGCTACTTTAATCAACCGTGGATTTATTTCGCGCATACTCAAAGTCATATACAAGGAAGGATATATCGAACGAAATGCAAGAGGACCAGTGAAAGAAGTCGACTGGCGTTCATTGTTGTTGAGAATTGCTCAAGAATCTCCGACTTTTGACTCAAATGAAGTTTTAAAATACATAGCTAGAACGAGTTTAAGCCAACTTTTAGAAAAAGTTAGTAACCCGCCTTTAAAGAACTCATTAACCATAACTGGTTCTTTCGCTGCGTACCAAATTGCACCAATTGCCGCGCCTTCCCTTCTGGTCATGTATAGCAACAAGCTGTTCAGTCAAATTGAGATTGAAGCAGAACTAGATCTATTGCCGGCCGACGATGGTGCAAATGTCATGATAGTGCGTGCGAAAAAAGGCAATTCTTATTCATTTCTTAAAAAGGAAGCTGGAGGATTGTACTATGCAACACCAAGCCAAGTAGTAACTGACTGTTTATCCGGATATGGGAGGATGCCAGCGGAAGGAGAGGCTCTCATGGATTGGATGGCAAAAAATGAATCTATTTGGAGATTTAACAATGTAGATGAATTCTTAGATGAAATCGAAAAAACTAGCGATGCTTGAAACTCAAGAAATCTATATAGGAGCCAGACGCGTTCTTTTAGACGCACTTGAGGCGCTCGTTGAGCACAGGAAATCAATTGTGGTAGTCGGTGCTCAGGCTGTTTATTTGCATGCTGGAAGCTCCGAACTTGCAATTTCACCCTATACCAAAGATGCTGATCTTGCCATTAATCCAATGCAACTCTCTCATTCTCCAGAAATTTTTCATACTATGACTAGCGCCGGATTCGAACTCCTTGAAAATGGGAGCCCTGGCCAGTGGACAAAGTCCATTGAATTAGGCGGAAATACTGTTCATATTCCCGTTGATCTGATGGTTCCAAGTTCATTCGTCACTCGCCAGTCTCGACGAAGCGCAAAGTTGGACGGGCATAATAAAAGAGTGGCGCGAAAAGTAGACGGCATAGAGGCTGTGCTTATTGACAATGGCCTTAAGATTATTTCAGGACTTGAGAGTAATGATTGCCGCCAGATTGCCGTAAGTGTTGCCGGTCCTGCTTCACTTATTATTGCAAAATCATATAAGATTCATGAAAGGCAACATAGCCAGAACCGATTTGTCGATAAAGATGCACTAGATGTCTATCGCCTCATCCAATCTATTTCGAGTGAAGACATTGTTACAGGTTTATTGAAAGTACTAAATGATTCAAAAAGTCACGAAATGGCTTCGACGGGAATTAGATATTTTGTAGAACTTTTTAGCACGAAGAGAGCAGCCGGTTTGAGGATGATTTCAAACTCTCTGGACGAGCCTTCTGCCCGCGTGGAACAACTAGCGCTCGATCGAGTGGGACAAATTTTAGAAGGCATAGACGCCACCGACATAGGCAGCTAATTATCTTCCAGAGAACTTTGTTGGCTAATTTATTATTGCCGAAATTTCTCTCGCCATTTCCAAATTGATCGGGCTCGTAAAGTACTTGCCAATAAAAAGCTTCGTCTTTTTAATTTTCGATGACTTCTATTTGGAAGATGTCAAATCCGGCAGGCAAACTAATGCCGATAGAGAAGATATTAAAAATTTGGGAGCTACGAGCCTGGAATGTGGGAACAACCAGAAGGGTTCGGACCCTTTCCTGTCAAGGTGCCGTCGTAGGTGGCCTGGCAGGTGAACCCCCCGCCGGAGACAACAACAGTAACTATACCGGGGTGTCCTTTAGGTCCATACTGATTGGGTCCGTGCGAGCACGGTCCTCCCTCGCTGTCATCTGCATGATACCAATCGGCTTGGTTGACATTTTGAGCATCTTGGGAAAAACCAGCGGCACAACCCGGATCAGGCGGAATAGAAACCGACCATTTGTATGTCAATCCCGTAGAAGGTGATGCGCCTTCAGTGTAATAAGTGGTGTAATACGCCGGCACAAACAGTGCACTTATTGGAACCATAGTCGGAGGGAAGTTAACTTCTAAGGGTTTATATGGCTTAGTGGGCCCAGGGGTCGCATGAACGAGCTTTTGAACAGAGGAGTTAAGTGACCCTTCGCCTATCCTGTCTTTAGCAATAGGTGTAATATGGGCGATTCCAACGAGGCTGGAACTAATTGTGACTGAAGCAGTTCCCGACATATCTGTAGTTGCATAAACCATCTGTCCACTGGATCCGTTTGAAGATGTAAGCGTTCCAAGATCAGTGGTGAAATTTACTCTTACCCCACCAAGCGGGGCTATGCTCACACCATTTTGGCCCGGCACGGCCCAACCTCCAGCCGGTTGAGGAGGAATATTTCCATCAACCCAAACAGTGTAGAGATGTACGGAAATCGTTGATGTAGATTTTCCATCCGGTGGAACGGTATCTGGGGCAGGCTTGTCAGCAAATGCTACAAGTGTTCCGCTTTTACAGGTCATTTTAAACTTTCCAGGCACCAACTTGGGAGGAGAATCTCCGTTGTTGCTTGCCAATGTAACACTAAAAGAAATTGCCGAAGAAGTTTTCCCGTTTTTCCCGGGGGAAGTAGTTTGCGTGGCTTGTGATGCTTGGATGCAAGGTTCGTAGGGAGTATAAGTCTTGAATGAGTGGCGTGATTGCGAACCGGGAAGCGATTGAGTCCTATACGTTATATGTGTAGCCGTGTCGGTGAAATTCGCCGAATAACCCGCAGACGGGACAGAAGCTTTGCTTCCCCAACTTATTGTAACTAGTGTCACTTGATGTTTCCCTGAGGACGGCACCACGCAAACATGACCTGTTTTGCATACAGATGCTGCTGAACTTGATTTTGATTTAAAAAGCGTAAGTCCCGTAGCAATCAAAGCCAAGGATATTAAAACCACTGCTGCAGCTTTTTTTTTGCCAATTCCCGTAGTCGGCTTATGGGGCTTCTTTTTTCGGCCTTTTAATTTCGAGCCAATTGAAACCTTTCCCGCTTTATGCTTTTTCACCCAACCTCACTTTAACCACTTTTAACTTAAAGATTACTAGCTGGCACTACTCCATTTCAAGTAATTTTTCAGTTCTATATCGCAATTCTGAAAATCAGAGTGTGCATTTCAATCTCCCGACTTGGAACAAGAGAAATCGAAGCAGCATAACCAAATCCAAATAAGCAAATGTCGCCTTTGGCGGGTAAATAGCCTCAATTATTATCCGATTTAGAAATGCATTTCGTTTTAGAATTCAGGCGAGTTAGAAGAATAAATTACACCGACGTAGTTTAAGACGATCCAACAATTCCTGGTGGCAAAGCTCTTTTCCCAAGTAGCCGCCTTGCAAGCCAAAAATGCCATCGTTACTTTCAAAGTCTCCACAATACATTCAGCATGACTTTATGTCTCCTATGAACTTATGTCTTGCCGAATTATGCAACAGATATTGGCAAAGAAATGTTGAATTGGGATCGGTGCATCGCTAAGTGACTGGCGATGTTCAAACCCAAGGGATTTTGTGGGTTGAAGGCAAAATAAATTGCTCAAGGAGTTGTGCGATAAAGCAGAGTAACAATTATTTTTTAAATAATGTGTGCCCGATATTTTGTGAGCACTTATTATGAAGGCGCACATGACAGTTAATTAAATTATGCATCTTCACCAAAGTTTTGCTTTCTGAATCTATACTTCTAGGCTTGTCACCGGCCTTTAGGCAAACTAAGTAACATTTGCCAACTAAACCGTGGTTTATGTGTCATATTTGGTTTTGCTAATTGACTATCCAATCGATTTACAAAGTCAGAGAGGTAAAGTCGTTTAAAGTGGAAATGTGAGCGAAATGGACTTGGAGTCACCAATAGACCCTCTTGATGATAATTTAGGTCTCGATGAGGAAGATATTGATCACTTAAAGCGCCTTAGAGCAGCTTGGGGGTTGGTAGCTGATTTTGCTTTTGGCGACCTACTTCTTTATGTTCCTTCACTTTCTGACCAAGGCAATTATGTAATTGTTGGCCAGGTTAGACCTTCTACCAGCCAGACCCTCTATCCCCAGGATCTTATCGGAAAACAGGTTCCGATTGCCGAAGTCCCAATAGTGGCCGAAGCGCTGGTAAGCGGACGAATTGTAAATGGTACGAGGGACTTAGGCGAGAGACCAGATCCGGTTCTCATATCGGCAATTCCGGTAAGGCGTGTCCCGACTAAAACACTGGGTGTTGTAACTATGGTCTGGGAAGAAGAAGCCGGGAGAAGACCGGGGCAGCTTGAGCACACCTACCATGAACTTGCAACCGGCCTCTCAAGGATGATTGCAGAAGGGGCATTTCCGTTTCCGGGGGAGTCAGTTTCTGTCGAAGAAGCTCCAAGAGTGGGAGACGGAGTACTTGTCATAGACTCACATGGCCTAGTCTCATTTGCCTCGCCAAACTCAGTGAGCGTGCTTCACAGAACCGGGGTTCACATTCCAGTAGTTGGAAGCCAAATGGAAGATTTAGGAATTGGCGTGGGGGCCATGCAAGGAGCATTTGCTAGTCAAGTTCCTGTAATTGAAGAAATTGAGAGAAGGGGCGACATTTACATACTTGCCCAATGCGTCCCAATTCTTGCGGCTAAGAAAATCACCGGAGCATTTATTCTCCTTCGAGATGTGACTGAGCTGAGACGAAGAGACCGACTTTTATTGACTAAGGATGCTGCTATAAGAGAGGTCCACCATAGAGTCAAAAACAATTTGCAAACAATTTCGTCGCTTCTTAGACTCCAAACCAGGAGACTTGATGAGCCCAAAGCTACAGAAGCTCTCCGCGAAGCAGAGCGCAGGATCCGCTCAATTGCCATTGTCCATGAAATTCTCTCAAGAGACAGTGCAAGTCAAGTACCTTTTAATGAAATTGTTAGATCCTTGGTTCGCTTAGCAACAGATACTGTGATGACCGAGCGGCCCATAGAGATCAAGGTTCATGGAGATGCTGGAGCGGTATTGGCCGAGATTGCCACTCCTCTGGCCGTGGCAGTTGCCGAATTACTTCAAAATGCAGTGGAACATGCCTTTGAGCCGGTAGATAATGAAAAAGATGAAAGCGGCGAGGTTGGCACTATTGACCTTGTACTGTCCCACAGCAGCGATCTTTTGACGGTTGAAGTTAGAGACAATGGCGTTGGCCTTCCCGATGGATTCACTCTTGATTCAACAGGGACGTTAGGACTTTCACTTGTGAGAGATTTGGTTAGAAGCCAGATGGCAGGCGAGCTAACTCTATTTAACGACGGTGGAACTGTTGCGAGACTTACTATTCCAATTAGCCCTACTCGGGCACCAACGACAGTGGAGATATAGGCTGCTTCCAAGCACTCTGCAGATATTTCAAAACAGAGGTTTTAAAGAAGTCCTAATTTATAAAGTACCTGTATGTAGACTTGTTTAGTCTCAAAATAGGTGTTCATTGCGAACACCTATTTCCCTGATCTTGGCACTCTTTAAAGACTTAAAACACAAGGGTTCCACTCGAGCCAGAGTTGTTAAAGAGAGAGGTCAGAGGTTGATTAATTACGATGTCTATCGACCAAGATTGCACCGCCAAAACTGTCTTCGAAAGAGAGATCCTAGAAAAATATAGTTAAAACGGTTAGATCTATATTGGCCCGAGACATTTAGTTGAGCCTTGACATTTTTCCACCTGCCTTGATGGCATATGTGCACTCGGAACTTCCTTCACCATAGTCACTCAATCGTTAGATAATAGCTCTCTGCTATCGAATCCCTAGTTTAAGTCGAATGCGACAACTTACTTGACTGTGAGAAATATTGACCCGAAATAAGTTGGCCTAAGAGTTCATGGAACCTTAACCAATAATATTGATGAGAGTGCTAAAAAGATAATTGATTAGAAATCGCGGGCTAGAGCACATTGCAGTGCCAATATGAACAATAGTCAATTGTATTAGTCGGATTGCATTTCGAATTTGGATCCGCTATTTTAAAAATAATACGGTTAAGTCGATGCCGGAGGAGTGTAGGGGCAATTCGACGGAGGCGACTTGCCAGCCAATCGATCTTTTAGCCAGGCACCAATTTCGGGAGTAGCAACCTCCGTCTCATTCAAATGAGTGGCGTCTTTGAACCACTGAATTGATACAGTGTCGCCGAGTGCGCACAGTTTAGGCACTAGAGCATTGATCCTGGCCGGAACGGCTATTACATCTTGGCCTCCTGCAATCACGAGTATCGGGCTTTGTGTTTTTGCCTGCGGAACATCATTATTTTTTAACCATGTCTCCCCCAAAGGACTTTGAAGCGGAGGATATTTGAATATATGGCCATTGGTTTTTTGGTAAATTCCAATCAAATTAGTGGCAACCTGACCTGCGCACTCGGTATCAATAAGCTTCCCTAGACCCTGTGCAGCAGGTGCAATCACTTGATTGGGATCTACTGAAGGGTCACTTGCGTGGTATCCGTAGACGACCATGACAGTAATAAGGTCAATAAGTATCGGATTGTCACTTGGAAAAGTTTGAGAAAGCATCGCACCGGGAGCTACTGCTACTGTTCCAAGAAGGTGGATTTCAGGAGCGTAGCTAGGGGCCAGTTCGCCTGTGGCCAATGCAGCGTGCCCTCCCTCTGAGTCTCCCACAACTAACCAGTTATTGCTTGCATGAGCATCTGGAATATATTTCAAGGCTCTGACAATGTCAATAGTTGAGTACCCTTCTGTCAGGCGGTTCAAATAAGGACTAATCTCTCCGTCGATACCAAGCCCCAGATAATCTGTTTCCACGTAATCTGCTTGAACTGAAAAATTAGGTGATGCTCCGCTAAGTCCCATTCTGCTGGGCGCGCAACTTTGGCTCATTCCAATTGTTCCGTGATCCCAGGATATAACTGGCCAACCTCCAGAAGGTGCTTTAGCATCCGGATAAGTGACTAGTCCGGTTACCAACGCGTCGTGGCTGTGAGAATCAGTTGAATGATACATTACTCTCAAAGTGGTATATCCGCCCGCCGTTCCCACCTGCTGGACTCTGACTAAAGTGCCGGGAGGCTCATATGGGACACTAGATGGCAGCTTGTAAAAATCTTGTGAATCGGGAAAGTTTGGCAAGTTAGACCCACCGGGGCCGTTCCCGGATATCTGATGCGAGTTAGTAGACGAACTACATGCACTGAGTGCAACAGCTAACGACAGAAAAAACTGGACCAATATGAAAAGACGACTTGAAACACGTTTTCCGCTCACTTTAAAAACGCGCTTGCTCGCCTGCATTTGCCATATCAAATGCAATACTAATTGCCTGTGGAGATTATTGCAAAGCCAAGGTAAAACTACTTCAATAAATTTTAGGTTTCGACGATCCTAGATAACTATTGATCATCAAAAACCTATTGCTCTTTGGGGAAATTGCCGAATATACTGATTCGATTTGCTCTACGTGGACCTCGGTAGCTGTCAAAAAATAAGCTACTTATTTTGACTCGAAATAAGGCTTTGAAATTCATTGAATACGGGAGTCCGTGAATTGAAATAACTTAGAAGCCCCGATGTCGAAGTAGGTGGCTCCGAGTATGACGAAAAAGCATCTGTGTAAAAAGGAACTATGCCTGTTGCACCAATGTAGTGGGCATATTGAAAGAGAAATTTTGCCCACGCCACATCGAGCGAGGATCTAGTTTGGGAAAATGCATAATTTGGCGTTGTGGCACTCCAGGTCTCAGCTATCCAGATTTCTTTTCCGTTTGCACCATTTGAATGCAAGAACTGGACGGTATTAGAAAATGCAGTCGAGGTATAAAGGTCAAATCCAATGTAATCAAGATTGTTCATCTTGACCGCTAACTTCAACAAAGCTGTATCAAGAGCCCCTGAAGGTTTTCCATCATAAAGATCTCCGGATACTGCTATCCCTACCTTTGTTGATGGCGATACTGATTTCACGGCAGCAATCAAGGACTGCAAAAGAGATGACCACTGAGTTGGATCTTCGAGCTGGGCATCAGTTGTTCCGGTTCCGTCGCGGTTTACGCCTGCAACCATAGGAATATACCAAGGTGGCTCTTTTATGACCGTGTAATATGCCGGATGGAATATCGCCGCCAAGGTTTTGACTCTGTTTATCCAAGCAGTTTCAAAATCACTCCACGATAATTTGTTATGTCTGTAGTATTCGGCGCTGGCATCTGCAAGCATCAGCGTTTGATTATTTGATTGTAGTGAACTTGCAATTTCTTGGTCTTGGCTCTTGGCGTTTGGGATGTTAATAAGCCACGGGTCATAACCCATGTGGATAGTGATGCCGGTGCCGCCTAAAGATTCCAACATATTTAAATTCTCATTTAATACGGATGCCGTTACGCCTTGCTCTTCAATATTGTCATAACTTGCGGTTTCAAAGAATGGATACACCAAGAGCGGGTAATTAGATTTTGTGGTCCAGGTGGCCTCCTGGCTTTGGATCCATGAAGTTGTGATTCCATTCTCAGTACCTACGATGTTGGTTGAAGCCGTAGTAGTTTTAGATGATGATGGAACTGATAACTTTTGGGTGGAGGTTGAAACCGATCTTGAACAAGATGAAAAAGAAAGAGCCAAACCTACTGCAAGGGCAACGATTCCGATTAACTTAATGCGTCCAGACAAATTTATCCCTTTGGACTAGGAAGCTCTTCTCTGGCGGATCAACCAAATTTTGCGCAGACCACGCCTCTCCTCTTCGGAAGTTGCGCCCCAAACACCTGATTCCTGGTTGGTGGCAAGTGCAAATTCCAGGCACTGATCCTTTGAGTCACACAAATTGCATACTTTCTTGGCAGCACTTATCTGGTCAAGCGCTGCTCCAGTAGATCCGATTGGGAAGAAAAGATCTGGGTCAGTGTCCCTGCAGGCTGCACGAACCCGCCAGTCGTCTTGATCCCAGTCAGTTGTTCTATTCCAGGTCAGAGTCATGCTGCCTCCTCCACGGCACTCAAAATAGCTTCAAACACTCCGCTTGTCGGATTCTCCCGAACCGGCATAACGGTCATTTTCGCTAAAGTATCGCCGGTTTCTCACCGCCGGCGATCCTTATCGATTACGTAATCAGTATTGTACTTGCAGTCAGACAGAAAATCAAGAGTTACCAACTGGTAATTTATAAAAATATGGAAAATGCAACCCGAGCTCCACTCATACTTGGACACCGAGGATCGCCAAAGAGCAGCAGCGAAAACACCTTGGAAAGTTTTCATGTGGCAATTGAGGAAGGAGCAGACGGGGTGGAATTGGATGTCCATCTCACAAAAGACGGCAAGTTGGTAGTTTTTCACGATGACACCTATCTTGACCAGGGATTTATTAAAAATATGGAAGCCAGCAAATTGCCTGGTTTCATTCCCCATCTTGAGGAAGTCCTCGACCTCCTAGGAGATAAAACCGTTGATATTGAACTAAAAGCAAACCCTGATAGCTTTGGCGATTTCGATGAAATTTACGCCCACAACCTCTGTCAAAAGGTTGCTGATATTTTAGAAAAACCTTTTAATTGCAGAGCCATAGTTACTTCATTTTCTATAAGAACAATCGATATTTTTCGCGCCCAACTAGACAAAAAAGCGATAAGTACTGGGGTTTTGATCACCCCGATTGATCAACTGGCAGTAAAGGGCTCAGTAATTGGAACTGAGCTTTTGGAAAAGATAACTGGAAACGACCATTCCTGGATCCTCCCTCATCGGGCGCTATTGACAAAAGACCTGGTAGAGAGGTCGAGCGATCTTGGTCTAGATCTTGGTGTTTGGACAGTCAATGATTTGGACGAGGCTAGAATTTTCATTGGCCTAAACGTCGCTGCTATCATCACGGACGTACCTAAATTTGTGGTTGGGCTACTCTAAGTTGGAGTAGAAGGCATTTTTGCCACATGGATCAGAAGGATTTACTGTAAATGAACGTTGTCGTATGCGTAAAGCAAATACCTGACCCGGCAGCACCGGGAGAGATGAATTCGTCCACGAATACGTTAAAAAGAGATGGCAAGCTAATCATGGACGACTCAGATAGCTATGGAGTGGAACTTGGCTTGCAGTTAGCTGAAGCCGGAGGCGGCGGTGAAGTCACATTGGTTTCTATGGCTGCCAACGGAGAGACCGGCGGATTGAGAACGGCACTCGCGATGGGTGCGGCAAAAGCCATATTGGTTTCCGATCCTCAGTTAAGCGGGTCAGATGCACTTGGAACTGCAAAGGCATTGGCCGCTGCAATTAAAAAAGCTCAGCCCGATTTAATACTGGCTGCAACCGAGTCATCCGATGGATACACGGGAACAACACCGGTTCAAATAGCAGAGATACTTGGTCTTCCCTCAGTTACCTTTGCCAAAAAGATTACTATCGATGGCTCTTCAATAAAAGTTGAAAGGCAAACTGAAGCCGGGTATGACGAAGTTACCTGCCCCCTTCCTGCTTTGGTGACAGTGACTGCAGGAGTAGTTGAGCCTAGGTATCCAAACTTCAAAGGAATCATGGCCGCAAAAAGCAAGCCAGTGGAAGAAGTTTCCGTATCTGACCTAGGACTTAGTTCAAGTGAAGTTGGAGTTGCAGGAGCCAGGCAAGAAGTATTTGAAATTGTTGCAGCTGAAGCCCGTGCAGCTGGAGAAAAAGTAGTTGACGAAGGCGATGCTTATGAAAAAGTAATCGGATTTCTAGAGCAACTTAAATTGATATAAGAAGAAAGAGATTTTACAGATGTCATTATCAAAAATATGGGTATTAGCCGAATCGCAAGATGGCAAACCGACTTCTACAACACTTGAGTTGCTTACTTTCGCCAAGTCACTGGGTGGCACTCTCGAAGCTGTTGCTTGGGGAGAAGATGTTGCTTCGATTGCCGGTGAAATAGGGAACTACGGAGCAACCACGCTCTACAATGTTGGAGATTTAGGCGACTCGTTGCCGGGAGCACCTGTTGCAAGCGCAATTGCAAAAGCAGTCAGTGAAGGTTCCGGGCCCGACGTGTTGTTAATTGGGACTACTTATGAGGGTCGTGACGTAGCAGGGAGGCTTTCAGTGAAGATTGATGCGCCTATTATTACAAACGTGACTGGACTCGAAGTTTCAGGTGACTCATTAGTTGCTAGCCACTCAATTTTTGGCGGCACTCAGATAGCTAAGTCACGCTTTACATCAGACAAATCACCTGCAATTTTTGTAGTGAGATCCAAAACATTTGCACCTGAGGCATCGGGTGGATCACCGGCTAACGTTGCTTCTTTGCCTCTTGGAGACATTGGCGCAACGGGAGCTGCCAAGGTCGTGGCAAAACACGTTGAGGAGCTAACCGGGCCAAAGCTCGATGAAGCTGACATTGTGGTTTCCGGTGGCCGAGGACTTGGAGAGAAAGACAACTACTCATTGGTTGAAGAGCTCGCCAAGCTCCTTCACGGAGCTCCCGGAGCATCGAGAGCAATCGTGGATGCCGGTTGGGTTCCCTATTCCTACCAAGTCGGCCAAACGGGAAAAACGGTTAAGCCAACTGTCTATCTGGCCTGTGGTATTTCAGGTGCCACCCAGCATTTAGTCGGAATGAAAAATGCTAAGAACATTATTGCGATCAATAAAGACGCCGAGGCTCCAATATTTTCTGTTGCTGACCTAGGAATAGTTGGCGACGTTCACAAAGTACTGCCGAAACTAATTGAGGCGCTTAAAGCACGAAGTTAATTAATCCCACCCAGCATAAGTTCAACTTATGCTGGGTGGCTTGGTTTATTTATCCAATGACTTTGTGCTCGTGTCTTGGTAGCGATAGCATCACTACATGGCACAATTTGATGACTTTCCAGGCAAAATAAGAAAACTCGGTTCAAAAAGTCCTTTTTCAAGACGAGACTTCCTTTTGGCGAGCCTTGGAGCAGGAGCAGGGGCGGCACTTTTATCCTCCTGTTCTTCATCCACTCCAAGTGCAGCCACGACAACGACTGGCAAAATCTGCGCACCGCCTAACGGACTTAGTCAAATTGATCACATTGTAATCCTTATTCAGGAAAATAGATCTTTTGACCACTACTTTGGCACCTACCCCGGAGTAAATGGCTTTAGCAACCAAGCAGCCAGAACTGCCGGCATTTTTGAGCAGAATTTTTCGGCAAATAGCTCCGTGGCACCAATTGGAAAGTTATTACCGTTCCACTTGGACACAATAAATGCGACTAATTCCATGTGCGTCAATGACATTACCCACGCATGGGGCCCTCAGCACCAGTCTTGGGACAATGGGAAAATGGATGGTTTTGGGAGTGCCCACCTGAGTGCCGATGGACCGGCAAATGCGCTTGGCACCATGGGCTACTACGAAAGGGCCGACCTTCCTTATTACTATGCACTCGCTGACAGCTATACAATCTGCGATGCTTACCACTGCTCGGTATTAGGCCCCACACATCCAAATCGACTTATGGCACTTTCTGGAACCATCGACCCAAGCGGCAAAAATGGCGGACCTGTTGTAACTACTCAAGGTTCTCTTTCTTACGAGGGCAGTGCAAAATGGACCACTATGCCAGACCAACTAAGCGCAAAAGGCATTACATGGAAAACCTATCAGCCCTCGGGTTCCCTTTATGCGCCGGGAACTTCACTTGGCGCTCTTGCTTCAGACAATATCTTGCTTTACTTCCCACAGTTCTTAGACTCGGGTTCAGAGAAGTACAAGCTTGCCTTTGAAGAAGTTTTTCCAGATGATTTTCAAACCGACGTCCAAACCGGCAATCTCCCCCAAGTCTCATGGATAGTCGCATCGGATCCGGCTTCCGAACATCCACCCGCGCCGCCAGTCGGCGGCGAGCAGGTTGTGAACCAAGTAATTACTACCCTCATGTCTAACCCTTCGGTTTGGGCTAAGACCGCACTATTTATTACTTATGACGAAAACGGTGGTTTTTTCGACCATGTCACACCCCCGACTCCCCCGCCGGGAACAAAAGACGAGTACTTGACAGTATCTCCAATTCCAAGTGACGCAAGTGGAACCAGCGGGCCAATTGGTCTTGGGTTCAGAGTTCCCATGCTTGTGGTTTCTCCATTTAGCGCTGGCGGTTATGTATGTTCGGAAATTTTTGACCATACTTCTACACTCCGTTTTATTGAGTCAAGATTTGGCGTCGAAGTCCCTAATTTGAGTCAGTGGAGACGAGATAACACCGGAGACTTGACCTCGGCATTTGATTTTGGAAATTCCAATACTTCTGCTCCTTCACTTCCACCCATTTCGACATCGGTTAAATCAATGGCCGGCACTACTGACTGTTCCATTGGTACAGTTATTGGAGCAGTAGAGCCTCTGGCAATGCCTTCGGTGCAATCGGTGCCGGATCAAGAAACAGGGATGAGAAAGAAAAGACCTCCGGCAAAATCCTGCTAGCTACAGCAAAGGCCAGGGATAGGGCCGCCGTCCATCCCCGGGATCAGGGAACACCTCTAACTTTAAAACAGCGTCCAGCCTTAACATTGTAAGTTGAATTTCTCTTTCATTTAGATAGGGTTCAAGAGTTTGTTCGACATTTGGCTTAGCCATTATTAAGTCTTCTTTGAGATTATTTGGAACCCTTCTTTCTCCCAAGTCCCAGACAACAGTCCTGAGCTTGGGCTCCTCATTAAAACACAAGCCATGGTCGATTGCCCAGAGGTGGCCATTTCCATCAATTAAAAAATGACCGCCTTTTCGATCTGCATTGTTTGCGACAAAGTCAAATAACGCTACCTTTTCAATTTCGCACAAGTATTTTTCTTGATCAATCAAGGTGAAGTAGTGCTCCTTAGGATCAAAGTCAATGTATTTTTGAATCGATCCGACACCAAGAGGCGCATCGAAACGCTCAACGGTTTCAGGGATGATATCCCAACCAAACAAGGCGCTCAGTTCATATGCCCCAACTTCTCTTTTCCAAAGTCCCGGTTCAAAATCCCAAAGCGGACGCTCGCCGGCTTCAGGTTTATAAACGCACAGTTCACTTTTATCGTGATAGTTGACACTTACTATAAAAGCGTTGTTTGAGCTGTAAGCAAGTCTTTCTTGTATCTCTATATCTCCAAGCAACAAGATTTCACTTGTTTGAGGTCGTAAATTGCTCAAGGTCAACTAGATCGCAGGTGGACGGTGTCCGTTGGTTCTAGGGCAATCGTGACCGTCAGGGTTTATAGGATATCCACATAGCGGACATGGAGGACGTCCGGCTTCAACTAATGCTCGACCCCGTATGGCTAGAGCCGATGCCTGCTCGCGAGTAGCCATGACCCTTAGTGTCGAACCAATGTTGTCATCTGCGATTCGAAGCTCGGTGGGATCAAATAAAGTCATTTGAAAACTCTCGTAGTCTTCGCTTTCTTCGGCTACTAAAATAACTCGATCCAGCTCTTCGTCGTAGGCGGCACCTAATGCCCCTACGGTGAATAATGCAATCATCGGCTCTTCGAGTTCTAAGTCATCTGGCAGATGGGCCGGCCTTGGGGCTTGTGCGATAATTCCTCCGAGAAAAGAAGACAAAGCTGCAACTTGCATCTTCTCTAATTTGACAGTAAGCATTTGGTCGTCTTCTTTGACCTGCATCAAAAAAACTCTTCTGGCAGGCCTCCCAATTGTCCCGAAAGTAACTTTGTCGGGATTTTCAAAAACATATGTGTCACCCATGAGAACTGCCTCGCACAAAGCTCGAACCGCTGTCTAAGTTGACTCCGATTACTTGCGGCACTGCGGATGGCCCTAATTGCATATAGCGCACAATACTCACAGATGCCGGCCCGACTTCAATTCGATGGAAAAAATCAATCGATGATCCCAGAGCCGAATTCAGAGCCATCTTGATTGGATCGGCGTGGCTTACAACAATCACGCTTTTGCCCAAATGGCTTTCAGATAACTTCCATATAGTTTGGCTTACGCGTAGTTGCATCTCCAGAAAAGACTCACCATTTGGGAATCTCCAGGTGGAAGCTGACAGATGCATTGCCCTCCACCCATCAAGTTTCGCTAGATCTGCAAGTTTCCTGCCCGTGTAGTCTCCGAAGTCACACTCTATGAGACCTTTCTCTACCTTTACCCGAGTTCGAAGAGCCTTGGCAATAGGAGCTGCAGTCTCCCTGGTCCTCTCCAGAGGCGAGACAAATACTGGTGCTGATTTCAAAGACTTGTTCTTCGCCAGTGCTTCACCGAGAAGTGCTGCTTGCTTTATTCCTAGTTCGCTTAGATGCAATCCCGGCTTTCTTCCGGGAAGTTCAATGCCGGTGGTGGGAGTTTGACCGTGCCGGATGAAATACATGGTTGTAAATGTCGGTTTTTTGCTAGGCAACTGGAATTCTCCGGGGAGCTGCCGCCGCAGTCTCAGGCCACCTTTTTCTACTAACTTTTGCCAGCTTATTCATTAGTGCAATTGCCCCTGGATCATCTGTGCCGGGACGAGTTTCAATGATGCCTTTTTCCTTCATCTCTTCGATTAACTCTCTCCCGCGATCTGTCCTTACCACCGTTAAGGTCCAGTCTTGGAATTCTCCTATTCCCCCTGTTGAAATATCTGCATGCTCTGAGGCAAAATCAGGACAGTTTTTGCAACCTTCTCTGGTCCAAGCGTGCGCTTCTTTTAGGGGAATCTCATGATAAGTGCCGTCATGGCACCAAATTTGGAACACGCCTTTAATATTCATTTTCTTGATGTTTTCCCTTTGGATACTGTAACGATCCTCAAATAGCTCTTTAAAAATCGCATCATCAAATGTCTTTGAACATAAAAGTCCAATAGTGAGAACAAATCTTCGGGCAGTCTTTCCGGCCTTTTTGGCAGACATGGCACCGGGTGCACTCGCCTGGCATCCCATCCCAACCAAGGCTATTCTTTCGGCTCCACCGTCGGTTGCTTCTTTATACCCTAAGGTATTTGCACTATAGGTATAGCGCGATCCTGCAGTATCTATAACATCTTGCCTGGACCTGGCTACTTGAGGAACTGCTTTCCAGGTAGAGCCGTCGCCTTCGAGCCCAGATACCAAAGCGGCATCAATCTTGTCATTGTCCAGGGCATAGACTAATATCGCAGACACTAAAGC
Source organism: Actinomycetes bacterium (assembly GCA_021777355.1). Classification (GTDB taxonomy): domain Bacteria; phylum Actinomycetota; class Acidimicrobiia; order Acidimicrobiales; family JABEUL01; genus JABEUL01. The sequence goes on along the minus strand of JAJYDO010000014.1, from coordinate 8,734 downwards.
GCCGTCTTGGCCCACTTTAGCCAAATCGGGATCCACGGCTTTAGCCAGAAAGACATCCTGTGAAATTCCGGATATTTCCTCATCTTTTCTCTCACGGCCAAATAAGAAGGTATCAATTTCGCTTTCCCAGTTGCGAAATCTCGGACATGCTCTCGTGCATAGTGTGCATCCTCTTTGTCCATGTGTACAGTCGGCTGTCCCGCCATCGATATCAAAGTGAAATGGCTTATAAGTACCGCCCGCGTCGTTGTAGCCCAGCACGTCATGTGGACAAACAATGACACAGGCGGCACATCCGGTGCACAGCCCCGACGTAACAACTTCAGTAAAAAGTTCAGCCCATTGTGGTTTTTCGGGTGGCATATCTCTATCGTAGGCAATAGCGAACCATTCGAACTTACATTTGTGCAAAGTCCCAGCAATTAGTATTGAAATAATGTCGGTTTGGTTGGCAATTTTACTTGGTGGCGCTCTTGGCACTCTTTTGAGGTGGGCCTTGTATTCCTCGCTTTCTTCAACTTTCTTTATCGTGCCCACTCTTTTGGTCAATATCCTGGGGGCCTTGCTCATTGGCATAGTGGTCACTGTAATTTCAGAGAGAATTAAGCCCACTAAGCTGGCCAGGCCTTTTTTGGCAATTGGGTTTCTAGGTGGCTTTACCACCGAGTCGACTCTTGCAGTTGCAACAGATCAGGCCATCAGCCACGGAAAGCCACTATTAGGAGTTGGATTGATGTTTGTTTGCATAATTGGAGGCCTTATTGCGCTTGCCGCGGGAACTCGCTTGGCAAGAATAGGACTTGGGACAAAGGAGTAAAGATGAAAGAACTAACCGGAAAAGCAGTAATGCTTACAATTGCAATTGGTGAGAGTGACCAATACCACCATCACCCGCTTTATTCTGAAATTGTAGCCAGAGCCCACAATGCAGCAATAGCCGGAGCAACGGTCACCAGAGGAATTGAGGGGTTTGGAGCCTCAAATCACATCCACACTTCGAGGGTGCTTTCTTTGTCATCTGATCTTCCTGTAGTCATCTCGATGATAGACACCGCTGAAAAGATAAATTCATTCATTCCATCGGTACTGGAGCTTGTATCTGAAGGAATTGTGACTACCCAAGAGATTGAAGTCGTCTTGTATGGAGGTCGGAAAAACGAGACTGCATGAATTCATAATGTGTGCAGATTCAATACCATTTTCCGATAAACATGAACTTAGCTGGTAAAAGTTAGCTGGTGGGTTAAGCATATTGTTAGTTTTCTTGATGGCTTTAACAGGCGGAGTGGGCGCTGTATGCCGCTATGGCTTAGACAAGACAATTAGTTCTAAAGCTGTTAATAAGTCGACCTTTCCCTGGGGCACGTTTGTCGTTAATTCTCTCGGATCTCTCTTGTTGGGGGCCATTACGGCACTGCACGTCCATGCCAAGTTGAACTCGGAATTGGCAACTCTCTTTGGCACGGGATTTTGTGGATCATTCACTACATTTTCAACCTATATGTACGAGTCGTTCAAGCTTATTGAGGAAGGTTCATGGACCCAGGGTTTGAAAAATATTCTCGGAACAGCACTATTTTGTGCCGGTTTTGGGGCGATTGGATTGATATTGGGTGGCATCTGACTTCTGGGAATTCGCTTTTACCCACATTTAGCTGGGATTTAGATTCTTCCCAAGCTTAATAATTCCATCACATTTCCATGAACTCTCGCTAATGAGCCGGGACGATTAATTAAATATGTTCAATCATTCGGACAATATGGAAAATCGAAATTACAAAGGAGAAAAGGAAATGACTTTCTTATCAAACACACCCAAAGGATCGGCAAAGGCTCAAAGGCAAGATGCCACTACTTGCAGAAATGAAGCATTTTTCATCTCAAAAAGCGGCTGCAAAAAAGTTAGGGTGGAGTGCAATCCCAAAAGGAGCAGATCTGCCACCCCGTCCTATCGAGGACTGGACGGCAAATACATCTGGAATACCTCTTTTAGCCAGTAGATGATGGATTGAGCCTAGTTCAGCTAAGTGTTTCTAAGTATTCAAGTACCTTGGCAGCATGGCCGTCAGCCCTCACGTTATACCAGGCCTTAGCAATTTTGCCGTCTTTGTCAATTACAAACGTTGATCTTATGACCCCAACCATTTTCTTGCCATACAGCGTTTTTTCTCCCCAGGCACCATATTTTTCCATTATTGAGTGATTAGGATCACTTAAAAGCGTAAAGTTCAGCCCGTATTTCTTGGCAAAAGCCTTATGAGAACTTGCGTCATCGGGTGAAACTCCCACTACAGGCACTTTTGCCTTCTTGAATGAGACAAGGGCCTCTTGGAACTGGCAAGCCTCCTTGGTGCAGCCAGGAGTGTCATCTGCCGGATAAAAGTAAACCACCACAGGATTTCCCAGAAAATTACTTAGCTTTACGCGGTCTCCCTTGGGATCAAGAAGATTAAATGCGGGGGCCTTTTCGCCCATTTTAAGTCGAGTCATTGTTACATAATGCCACTAAATTTATGTCAAGATGGGAACACGGGAGCTTAATTGGCTGAGAGGGTGCAAATTGCACCGACCGTTAGAACCTGCCCAGGTAATGCTGACGGAGGGAGAAAAATGTTTAACGATAATTCATCAAAAACTACTGTCAGGGATAATGGCGTCATTAAAGGTGCCCCCAGACCCAATAACAGAAGAAGAATTTACGTCACGGGGAGTAATGAAACAATCAAAGTTCCATTTGAGGAAGTTTTGCTCTCTTCGACAATGGAAGCAAACGGATCTACGACTCCGAATGATCCGGTCCGCCTTTATTTCACCGAAGGCCCGGAGTGCGATCCCGAAGTTGGTTTAGACGAGCTTAGAAGAGAGTGGATCATTGCCCGCGGTGATGTGGAGGAGATTGAAGGCCGAAAGAGCCAAATAAGAGACGACGGAAGAAAGCGGCAACGCCTAAATCTTTTAGGCGACAAGCAGGAGACAGAAGTGCCGAAGTTTCTCTCAAAACAAAGATCGGTGCTTAGGGCCAAATCTGGAGCCAATGTAAGCCAGATGTACTACGCAAGAAAGGGTGAGATCACCAACGAGATGGAATACGTTGCGATCCGTGAAGGAGTAACTCCCGAATTTGTGCGGAGCGAATTAGCAATAGGTCGCGCAATTCTGCCATCTAATATCAATCACACAGAATTAGAGCCGATGATAATTGGAACTAATTTCTTGGTAAAGGTAAATTCCAATATAGGAAACTCTGCAGTAACGTCATCGATAAAAGAAGAAGTTGAGAAACTCAAGTGGTCAACCCACTGGGGTGCTGACACTGTGATGGATCTATCCACTGGCCCTGACATCCATACAACCCGGGAATGGATTATAAGGAACTCTCCGGTGCCAATCGGAACCGTGCCTATATATCAAGCTTTGGAAAAAGTTGATGGGAATCCGGCTGAACTTACTTGGGAGATAATGAAAGATACGTTAATAGAGCAAGCTGAACAAGGTGTTGACTATTTCACCATTCACGCAGGCGTTCTTCTTAGGTATGTTCCTCTTACAGCTAAACGAGTTACCGGAATTGTATCTAGAGGCGGATCTATTTTGGCTGCATGGTGTCTGGCTCACCATAAAGAAAACTTTCTTTATACAAATTTCGAAGAGATCTGCGAAATCATGAAGGCCTATGACGTGTCGTTCTCACTGGGAGATGGCCTCAGACCCGGTTCAATTGCAGATGCAAATGATGACGCCCAATTTGGGGAGTTGGACACTTTAGGAGAGCTGACACAAGTTGCCTGGAAGCACGATGTCCAAGTGATGATCGAAGGCCCTGGCCACGTGCCTTTGCATCTAATAAATGAGAATATTGAAAGACAAAAGAGGGTATGTTTTGAAGCGCCTTTTTACACTTTAGGTCCTTTAACTACTGATATTGCACCCGGATACGATCACATAACTTCAGCTATTGGAGCAGCAGTAATTGGAGGCGGGGGAACTGCGATGCTTTGCTATGTCACGCCTAAGGAACACCTCGGACTGCCCAACAAGAACGATGTTAAAGACGGTCTAATTGCCTACAGAATTGCAGCGCACGCCGCAGATCTTGCAAAAGGCCACCAGGGAGCCAAGCAAAGAGACGATGCACTTTCTAAAGCACGATTCGAATTCAGGTGGGAAGACCAGTTCAATCTCTCTTTGGATCCAGATACGGCAAGGTCCTATCACGACGAAACTCTCCCGGCAACGCCTGCCAAGACTGCGCATTTTTGCTCAATGTGCGGGCCCAAATTTTGCTCCATGCGAATTACCCAGGATGTGAGAAATTATGCTTTAGAACACGGTGTTGAAGACAGTGAAGCAGTCTCGCTGGGCTTAGAAGAAAAAGCTAAGGAGTTTGTGGCAGGTGGATCTCAGATCTACCTTGAGAGCATTAAATAAGAAGGTATATAAATGGGAGTTCCAGAAAAAATTCTATGCATCGCAGCGCACCCTGATGACTTAGACTTCGGTGCAGCCGGCACTATAGCGGCATGGGTTTCAAAAGGTGTACAAGTCACTTACCTCATCATTACCGATGGTGACGCAGGTGGAAATGACAGATCAATTTCAAGACGCGACATGGCTATGCTTCGCCAAAAAGAACAAAGGCTCGCCGCGAAGGAAGTTGGCGTAACCGATGTGCATTTCTTGGGCTACTCAGACGGAATGGTCACTTGCACAATTGAACTCAGACGAGACATAAGTCGCTTTATCAGGCAGTTGCAGCCAGATCGGGTCTTAGCTCCATCTCCGGAAAGATCTTGGGACCGAATATTTGCAAGCCACCCAGATCACTTGGCAGTTGGTGAAGCTTCCGTATTTTCAATTTATCCAGATGCCAGAAATCCATTTGCCCATCCTGAACTACTCAATGATGAACTAGAGCCCCACATAGTAAAGGAGCTTTGGTTGATGGCTTCTCCTTCTTCATTCCTGGGTCCACAGGGAGACAAGGAGTCATATAAAGAGGCAAGATTCGATTGCTTAGAGCCGTCACCACTTTTGGGACAGCCCGGCACTTGGGTTTGTGCCGTTGATATTACAGAGACGTTCCAGAATAAAATAAATGCTCTTAAATCCCATGCAAGCCAAACAAATGGGATAAAAGACTTGGAGGGAATGATAAGGGCATGGACTGAAACTACGGCGTCAGCTTATGGACTTGCCGAGGGCCATTTGGCAGAATGCTTTCAGGTTGTTTACACGGGTTAGGTACGCCGTCTTGTACATAAAATCTGGGCATTGGAAAATAAGAGTACTGCCTAGCATTGTTTGATAAATAATGCTGCCCGAATCAATTAGTAACAATCTACGTGAAAATGCGGCAAAACTTCCTAAGCAAGAAGTAAAACGCGAAGACCGGTTACGCCTAACACTGTCACAATTGTATTTCGGGTAATTTTCGGAGAAAATCCGGAGAATTTTGTTGAGCCTAAAATAACTCCCGGAATCCCTCCGACAAGCATTGCAATTAAATAGCTGAAATTAACGTTGCCTACTGAAAGGTGGAAAATTGAACTGAGAAAAATCATTGGTATAGATACCAACAAATCAATACCCACAAGTTGTTTTTGAGGTATTTTGGGGAAAATCCAAAAAAGCCCAAGAAGCACAATGGAACCGGATCCAAGCGAAGTTGAAGTCAAAAGAAGGCCGGCCACTATTCCAAGTACGAACAGATACTGTTTTTCTCTTCTTCCTACTTCCACTTTGAAATCTGGAGAGATTGACTTTAGGGAAACTAGCTTTCTTTTGTAAATGATAACAGCATTAACTAAAAGAACTGCTCCTAATAAAAAGTCGAGAGAATTGACTCCAAACTTGCTTTTTAGAATTCCTTCTAGCAATGCACCGATTCCGACACCGGGAATAGTACCTCCTATTAAGTAATTTGCCACTCCTTTCAATTTGAACTCGGACTTGACATGGCAAAGTGCCCCCAGAGGCCTGACCATCAGTGAGTAGACAATGTCAGTTCCTATTGCCATGTTTGGAGGAGCTGCAAGGATCCAAATGAGCAAAGGCGTTACAAGAGATCCCCCTCCGGTGCCACTCATTCCTACCAGTACTGCTCCGACAAAACCAATTACACTAGCCACTACAAACGGCCAAAAAATCCCAATCAAGGAATGGCCGCCCATTTGGACAGAGGTTGCGGCTACGTGATGCATTGTTGACTAATTTAGTCGGGTTTTAAATCTACAGCGAAAAAACTCCAATTTTATTCAAGAAACTCTCAATATTAGTGGCATCTACCAGGTTCTTTTAAATTTGGCCAAGCTTATTGGCCTTCGAAAATCTGCTAGCAATTCAGGTTTGCGGCAATTTTTAGGCCTGGAGCACTTCGTCAAACACCGAGAAAAGCTCCCTTTAGACACTCCCTGCAAAGAACCAGCCGAAAATACGCGACAATAAAGTTGAGAAAGCTTTTAGGTTACACCTCTAGCCAATCTTTTGAATAATCACCATTCCATTGCCACCGGCGGCACCGTTTGCCGAACTAAATGATCCTCCGCCGCCTCCGCCGCCGACACCCCCTGCCCCTGGACCGCTAAAGATATTGGCTCCGCTTCCGCTTCCCGATCCACCTCCGTTATTGCCTCCACTTCCACCGGAAGTCAGGCCCGGAGAGTTGGATCCTGCCTGTCCTCCCACGCTAGAGACACCAATTGCAGTTCCAGTGAAGTTGAACGAACCTCCCCCTCCTCCGACTCCCCCTACTGCAGATCCCACTCCACCTTGGGCAGAAACTGCTGCTGTGGCACAACTCACGCTTGAACCTCCCCCGTTTCCACCTGCCACAGAGGCTGTTCCGGCTGCGCCTCCAAGACCTACAACAATACTCAGGCTTGTGCAGCCTGCAGTTGGGATGATTGCAGTTACAACTGCCCCTCCTCCGCCTCCGCCGCTTGAGCCGTTGGTGGCGTTATACCCTCCCGCACCGCCTCCTGCACCCCACAGTTTGGCTTGGACCCAATTTGTGCCCGATGGAATTGTATAAGTAGTAGTTGTGGGAGTCGAAAAAACAGTTATTCCATTATTTGCCGGCCAGGAGACTTGCTGGTACCCGCTTGGACAACTTTGGCTGGCAGGGTCTATCAGATTTACTGCTCCTTGGACCGGATAGAGACCACCTGAAACATCAAATACCGCGTCGGTTGTGTTTTGATTAAAAAGACTAAATGTGCCGCTTGAAGATAGTGGAACCAACGCCAAGTCAGCCACTGTTGCGCCTGCGGCGGCCACATTAATATTTGAAACTATCGGCCTGGTTCCACCTGCCCACAAGGTTCCGTAACCTATCTGAGCGTTAGTGAATGTAATGGTCCCTATTACTGCCGAGGCACCTGGAACTACGGATGCAACAGAAATTACAGTCGTTGAGCCAGCCGCCAGAGGCTGAGCTGTGGATACCCCTATTGGAACTCTGGTGTCAAGAACTCTTACCGGAGTTGGCAGGTCCACTTCTCTAAATCCTGTTCCCACGCAGGCAGTAATTTGACCATTGGCGTTGTAAACAGGAGAACTTCCCGCAAAAGGAGAAAGGGTAGAGAGCATAATCGCCCTTGTCCCATGATTAAACCCACCGGAACCAATATTACTGACTTGGTTTGGCGATCTCACCAGTTGAAACCCGCTAATCGAAATAGCCGTGACACTAATAAGCAAAGTGAAATAGATCAAAACTTTCTGTAACTTCGACACCTCTTGCCTCCTTCTCAAAGAGAATACCCAGCATGAACTATATACCAAAAATTAGCCCACCTATAATCTGCCTCTCTTTTTGAGGTCAAATCCAAATAATTATTTCGTTACAAGTTGCAATTGGGTCTATTGCTTTGCAGTCTCAAATAATTCCTTGGCGGAAATGATAGAAGGTTCCTTTTTTATATCAAGTGAAATTTAGAATTTCAATAGTATTAATTTCGTTTCAAAAAAATCATGGGAGCAATAACATGCCTGGCGAATCTTTGAATAATAAACCCTATTAGTCGGGTGCAAATATTAAAGGCTCTCCTAACATATCCGTGGGTTCCCTGACCTGCCTTTAGGGCAAACAACGCCATCTCCAGGCTAAATTTTGAGTATTGGAAATTCCAAAAAATAGGAAAGGAAAATGGCGTTGTTTAATACTAATATATGGCGTTCCGTACTCGGTGTCGAGAAATCAACTGTAATTGAGTCGATAGAGGTCGATGAAGAGGGCAATTGTATTGTTGCTCATGTCCGTCCGAGGAGGTCTAAGAAGCGCAGATGCGGACTCTGTGGGCTTAAGTCTCCTGGTTATGACCAAGGTGAAGGTCGCCGTAGATGGAGGGTACTCGATCTTGGAACTATTGAGTGTTATTTGGAATCTGACTCACCCAGGGTAAATTGTCCTGAACACGGACCAACTGTAGCTCAAGTCCCTTGGGCAAGACATGGTGCTTGGCATTCAAGAGCATTTGACGACCAGGTTGCTTGGTTAGCTACCAATACCTCAAAATCTGCAGTTGTAGCTCTTATGAGAGTGGCCTGGAAAACAGTTGGATCAATTATCTCTCGGGTAGTTGATGATGCCAGGAAAGCAACGGATCCATTTGATGGTCTTAAGAGAATTGGCATAGATGAGATCAGTTATCGTCGTGGGCATAAGTACATAACAGTTGTAGTTGACCATGACTCAGGTCATCTTGTTTGGGCTGATGTTGGAAGGGATGTCAAG
>JAJYDO010000088.1 GCA_021777355.1 Actinomycetes bacterium | reverse complement strand
CGTAAGAACACGCCCAAAAACCAGTGTGCTTCTCTTCCTTGCTAAAACCTTAACTTTCAACAACTCTAATGTCGCCAAACTGGGCTTCTCCAAACCTTACGTGCGGATCTAGGTCAGATGAAGGAGGCCTTGATGAATTTCGGGAGTTCAAGTTAAGTCGGGCTTTAAGCTCAGCATTCTCGCTACTTAACTTCAGAACCTCAGCCTCAAGTTCCAAAACCCGTTGATTAAGAAGACTAATTCTTGCCTCAAACTCCAATGCAAACTGTTCAAAATTCACTCAAACAGTTATACACGAATTAACACGCCAAGTGGTGGATATTCGCGCGGTCCGCGCGATTCCCTGGCAGAGATATGTGTGGAGGTACCTGAACTGTTACCACTATTCTTATGCCATTTTCTCTTTCTAGAGTGTTTCATGTAGCTGTTCGGATCTGATTAGCGGAGTAATTCCAATTTTGCGAAGAGTCTATCTTTCTTAAACTGAATGATCTATTCAGATATCTCTGCCATTCTTCATCTATGGTTTCAAACTTGTCTCCCTATTGGGCATTGACCTTACGCTTTCAAATAGAGCATTGAAGTCCAATTATCGTCATTTCAATGAGCAGCCTCTTTTCGATCTCCTTCCTTGATCGATTTTGTCGACACAAATTTCTTTACTTTTGAATAAATCTTTGTCGCGGGCAGCTTTCCAACCACCTGAAAATGTCTTTGTTAGAGGATCAGTCAAATCTTTTCTTCTCTGCGTAGGCGATTCCGTCGCCACCATCTAGCTTGGACCTCTCACATGATCTCTAAAGACTCATTATCTTTGCCACACTACAAATCTGAATACCGAAACAAATCAAGTGGAAGGTTTAATAGAAGTCCCATATTCTCCGCCAAATAATTAGCGAAGGATCTCCTGAATTAACGGACTTCTTGAATTATTTGAAAGCATTTCTTGCATTTAGTCCTTTAAGACTCCTTAAAAGGCCGCGCAGCTTTAGAAACGCCATAAAGTAACTACATCGGAAATAAAGGCCGTTTCTACGTCCCAGAAGTAAAGCAAATTTGTACCAAGTTTGGTGGTTGTTTTCAGTGTGGCTCAATTGGCCCAACTAATTAACGTAGTGGGGCTCTAGGCGTGGTAAACAACGGATATCGAACAAAAACTGTGGGTTATGCCAAAAAATGCGCTGATTTGGCAATAGCATTTAAATGTGAGCATAATTGGCTGCATTAAAAAGAGGACCGGATAGATTGGCAGATCAATCTGGCTCAGTGGGCGACAAGGATGAGGAGTATGCAATTGACGCAGTTCATCTCACAAAGAAGATCGGCCAGAGAGTTGCTTTTGACGATCTTTCCTTTCAAGTTCAATATGGTGAAGTATTTGGATTTTTAGGTCCTAACGGTGCTGGGAAAACTACCACTGTTCGAACTTTGGGGACTCTATTGGCTCCAACTTCGGGCAATGCGCAAGTTGTAGGCGTTGACCTTAATAGTCACAACAGTGTTGAAATTAGGTCAAAAATATCTATTATGCCCGAATCACCCGGTTTATACAACCGATTAAGCGTCGAGGAAAACTTAGAGTGCTTTGCTGATCTTTATATGCTCAAAGATACTAAAGAAAAGATTTCCAACTCCCTTGAGGCAGTGAATTTAACTTCCAGGAAGAATGACCTTTGCGGGACTCTTTCCAAAGGACTTCGCCAGCGAGTTGGCCTTGCCAGAGCATTATTGAACGATCCCAAGCTTCTATTTTTGGATGAGCCTACCTCGGGACTTGATCCAGTTGCAGCGTTAGAGGTACATGAACTAATAATTAAGCTAAAGGAGCGCGGAGTTACTATTTTCCTCACCACTCATAGGCTTGACGAAGCTGAAAAATTGTGTGACCGTGTTGCAATTTTGAATACAACGCTTAAAATGGTTGGCCGCACAAAAGACTTAGAGAAAGAAATGTTCACGAAGTCTTTGACTGTTAAAACCCTGAATGAAATTGATTCACCTTCTGGGATATTTGACAGCGTTGACGGAGTAACTTCTTGGGAAAAAGGAAGTGACGGATCCTTCAGCTTGAATGTGACAAGTATAGAATCGGTTGCCCCCAATATAGCCAGAGCGTTGGTCGAGGCCGGTTGTGACGTGGTCTTTATCGGGGAAGCCCACCATTCACTGGAAGATGTTTATCTGGAAATTGTCGGGACAGACGGGGGTGGCATCAAGTGAAACTTCATTGGAGACGGATATATGCAATTACTAAAAAGGAGCTAAGGGACTTTCGGAGAAATAGGTTTATAGTCGCCACCATGTTGATGTTGCCTCTGATATTTGTTTTGATTCCACTTGTTGGAATATTTTCGGTGAAGGGAACGGTCTTGACCCATCTCGAACAAACGAAGCTGGGAATCTCTCTTTTATACATGCTGTTAGTGCCCACTCTTGTGCCAGCGGCACTATCTGCTTATTCAATTGTCGGAGAGAGGGATCAGGGAACTCTTGAGCCAATATTAATTACTCCGATCAGGCGTGACGAGTTCTTGCTGGGTAAGGCTCTTGCGGCATTTATGCCGACAATTGCAATCGCATATTTTGTATATGCAATTTTTCTGGCTGCTACAGGGCTGTTTGGCCAAAGCGGAGTTGCTAATGTTATTTTTCAATCATCTCGCTTGATAATTCAGCTGCTATATACTCCCCTTCTTGCGGGTTGGTCAATCTGGGCCTGTATTGCAATTTCTTCACGCTCAAGTGATGTTAGGGTGGCTCAGCAACTTTCAACCTTGGCCAGTCTTCCGCCTCTTGTGGTAGTGGCTCTTTTTGCAACCAATGCCATTACCCCTACGCCTGTATTGGCCCTGGGATTTGGAGCTATTTTATTCGTGATAAATGTTTTGGGATGGAAACTGGTTTCTGGAATATTTAACGGAGAGAAGATGATCACAGGGAAAAATAACACTTAATACTTGATCTTTCGAACCTAGGTTATTCCGGATTTAGAAACTCGAAAGTCCAACTTAAAAACAAACCATTAGCTGTTGGCGGAGTTGCTTTCAAATGCGAAATTGGCAAGAAATTAATCTTGAAATTATGGAGTTACAACTACAGTTCCTGCAACTTTATTGTGCAGCGAGTCGTAGTAGTGATAAGTTCCGGGTGTCGAGAACCGGTATGACCATTTCCCCGAGGCCAAAATAGGGGAGTGATTCCCATTAGGCAAGGTCACATCATGTGGGTTCCCTAGATCACTCCAAATCCACTCCACAATCTGACCGGCTTTGACGGAAACTGAAGCGGGCTCAAAACTATCGTTGGAAATCGTGACTTGTGCGGCAGGATTGGCCAACGACGCACTTGGAGTTGCATTATTACTGGCCATGGGCACATTTGGCGGGGCGCTACATGCACTAAGAGCAAAGGCAAATACCAAAGAAGCCATCGCTGATAAAAGTTTAATTTTCCACATAGTTCCCTATTATTTCCTCCGTCAATGGCGTAAAAAGCCAGTTAACTTATTAAATTGTAAACCAAAAGAGTCTGGCTGACGTTCACTTTTAGGCTCGATTGTTTAATCTAGCGCAATTGGGATACCGTCTTCGACTCTTACCCGCTTGTGCCGCTGCTCGTAGATGAGTCTCTGGTTTCGAGCCAGCGTTTCAATCCCTGGGCGTTCGAGTGCACGCCGTTCAATGTTTCCATTCGCCTTCTCGATTCGGGATCAACGTGGGAGAGATCAATAGTAAAGCGGTCAGACAGGGCTTGAGCTATATCTTTTCCTTCCCTCCAGGCAGCCTCGGCCACCTCAGCCCAGGCAACTACTGTTTCCTCGGCTTCGCCCAGGAGCTCATCTGGATCAATATCTACTTTTCCGTAGTGAGCCAGTGCCACTCTCCAAGGTTTTAAGGCTTTGAACTTTCTGAGCGAATTTACAGCCAAATCAAGATCAAAATCTGCCGGAGGCGAGGAAGGTCGAAGAATGCCGACATCAGGCAAACGGACTCCTACTGCATCTCCTGCAAATAAAAGACCTGACTGAGAATCAAGAATTGCCAGGTGGTGCTTTGCATGTCCTGGCGAGTCGATGGTGGTGAGAGCTCTATTCAACCCGACTTCAATTACTTCATTATCTTCCAACACGTGAATTCTCTCGGCTTCAGTGGGAAGAAGCCTTCCGTATAATCCATCTAAAAGAGGTCCATAGACAAGTTCTGCCGAATTGATTAGGCGTGTGGGATCAACCAAATGTCTTGCGCCTTTTGGGTGGACATAAACTGTGGCGTTTGGGAACGCTTTGGCAATGTCTCCTACTCCGCCGGCATGGTCCAAGTGTATGTGAGTGACAATTACTCCGCTCAGATCATTGGGGCCGAGTCCTATTTTGTCGAGGGCTTTCATCAGTGTAGGTACCGAAGTCTGCGAGCCTGTCTCAACCAGAATGGGATTCGGGCTATTTATCACGTATCCGGCCGTAACATGGCGCCAGCCGCCCAAGAGCGTGTCAATTTCAATTACCCCTTCTCCTATTTGGGAGATTTCCGGATCCAGATCTGAGTGATGATGATGCTCTGACATACAGCTTTTACTTTACCTAACTACTGGCATTTCGACCAAATGGGCCCAAGTATTGGAGTTTCGGCCAAATGGGCCAAAGTAACGCGACCCTTTATTTCTTTATTCCGTGCTTTCCGTTGTGGCTCTTGTCATGAATCCAAAGCCTTTTCCTGGGATCTCGCCTAGCCAGTCTTGCAGCAAATGGTTTGTCAACGCTGCGGCTAAATGTGCTGACTTCAAATCCCTTTTTCATATGAGAGAGATTACAGGCGGTATTTATTAAAGAGATATGCGAGAATGCCTGTGGAAAGTTCCCTACTTGGCGACCAAGAATAGAGTCATACTCTTCAGCGAGCAAGTCCAAGTCATTAGTGACAGAAAGCAGGCGCTCAAACAACTTGACTGCATCTTCTTGGCGGCCCATCATCGCGTATGTGTCTGCCAACCAAAACGAACAGGCTAAAAAGGCTCCTTCTCTTCCTGTCAACCCGTCGACGCTGCCTTTATCATCTACTTGATAGCGCAAAACGAATCCGTCCACGACAAGTTCTTTCTCAATAGCCTCAACAGTTGCAACTACCCGTGAATCATTTGCAGGCAAAAAACCCATTATTGGAATCATCAGAACTGATGCATCCAAGGTATCTGAGCCATAGTACTGCGTAAATGCTTTTTTATCTGGGTTCCAAGCTTTTTCAAGTACTTCTTTGTGGATCAAGTCCCTGCTTTGGCGCCACTTATCCACGGGACCAGGCAAGTCATTTTTGACAACAGCCTCAACTGCCCGGTCGAGTGCCACCCAGGCCATGACCTTAGAGTGAGTGAAATGTCTTCTCGGGCCGCGCACTTCCCAAATTCCTTCGTCGGGTTCTCCGAATCGGGATTCAACGTAGTCAATAAGTGTTAGCTGGAGATCCCATGCGGCCTGGCTGTCACTTAGCCCTGCGATCCTTGCATCGTGAAGCGCAGCCATAACTTCGCCGTATACGTCAAGTTGAAACTGGCCAACTGCATTGTTGCCAACTCTGACTGGGGCTGAGTCCTCATAGCCTTTGAGCCATGGGACAACGTACTCTTCAAGTCTGCGCTCCCCTGAGGCGCCGTACATTATCTGGAGCTTAGATGGGTCTCCTGCAACTGCTCTGACCAACCAGTCTCGCCATGCCGATGCTTCATCTATATAACCGCCGCGCACCAGTGCATCTAATGAAAGTGAGGCATCTCTTAGCCAGCAGTATCTATAGTCCCAGTTGCGCTCGCCGCCGATTGCCTCGGGAAGCGAAGTGGTAGGTGCGGCCACAATTCCACCTGTCGGATGATAGGTTAGGGCTTTTAGGGTTAGAAGGGACCTGACGACTTGGTCTTTATATTCGCCGTCGTATGTGGAGATGGCTGCCCAACTTTTCCAATAAGTTTCAGTTTCATCGATTATGTAAGTGGCATCAAGTGGCCTCGGTGCCGGTTCATGCGAAGGGTGATGAATAAGTTGAAACGGTATAGACTGCCCGGCCGTGACAGTGAAATTTGAAACGGTTGTGAGATCTTTCCCGTGAGTATGCACAGTGGACCAAAGACTCAAGGCATCGGGTCCCGCCACGGCTTGGAGCATCCTGTCTCGCCTTACCACCCAAGGAACAATGCTCCCATAGTCAAAACGAATCACTAACTCCATGGTCATCTCAACCGATCCCGAAATCCCTTTTACTATTCGTATAACTTGCGGGAAATCTTCTCGAATAGGCATTGCATCTATTAGCACTACTTTGCCTGTCTCGGTTTCAAATTCTGTTTCTAGAATCAAAGTGTCTTTTCTATAGCTTCGCTTTGTTTCAATTACTTTTTGGCTCGGCGATATCTTCCAATAGCCATTTGAAGAATCTCCCAGCAGTTTGGCAAAACAGGCGGGGGAGTCGAATCTCGGAAGACAAAGCCAGTCAATGGAGCCGTCTTTGGCGACGAGGGCAGCCGTGTGGGTGTCTCCTATTAAGCCGTAATCCTCAATGAGAGTAGTCATGATACTTTCAGCTCCAAATTAATTTCCGGCAATTTGCTGCTCATTTCAGATTTTGCGACCATATTCAGCTATTCAAGTACTCTAACCTGCAACGCATGCCCCAGTCGAAACTTGCTGTGGATTTGCAAGCGCTGTGTTTAGCCGGGAGGCAACTCCACTTGCCAAAAGGGCGTATCCTACGTTTGAATCTGTAGTGGATCTGGAAAAGACCACGCCTGCGACTTGGCCCGAGGTTGTAAGAAGCGGGCCGCCTGAGTTGCCCGGCCTTACGAGGGCCTGGATCTGATAAACAGGTCTGGTGACAGAGCCTTGTCCGTAAATGTTAGAGCCGATTGCCTGGAACTCTTGGAGAATGCCGGAGGGCTGCGCGTTGAAGGGTCCGCCTTCCGGGTAACCGATTACTACAGTTTTTGTCGCTGGAGCCAAAGTGGAGGTATCTAATTGAAGAGGGGGATCGTTCAGATTTCTCACCTGCAAAATTGCAAGATCAAAGTTGGGATCAAAGTACACCACGACTGCCCGATGAGTGCCGGAAGAATCTTGCACGTTGGGGTCGCTTATGCCTGCGACCACGTGGGCATTGGTGACTACGTACCCGTTTGCTGCAACAAATCCGGATCCTTCTTGAATTTGGCCGCATCCAACGCCGACTATCTTGACTACGCTCTGCCCTACATTTGCCACGTCGCTTTGGACTTGGCCGGCAGTTGCCTCCTGAACGCTGCCTGGAGGGAGAGGAGCAAAACCGGAAAACACCGAAGGAAAACCGCCTTCTGTCACAAGCTGTCTTAACCCGTTAACGGGAACCGACGGAAGTGTTTGATTCATTGCTCGAAGAATAGTGGAGCGCTGGATTTGAGAGTTTAGGGCTTGATTGGGTGAGTTAGCCAAAACCGAACTTAAAAGCCATGCGAGAATCAAGGTTGCCACCACGGAAATAACAACGCCTCCACCATCGTCAATTCCCCGAAGGTGATGCGACTCCATCCAATTATGCACCCTGTTGCCTAGCAGATGCCCAAGGCTCCCAAGCACCATAGCCGGCAGAAAAAGCAGAGCAATTGCTATCAACAGCCTAGCTATTGACGAAGACACATTGCTGGCTAAGTAGTTAGAAGTCATGGACCCAATCCACCAGCCAAAAGCGAGACCCGCGAAGAAACCCCCGTATGAAAAGAAAAGAGAACTAGCCCCCGCCTTCAATCCATTGATGGCAGCTAAGGCTACGAAGATTAAGACTAATGCGTCGAATAAATCCATACTCAGTAAAATTTATCTAAAAATTATGAAGAAACTATTAATTAGTGTCTTAACTGGCTTATATTTCAACAGGTTCAATTCCTAAGTCTTCAAAGGTGGTAATTGCCACATACGGTATGTCCATAGCCTCCATTGCTTTTCCGGTGGCGTAACTTCTGTCCAACAGAGCCATTGCCAAAACTACATCGCCTCCGCTTTGAATTACCGAATCAATAGCGTCAATTATGGAAGATCCACTTGTAACTACGTCATCAACTACCATCACTTTGGTGCCGCTCTCTATCTGAGCTCCTTCTATAGTCCTCTTGGCACCATGGGATTTGACGTTTTTCCTCACTGAGAACCATGAAAGTCCTGTGACTAATGCAACTGCATGGCTTATGGGATCGGCTCCCATTGTCAGGCCTCCGATTGCCTGCACTTCAATTGCTTGATTTTCCGAGTGCTTCTCCATTAGGGCAACCCCACTGGCTAAGGCCTGTTCCACCACGGCTGCTGCCACGACTCCTAAATCTGCGCCAAGTGCCATTGCCCTTCTGCAGTCAATGTAGTCATGGCTCCAAGCTCCGCTTGCAAGCTGGAATGGCTCCTCGCTTCTCATATAGGCTTTTTCGCTTAAAAGTTTGATCAGTGCAACTTTTGATGGGCGGAGGGGATCTGAAACCATTAATAAGAGTGTAGAGATTATTTGGGTACAAGTTGTTCAGATGAAGTCTTTATTTTTTATTAATTTTCAGGTTTTATTCCACGAAGCCCAGCCCATGCCAGGTCGGCCACCCATGAGGCCAGTTCAGATGAACTTTTATTTGTGAATGCAGGATCAATACTTATCTCATTTTCGGCTCTGCTATTAGATCCTGACATCCAATATCTGCTGGCCCCTTCTGCCATCCCAATTACGGCGTGGGCGAGAAGCCTTCGATGTTCAGGCGAAACTCCGACATCAATTAAAGGCGCAATAGTCTCGGCTATCTTTTTCTCAACTTCTTTAACTGCCCGCGAGAGTTCCTCATCGTGCGAGGCCGATCTTCCAAACAAGACCCTAAAAGCGTTCCTGTGTTGCAGCACAAAAGCAAAGTATGCGGAAAATCCCTGCTCAACCTGTTGTCTCGGAGATCCGGCAGCTGAAGTGGCCGATGTTACATGACCAATTAGCCCCATGGACACGTCTCTTATTATCTCTAGATAAAGCGCCCTTTTTGAGTCAAAGTGCTGGTAGAGAAGGGGTTTAGTCACACCTGCGGCTTCTGCGATATCTTCCATGGAAGTAGCGTCAAATCCCCTGGTGGCAAAAACTTCAAGTGCTACATCCAAAAGCTGCCTGCGCCTTCTTTCTGCCGGAAGTCTTTTATGGGAAATAGCTCCTGTTTTTTCATTATTTGGGGCATTTAGCGACACATGCCCAGATTACTAGCTAGACATTGGTCTTCAAAAGTGTTACAGTCTGTTACATGCGTGTCGGTGCCAGATACCTGAATCTAAGACGATTGCCTGACGTAAGTGGTTTGAACTATTTGAACAGGGAGTTTAAGTGAGCGGAGAATCTCTTCGAAGTGAAAGGGTGCTACAGCGCAGAAAAGAGCTTTTAGAAGCTGCTATCCGTACCATTCGTCAAAAAGGGATAGCAACATCTATGGACGACATGGCATTTGAAGCTGGCATCACAAGGCCAATCCTCTATCGCTTTTTTGGGGACAGACGGGGCCTGATTGCTGCGGTTTCCGAGTATTTTGCCACCGAGTTGATGGATTCATTCCAAGCGGTTATGGAAAAAAATGAAGCTGCTCTTGAGACTATTCGCAGTGGTGGCCGTGTAGACGTAAAGGCCATCTCGGCTGAAGTAATAGATGCGTTTTTGACTTTGGTTGAAAACGATTCACAGCTTTATAGATTTTTAGTGGCTTCTTCCGGAGTGGCGGAAGATTTAGGTCTTGGCGACCAGGGGGCGCCGAGCATGAGTGGTGGGGACATGATCGGCTAACAAG
>JAJYDO010000087.1 GCA_021777355.1 Actinomycetes bacterium | reverse complement strand
GGCCATTCCCTTCCCGGTTAGTAAATTCGATTTCTTGATTGAGGCAAGCCCTGCAATACCTAAGCAGATTCCGGCAATGGAGCCCATGCCAAAAATCCAGAAAATACTTAAAATTAGGCTGGCCACGGCCAGCCCGCTAGTTTTTGGAAAGGCTGGAGCCATGGGTTGAAAGCCAGCCGGGGCCTGAATTGGGTAGTTGGGGTTATACCCTAAGAATTGATATCGATCGGGAGATGGAGGATATGCGTAACCTGGGTATTGTGGATACTGAGGCGGGAAATTGCCACCACTCCCGCCACCTTGTGCCCCGCCCGTTTGGTCTGTCAATTTAAAGCTCCTTCATGGTGAAATATAGGTCCATTCACTAACTATTACATATAGCTGTAACAAATTGCACTCCATTTTCGATATGTAAGCATAAGGTGAAAATCAGCCAATAAGCAAAAGGCAAATATTATGCACACAGAGCAGCAATACAAAGAGTTCTCGAAGTTTGAATTTGAGAAGAATTTGAGAATAAATTACGCCTCGTGTCTGCAAAGAGTTTTTGTTCCGCATTCGCTATTGTCTGGAGGTGATGCTTAAAGAAGTGACTAATTCTGTATCATATACAGTCTTTCCTCGAACTGCGGGTCCTTGTGGCCCGCAGTTTTTTTGTGCAAACCTATCAATCAATAACTACTAATGAAAATCACCGTTCAGCTAGAAAGCGGGTCAAGTGATTTAATCGACGGTATTTTCACTTCATCTCCATGGAACGATACCGCCTCTCTCGCGCGCTTCCCGGCGAGGTAAGCAAAAGCAACTCCAAGTAAAAGAAGAATTAATATAGTTTGGTCAATTCCGGCCCCGATCGCTTTTGGTGCAAATAAGAAGAAGGTTATCAATAAAAATCCCATCAATGCGCTAGACAGTATTGCGCCCATCCTCAGCAACCTGTGGTCGTGCGGGGCAATGGCCACATCCGGGAGCCTTCTATGGCCTACGGTTAGGAAAACGGAAGCCGTTAGAGAATCAAGGAAAAATTCTGCTAGCAGAAAGAATCCGGCAGTCGAGAGAACCAGATTGAAATATGAATTAAGAGAACTGAAAAGAAGCTGGGTAGAAGCAATTGCAATAGTTAGCCCAAGTGTCACCAAGATGGCCACGTGAGGTACACGGCGCTTTGAAACCTTTGAAAAAACCTGGGGGATAAGACTTTCTCGTCCCATTGCGTAAAGGGCCCTGGTAAGGATAAAGGAAGTCAACCATAGGCCTCCGGCAGTTGAGGCAAGAATTGGGACCAGCATAACGTAAGGAGCTCCTGGAAGAAGGCGATGACCCCAAATGGCCAACGGGTCCGATGAACCTGCGAGTAACGAAAGCGGAGTCTCGCTAAACATCAACGGATAAAGAATTGCATAGAAACCGACAGCTAAAAATGCCCCGACTATGCCCGCCTTTCCCGGGTCTCTCCGAGGACGTACACTTTCTTCGGCCGCATATGAATCAATTTCCCAACCGTCAAGTATCGTCGCCGCAATTACCGCAACTATCAGCATTCCTCCGATAGGTGGAGGACCGAAGTGTATTGGGATATAGAGCTTATTCAAGTTGGCAACTCCCAATATTGCAAATAATGCAAGTGAGCCAACTTCAACCGCTAAAAATATTTTCGTTATCGTAGCTGTCGGCCTTCCCCCGCCAAGAAGAGGAATTCCGGCAAAAATAATCCAAAAAATAGTTACGATACTTTGCACCAGGGCATCCGGATGGGAGTGCGGAGCGACAAGTGCCAATGTATACGAACCGGCCGGGATAGCAATTGGCGGAATTGAGGCAAAATAGGCGAGAATCAATATCCAAGCCTGGTAGTGAGAAGCTCGTTTCCCAATTACACGTGCCGACCAGTGATAGGAAGCGCCAGAGTGGGGAAAATGCCTGTTCATTAGTCTGAAAACGAAGCTTGAGAGGATGAAAGGTAGTGCCAGTATGCTTATTGCAACAAGGGTCCACCAACCGGCATCGGCAGCCATGACTCCGCCTGTTGCGGCCACGGAAAATAAAGGGCCTACACTTGAAACAGACAGTGGCACCAGGTCATTTAACTTAAAAAGCTGCGCAAGCGTGCTGTTGCGGCCATTCTGTAATGATGAGACAGATTTTGCTGAAGTGGACCGTAAAAATGACACCTCTAGCTATATTAGCTTGCTAATGCGAACTAGTTGCAATTTGCAATCATTGAAAATTAGAAAATTTCTGATGCTCCGCTCAAAAAAATCTCATGGCGCTCAAAAATGTCTAATCGGGGGAATTTGAGTAGAAAAATGGATTGCTCACGAATCCTTTAGTGAACCAATCGTGGCAATCGTATTTATTATTTCATCTTTGTTTCCAAATACCCCGCCAATAAAGCCAGTTGCACCAATACCTGGAAGTTCTAGGAGTTTTGACGCTACTTCGTCAGCGTTTCCGATAATTGCAATGTCGGCGGGGCCCTGCGCGCCTTCTCTGTCGAGCATGGCCCTATACGAGGGTAAGCCTCCGTAAATCGAAAAAACCTTTGCCGCTCTTTCTTTTGCGCCGGATTTATCCTCAGTTACACAAACCGGAAGTCCCACGACAATTTCGGGCTCGCTCGCCGATGCGGCTTCGGCAGCCTTTATTATGGTCGGCACAACATGGCTCTCAACTGTCTTTAAACCTGTCATCCAAGTGGCAGTGCCAGAAGCCAACCTCCCGGCAATGTTGAGCATCTTGGTTCCAAGCGCAGCTACCAGAACTTTTGGAGCCAGGTTGCCAGGAACTTCAATTGGACCCAGGGTAGTGACGCTGTAGTGTTCTCCTTTAAATGCAACTCCCTCGCCACGCAAAAGAGGAATGAGAATTTTTAGGTACTCTTCCATTTGATTTGCAGGCTGGTTAAACGGGAGCCCAAATACGTTTTCTATCACCATCTGATGAGACAGTCCGATGCCCAGAGTCAATCTTCCTTTGAGAGCACTTTGAACGGTGAGTGCCTGTGCTGCCAACATATAAGGGTGACGAGGCTGGATAGGCGTAACAGCGGTTCCAAAGTTGACACCATCAACCTCCCGCCCAATTAAACCCAGCAAAGTTAGAGTGTCATGACCAAAAATCTGACTGGCCCACTGAGTGGTAATACCTGCATTTTTTGCCTGCTTTGATCTTTCAACCACTTCATCAACTGATCCGTTGACTTCAATCATCGTCCCGTATTCCATATGATCACCTTAGCAACCAAATCGCACAAGGGCTAACCGGTCAGTTGCAGCACTAGTGAAGATCTCTGATAGGAATAATGCTTTTCCCTTCAGGATCATCAGGCCGGCGATTAATTACCCTAACGGGAATAATTGCCGATTCCTTCAAAGATTTTCTATCTCCGCTCCATGGTGCAACCGGCGCAGCGACATGATTGCACAAGAAATAAGCAATTGGTTCGTAATTTACCCGCCACCCCTTAAAATGAGGCCATGCTTCCTCGGGAGACCTCTCCATTGGAAATCCGCCTTGGCGCATCCGCTCTACACCTTTGACAAAATCTTCATAAGTAAGCAAAATATCGTCGGTTGGAAGAGGATCTTCATCAAATTGGAAACGCAGCACTTGAGCAATATCTCTCATGGCAGTGAAGCCCATTCGAAGACACAATCGTGCCTGAATCGGTGACAAATCCGGAGAAAAAGAGAGCAATAAAGCAGCACTGTCCAACACGGCCAATAGTCCAACGATCCAAGAAGCCAGTGGCTTTGGCGAACGGAAATATAAAAGGGATGGATATGTAGTGTGACTTTCACCCACATCTGCCGACCACTTCTCCCACTGTTCATAAAACTCGGCCAAGTTTTCCATAAGCCCTACGTTTGCATGCCTAGATAGGATTTCCGGCCCCCACGCAGGCGACCCCGCCCTACTTTCCAGCAAAGTCAAAAGAGTCTCTCTTCGGTTGTATCCGTTGTAAAGGGTCGGCAAGAAACCAACTTGAAGCGCGATCACGACTACTCCGGTTGCAGCTGTCATAAAAACTACTGCCATCGGTGCCGGTCCGGTTGGAGTTGCAAAACCTAAGGTAAATTCGGAGGATCCTGCAATTTCAAATGCTCTTGCAATAGTGACATGTGACAGTGGCCAAATTATGAAAGCAAAGCCTGTCAGAAAAATTATTAACCAGATAGCCAGCAACGCTAAAACAAGAGTGGGTTCTTGAAGCGAAAGCAACCTATCTTTGGCACGGTAATCGGGCAAACGCCTGGCCAAGAAAAGGAACGCATTGCGCCAAGTACCAGTGAAAAATGAAAATACACGAGAGTAAAATCCTCGAGGAGCAACAAGTGTTCGGATTACACTTAACCAGTTTCCTAGCACCAATACTATGCCTAGTGCAAAAACAAGCCAATGGAGTACATTTATCATAAGTCGCCAGTTTTGTTTTTATCCAAAGACAATTTGCTACTCGATTCCAAGGAAGGCTGTTTGGCGCAATAATTTTTGCTTAGCAACATCTTAGAACTTAAACGAGCCCAAGTATTACTTAGTGTTGGCATTAGGCACAAAACCTTAAGAATTAATAGAAAACCTTGAATACTTTATTTGCCAACCTATGTTTTAAAGTTCGCCGACTATATAATTAGCTTCATTAAATTCAATTTTTAACAGCGTAGATAAATTAAGAGTCTATTCGGTCAATCATGAAAAACCATTAAGTTAAAAACTTAATCGGGAGTTCTGTCACCCTAAAGTCTCTAATTTTCAGAATCCGGAGGCACTTCACTAGAGCTGTCAGGAGCACTTAGTGAGCCTATTGTTACCTTCATTGACTCTTCTAAAATTTGGGCGACATCCATTACTCGGACATCATCACCTTTTTGCTGGGCTTTAACGGCGTCATCAATCATGATCATGCAAAATGGGCAAGCAGTTGAAACCACGTCAGCACCTGTGCCTAAAGCTTCGGTGGTCCGATTCATATTTATACGCTCGCCGATATTTTCCTCTAGCCACATTCTGGATCCACCAGCACCGCAACAAAAGCCCTTTTCCCTGCATCGATGCATTTCAACTTGGTTGACTCCCTTAATGGAATCCAATACACTTCTTGGCTCGTCAAATACCCTATTATGCCTTCCCAAATAGCAAGGGTCGTGGTAAGTAACTTTGGCTTGAAAAGTTCCGGGATGGACTTTTCCTGCCCCAACTAAGTGTGCCAGAAGCTGGGAGTGATGAATTACTTCGTACTTTCCACCAAGCGCAGGATACTCGTTTGCCAAAGTGTTGAAACAGTGCGGGCAACTGGCAATTATCTTTTTGACTCCGGCACCGTCAAGGGTGGCAATATTTTGCTGGGCCTGCATTTGGAATAGGTATTCATTTCCAAGTCTTCTGGCAGAGTCTCCGGTACAGGACTCGGCTTTCCCTAAGATTGCAAACTTAATACCGGATTGGTGTAGTAACCGGGCAATTGATTGGGTTGTCTTTCTTGCACGTTCATCTAGAGCACCGGCACATCCGACCCAGAACAAATACTCCACATCTTCTGGGATAGTTCCTGAGATAACGGGAATTTCAAAATCCATCTGTTCAATCCATGCTTCACGTTGCGAAGCGCCAAGACCCCACGGGTCGCCCCTATTTTCCATATTTCTCAACATCGTGCCAGCTTCTGTTGGAAACTCAGACTCCATCAATACCTGGTATCTACGCATGTCGACAATCGTGTCAATGTGTTCAATATCAACGGGGCAAGCCTCAACGCATGCTCCACAAGTAGTGCATGACCAAAGTACGTCAGGGTCAATCACATCAGGAACCAATGGCACCAGCGCAGAAGCAGCACTAGCACCGTCACTTCCGTTTGCCTTAGCAGGGGATGCTAGTAGTGTTGGAGCTGAGGCAAATAAGTTGTCTCTGAGACTCATTATCAGTAACTTTGGTGAAAGCGGTTTGCCTGTGTTCCAAGCCGGACACTGCTCCTGGCAGCGACCGCACTCAGTACAGGTTGCTGTATCTAAAAGCTGTTTCCAACTCAACTGGTTTATTTCTCCTGCTCCGAATACCGAGTCTTCCTCCATGTTCTCAGGATCCATATCAGGCGTGGTGGCCAGTGCGCCAAGTGCTCGTGGTCTTCTCGAAAACGCAACATTTATTGGAGCCAAGAAAATATGCAAGTGCTTCGAGTGGACTACTAAAACTAAAAATCCACAAATAATTGCGACGTTAGCCAAAAGGAAAATTGTCTCTAGGGCCGAATTTGCACTGCCCCCAAGATGCAAAAGCAAATTTGCCAACCCATTAGATGCGAATGTGAAATTAGTGTGATATGGAAAATCTCCGGTGTTGACTTGGGCTGCACGATAAATCCAGAGGCTAATCATGACTCCTGAAATCATAAGGAGAACTAACCAAGCAGCACCAGTATGTGATCCGTAGAATCTACTTTGACGCTCTAATTTTGCAGGAGATTTGGTTAGCCTTATTACAGTAAAAACCACCAACCCTACAAGAACGGCCACCATAAACAAGTCCTCTATAAAGCCCAAAAATGCCCAGTGCCCTATTATCGGGATTGAAAAAGTTTTGGAGATTAAAAGGTCACCCCAAGCCTCCAATATGGTGAATCCAAGTATCAGAAAACCCCAAAATGTGAAAGCGTGGGCCAGGCCTGCCACTGGCTTCTTAAGCAATTTCCTCTGCCCAATAACTTCCACCATCTCAGCTCCAAGACGTTGCGTGAAAGCTGATTTTCCCTTAAAGGGAGCTTTCCCTGAGCGAATTAATTTATATAGCCAGGCCAACCTCTTGCCTCCGATGGCAAAAGCCGCCGCAGTAAAAAGCAAGCAAAGAATAATTCGAAGAATCACTTTGTTATCACGCTCCTAATCGTTTTTAAAGTTTTCGTAATATCGACTGGGTGTTGGACCTCTCTGGTTAAGGTATTTCGAACCCAGTGACTTTGAACCGTAGGGTTGATCTGCAGAAGTTGTCATCTTTATAAAGCTGATCTGCCCAATTTTCATATCGGGATACAAGGTGATTGGGAGGTTGGCAACATTTGAAAGCTCCAACGTGAGATGTCCATCCCAACCAGCATCTACAAATCCTGCGGTGGAGTGAATCAATAGGCCAAGTCTTCCGAGGCTAGATTTTCCTTCAAGCCTCCCGACTAAATCATCGGGCAATTTAACCCTCTCACGGGTTGATCCCAGTACAAATTCACCCGGGTGAAGTATCAAAGCTTCTCCGTTTGGAATTTCTACCAACTCGGTAAGTTCTTCCTGGTCTTCCTTTACATCTATTACACGCATAGTGTGATTTCGAAAAAGCCGGAAGTACTTGTCAAGATATAAATCTACCGAAGACGGCTGGATTGACCCTTTTGTGAGAGGGTCAATTATTATCCGCCCGGCGTCTAATTCTTCGATAATTGTGTGGTCAGAGAGAATCATGCTTAAAAAACTTTAGTTTGAACACCGCTGTGATGCGAGTTTAATTCTATGCTAGCCCTAATCATGACCTTGACAAGGTGCCAGATATAGCCCTTCCAGCGCGGCCTAAGTGGCTTTAGGCACTAGGCAAACCTGCCTTTATGCAGTACTTTTGATACGTAGGTCCTGCGATGGCACCTGAAATTGATAGGAGTTCAAGATGGGCGACAAGTTAGTCTCAGTGGAATTAGAGGAACTAGACGAAAATGAGTGCCTAGGTCTTTTGGGGGAAGTTGGCATCGGCCGACTTGGGTTTGTCGATGAAAGCGAAGTCTATATTTTCCCCGTTAACTACGTCAGAGAGGCAAAAAGCCTCGCATTTCGAACCGGAGAAGGCTCCCACCTTTACCACACATTATTTACTAATGTGGCTCTCGAAATAGATAGTACTGACGCTTTGTCCCACGAGGGATGGAGCGTTCTCGTAAAAGGTGTCGGGCATTTGATGACAGATGCGATAGACGATCTATCCAGAAGGTTGAAAATGCATGGTTACGAGCCATGGGCGCCCGGGGCAAAAGGTCAATGGATTCGAATCGATAAACCTGTGATTACCGGAAGACGAATTGTTCACAAGATCAAGCATTTCGAGACATTAAGTTAAATCAAAGATTTGAGCCCCAGGACAAATTAAATTGCTAATTCGTAGCATTCTAATAGCCATGTTCTCACGATTGATTTCGACCTAGACTTAGAAATTGGTTATGTGTGCAATTTCAGTAAGCGAGGTAACTGTAAAGAAGAAGAGTGTCGAGATTCTTCGGGAAGTATCGCTTCAAGTGCCAAAACAATCAATTTATGGACTGATAGGACCAAGCGGTTCTGGGAAAACTACCTTGATTCGAGCAATTGTTGGGTTGCAAAGAATTGACTCCGGAAATATCAAAGTCTTGGATCAACCTGCAGGTAGCAAAACTCTTAGAAGAAAACTGGGATATATGACTCAGGGAGCCTCTTGTTACGAAGATCTAACAGTGCTAGAAAATGTCAAGTACTTTAGTTCGATTCTGGGATCCGGAGTATATGATGTTGGGCGAGTGCTAAAGGTAGTTGAGCTTGAGGGAATTGAAAACAGACTGGTTTCAAAATGTTCGGGCGGAGAAAAGGCCCGAGTAGCACTCGCATGTTCGTTACTTGGAAATCCAAAAGTACTAATCATGGATGAGCCAACAGTCGGCCTAGATCCACTTTTGCGAATGGAGTTATGGTCATTTTTTAAAAAGCTTGCAAGTGAAGGTGTGACAATCCTGTTGTCAAGCCATGTGATGGATGAGGCAGAGAAGTGCGACCAACTTTCTTTTATGAGAGACGGGCACATTTTGATTTCAGGTGACGTTGAAATAATATTGAAGAGCACAGCCACGGAGCATCTTGAATCGGCATTCCTGAAATTATCTATGGGGTCTAGATGAGTCTAAAGAGAATTCTCGCTACCGGGAAGCGAGTATTGCTTCAGTTAAAACATGATCCTCGGACAGTTGGGCTTTTATTACTTGTCCCCACTTTTCTGACAGTGCTTCTCTACTTTGTAATGTATCGAGAAAGATCTGCTTACAATCGCGTCCTTCCCGAACTTTTGGCCCTGTTTCCTTATACAACTATGTTTGTTGTTGCCTCGGTAGCAATGGTTCGGGAACGGACTAAAGGAACACTTGAGAAATTGATGGTGTCACCGATCGGAAAAGTAGATCTTTTACTCGGATATGCCCTTGCTTTCGGGCTAATGGCACTTATTCAGGCTCTTATTGCGGTTGGGGTTTCACTATATGTGTTGGGAGTAAATATGGCGGGGGGAATGGTGGCTTTGTTGGTAACTTCCTTTGTGGATGCTGTATCTGGAATGGCACTTGGTCTCATGTTGAGTGCATTTGCAACGAGTGAATTCCAGGCCGTGCAGTTTCTCCCAGCAGTTGTATTACCCCAATCGCTCCTGTGTGGATTAATAGTTCAGAGAAATCAACTTCCGTTCGTTCTTCATTTGATATCTGATGTGATGCCGCTGTCTTATGCGGTGGACGCTGGTTTGCAGCTAGGGAGGTATGCCACATGGAATTTTCAACTTTTGAGTGACTTGGGGGTAGTAGGGGTATTCGCTTTCCTATCGCTCGGATTTGGGGCGGTCACACTAAAGCGAAGTAATCATTAAAACATAGAGTGTGAAAATTGAATTCAATTGATTATCGGAGACGGCTATTTCTGCATGAAGTCGCCATTATTAAGGCGAAGTTCAAGAATGAGAAGCCGGTTTCAATAGTTTGTTTAAATAGAAAGTGATAATTTTTATTGGGCGGTGGAGGAAGAGTCCATAGAGCCATTTTCTTAAAAGAATGCCCAGAATTCTCTGCTTCCTAAGGCACTTAAAGGCGACCATATAGTAGCTATCTGAATATTAAAGACGATATTCTGGGCGAAAAATCGGCGAAATACCTGTCAAAAATCGGCGAAATACCTGTCAAAAATCGGCGAAAAGATC
>JAJYDO010000086.1 GCA_021777355.1 Actinomycetes bacterium | reverse complement strand
CACTCGTGGGAAAGGGGACTAAATGAGAACACGAACGGATTACTCCGCCAGTACTCCAGTAATTCAAAAAAGACTCAAACCTCCTAACAGTTAGTGACGAAGAAGTCGACCAAGCAGTCAACAGATTAAATCACCGACCGAGGAAATCTCTAGGATACAAGAGCCCATATGAAGTGTTTTACAAAACGAAACTAAGCTATACTAAATCGTAGACAGAGTTGCACTTCGAATTAGAATCCAAGTAATATTGAAAGCCTAGATCCTTTTAGCTGGTTTTTATCGAGTTCTAGCGAGAATAACCGACGTTGTGATGTTAGATTATTCTATGTGATTGAAAGGCCTAAACGGAATTCTAATGCAAGGGCGATAAAATGGGATTAGGGAAATGTCGATCTTGTGGGGCTAACACGCTGATTACACTTATTGACTTTGGAGATATGCCACTTGCAAATTCTTACCCTGCAAGTGAAGATGCATGCCAAAGAGAAATGCTTATGCCACTTCACGCCGTATTTTGTGAAACATGTTGGCTTGTCCAGCTTCTGGACTCAGTCTCACCCGAGCTTTTATTTGACCAATATTCCTACCTTTCCTCTTACAGCACCACCTGGCTTGAGCATGCCGAGCGATTTGTGGACAAAGCAATAAGTAAATGGAATTTGACTAAGGACTCTTTGGTTTTAGAGATTGCCTCAAACGATGGCTACTTGCTAAAGAATTTTCTAGCTCGCAAGATACCGGTTTTAGGTGTCGAACCTGCTGAGAATATTGCACTTCAAGCAATTAGCCAGGAAATTCCCACATTGCAAACTTATTTCAATTTAGATCTCTCCCAAAAACTAAAAAAAGATGGTATAAATCCCGATCTTGTAATTGCCAACAATGTAATGGCCCATGTACCCAGTTTAAATGACTTTGTGGCCGGTGTTGCCAACTTATTAAGTCCGTCGAGCATATTTTCAATTGAATTTCCTTCCGTTCAAACCCTACTCACTGAAGGTCAGTTCGACCAGATATACCATGAACACTACTCCTATTTTTCGCTGCACAGCTGTTCTGATGTGCTTGAAAGGCATGGTCTTCGGGTAATTGATGTAGAGACACTTCCGACTCACGGAGGGAGCCTCAGAGTAACGGCTGCATTAGGAGATGCAAAAAACAATGTATCTGGCAGCGTTGCCGAGTTGATGGAAAAGGAAGTTCAATCCGGCCTGTGCGATTTGTCTATTTACCAACGTTTTGGAAAACTGGCCTCGGATCGGACTAGTTCTGTCATGAGGCTCTTAAAATCGCTAGTTGATAACGGGAAGGTGATTGCTGCTTATGGTGCAGCCGCGAAGGGTAATACTTTACTTAATTACTGCCATATTGACCGCTCGATTATTGATTTTGTAGTAGACAAGAGCCCTTTGAAGCATAATCACTTTTTACCTGGATCTCACATCCCAATTTATGATGTTGATATTCTGGAGACCAAGACACCTGATTTTCTTGTCTTGCTTCCGTACAACTTGGAAAATGAAATAATTGCACAGTTGAAATCTTCCGGCTTATTTTCGGGTCAATTTATTGGAACACTTCCTCAAGCCCATATAATATGACGACCCTACAAAGTCTTGACATTGAAGGTTGCTATGTATTTCACCCAGAGATACACTCTGACGAGAGAGGATTATTCGTAAAACAGTTAGAACAGAGTGTATTGAGGGATTTAGAGTTAGACATCTCCGCGATGTACTTATGTACGGCAACCAATTTAGAAAAAGGTACTCTCCGCGGCTTACATTTTCAGGAATCCCCTTTTGAAGAAACCAAAATAGTTCGCTGTAGTCAGGGCGAGTGTTTTGATGTTCTTGTAGATTTTCGACCTAAATCAGATACTTATTTAAAGTGGGTAGGAATCAACCTGAAGTCTGAAAGTTTTAGTTCCATAATTGTTGCTCCAGGAATTGCTCATGGCTATATTACGTTGACAGATAACTGTGTACTTGAATATTTTATTTGCGGTGAGTTTAATCAAGATGCTCAAAAAGGAATTCGATGGAATGATCCAGCCGTAAATGTACATTGGCCATTATTGCCAACTGTTATTTCAAGCCGAGATGCTCAGTTTCCTTTACTTAATCTGGAAGTCCAGTAACTGACAGTATCTCTAATCATTTCGGTATAATTAATTTGCCTTCGCCATGAAGTATCGGCGCAGAGCTTTGCATTGGAACCGATCCTACATGGCGGATCATATTTATCGGGCTCTCGGAAGCCGATGTTCAACAGATCTAGGCCATCTAAATCGGCGGCTATATCTTTCCAAAGAGTTCTCATTTCCACTGGCTCTCCTGAACAGATGTTGTAAATACCCGAAAGCCGTTTAATTGAAACTGAAATTATTGCTCGTGCTACATCATCGACATGCAAGTAATCACGTATCTGTGTCCCAGCGGTTAAATCAATCGGTTGACTATTAATCAATCGACCTATTATTGTTGGAATTAATCTTTCTTGATGTTCTTTTGGTCCAATTACATTAAATATGCGACACCAAGCACTCTTTAAGCCCCCTTCCGAATTTAAGGACAGTAGGTGCTCTCTAAGTAACCCCTTGTAGTGCAAATAAGGCAGATCATCATTCGTAGGGTCACCTTCTACCAGAAATGTGGAGTTCTGAATATATTCTGCACCGCTACCCACTGCCGTCAAATGGGTGCATTCTTGCTCTAAAAGAAGTTCGACTAGTTCTAAACTGCGTTCATAACTTTGCCTATTTTTTTCCTCTGAGTATAGATAATCAGGAGAGCTTGCGTACCATCCCAAGTGTATACAGGAATCGATTTTATGTCCACTAATCAGATCACGTAACTCATTTTTAGAAGTCCAAGAATGTGCAATCTCCAATACTTGGGCATCTTCCGTCATAGGAATTAGGCTGCTCCCAATAAATCCGGCGCTTCCGGTAATTAGTAAAGTACCGCTTATACCCTCAGAATGTTGAATCATTTTAGCTTCAGTCTAATGACTTTTAGAACGTTTCTCGCTCCTCGACTTGGTCTTGTCAGAATGGCCAATAGTAGAAATATAGCACGTATAAAATCACTCAATGCCTTGCTGGACAAATTAATGCTCTTAGCCTTATTAACGAAATCCGTAAAAAGCAAGTCTCGAAAATTTCCAGAAACTAGCCACTTCGCAAGGAGCAATCTCACTGATTTTAGATCCTTAAGTCCCAAATTTAGTGTGCCTGTAATTGCGTATAGGTCTTTCCATAAATTCCAGTGAAGCCAATTAGGAGCTTTGGCATCACCATCACCATCTGCTTGCAACCTCTCCCAAACGTCAGTGACTTCCCTATTGCTGTATCGGCGATAATCGATGAGAGTTTGGTGTATTACGCCGATCTGATTCCGGATGAGTAATTCCCAAAGGAGCAAAACATCTGGACCAAACTTGGGTCTAAAAAGCCCGGACTCTTTCAATGTTTGGCTTCGATAAAGTCCATAGGCCATATACCACTCAATATTGTCAAGAAATGCAGAAAGCCGCACTTGGCGTGAAGCTGAAGTCAGGCCATCGGGCTGAGATAGCCTGTGCAAGCTATTGTTATCGATGTCTATAAATTGTAAGTCACTGATGCAGCCGATGAACTCTGGATTGTCTTTCAAAAATTTCACACAGATCGATACATAGTTGGACTTGATGTGGTCATCACTACCTACCCAGCTAAAAAGATCGCCCTTTGCCGCATTTACACAGAAATTAAAATTCCAGCTTGCTCCCATATTTTGAGCATGACGCACATATGTGACTCGATTATCTTTTGAAGCAGCTTCTTGGCACAATTGGGATGTCTCGTCATCGGATGCATTGTCAGAAAGAATTATTTCAATATGTTTATAATCTTGTGAAAGTATTCCTTCCAATGAGATAGGAAGAAAGGGCATTCCATTGTAAATAGGCATTGCCAATGTGACCAAGGGGTTGTTAGAAGTTGTCAACTATTTAAATTTCCCATCTACATGCTTCAACGTATTGTTTCTTCTAAAGGTTTTGATAAAATTCAGCTCGTAATTGTCTCTCTCGACCCATACCCATATGCTTAGATGAGTAATTCCCATTAAGAAAGTAATGAGCAAAATGTATGCAAATTGAATATTGTGAACAGCATGGATGCAAATCAATAGTCCCATGTAGCACAGGAGTGAAGGTAGCAATTTAGAATTGAGAATAAACCAATCTACCGTGCGCTGGCCCAAACCATCTTCGCACATTTTGGGAAGTGTAATCAGAATACCCAAAACACCTGCAATAAGCCAGGAATACGAGGCTCCCAAAACTCCAAATCTTTTTGTTAGAAATACAACTGCCACCACCGTCAGCGTAACGACTAGGACATTTCGCCACGCAAAGCGTTTGACAATCCCCCTAGCAAGACAGGCCAAATAAATGGGAGACAACAGGGCATTGAGAGTATACCCGCCCAAAATAAGCACTAAGGGAATTGCAAATTTGGATTCAACTGCTTTACTAAATACTAATTGAAGAATTGGCCCTGCTAAAAGGGCGATACTGCCATATACAAAAATGGCGCCAAAACCAATCACGCTAAAGACTTTTTTATACTCTTTCCGAAGTAGGTCAATCCCTCCGGCTGTATACTGCCGGGTCAATGCCGGCAAGCTGGCATCAGCAAGCGAACTAAAAAGAGCTTGGCCGCGAGAGGCCAGTTGTGATATTGACGAATAGAAGCCTGCCTGGGAAAGCGGCAACTCGGCGCTAACCACTGCTTGGTCACCTTGGACATGAACCAGGGAGCTAATTGAAATTAGTATTAGCGAGTTTGACAGTGTCTTGACTTCGGAAACAGTGGTTCTATTGTATGCTGGAATCAACGACTTGGCCGAAAACGTTCTTGCCACAGCAACCGCATAAACTGAAGTGCTTAAAAGGTAACTACCCAATACCCATACGGCAATGTCATAAATTGAACCAGTGACAATAGTTGTAATTATTAGTCCTAGCTGCTGCGTAAGCTTTAACGACAAATCCAGGGCAGTAATTAAACCAAATTTCTCACATCCGCGTAGTGTTGCGGCATACATAACCCGCGGCATTGTTAGTCCACTGCCGGCAATAATTAACATTGCCGCTTTTATGTCTGCATCTGAGTTGCTGCCGGAAAAGTGTTCAAACAATGGAATCAAATAATTTCCCGTAGCAAAGAAAAATGCAATAATTACGATGGCCAAAGACCAGTAAATTAAGGACATAAGTCTAAGCAAGTCAACGACGCTATCTTTGCGGGTTAACTTGCTAGAAAGATGCTGAACAATTGCGGTACTTATTCCTAGATCCATTGCACTGACCAAAATAGAACCCCAAAGCATAGAAACCATAACTACACCGAATTCCTCATTGGTCATTCTTGAAAAGATTACATGAACAGTGGCAATGGCCAAAATGGCAAGGCCAAGTTGCCCGATAAGGGAGTAAACAATGTTACGAGATAATGTCGGTTTGCGTTCGAGCGCGTCAACCAACGATCATTCCTCAATATTGAAGGTAAAGTTCTTATCTGCACTAAGTTGCATTTCACAATTCCCATAAATATTAATCATTGACTCATCCCAGCTCGTCTCTCTAATGCGAAGTTTAAACCAATGAGCTGTCTCTTTTGCAAATTTGATAACCTTTGGTGGAAGAAGCACAGAAAGCGCCCTTAGAATCTTGTAAGCAGTCACCCACTTTACAAGCAAGTATCCATTATCAAGGTGCATGATCTTCCTAAAATCACCCTGAATATACCAAGTTCCCGATATCCCGTCCCTTGCCAGTTGAGCAAAAGTGAGCAATCTAAATCTCTTTAAATCAGGTGTTAAGGTGGTATTACTTGCAGCCTGTTTTACATGACCAATGGCGTCCAACCATGATTCAAGATGTTGAGAAGCGGAGGTATTGTTTAGCCTTGTAGGTTGAGGATTATCCGCTTGTTCTTGTAAATAGTTGTATCCATATGCTGAAGTGCCATTGAAATAGAAATAGCCAAACGACTTCTTAGTAACACCAACCGTCACCAGATCTTCTGGCACGCCAACTACTGAATTAGCTTCAAGCATAAGGAAGTTCATCGCGAAGTAATCAGGATAAGAAGATCTGAATATTTGATCTTCGGCTCTTTCAACTATGAAGTCCCTCTTCATAAGAGCGAGTTGCATATTGAATGGGTATGACATTCTAAACTTGAATGCTTGATGTACAGCCTGGTGACGAACTTCACGCGGAACCAAAAATGGCTCATCTTTACCTTCAAGGAATGTAGCCACTCCACATCTGAGAACCTCAGCTGGCGACTCGGGCGAGGTGATGCCAGGGTATTTCACCATTAAACCCTGATAATAAATTCCTTCAGGCTTATCAAACTTCTCAATTATGTCTTGCAGCCTAGTTAAGCAGCCTTTTCTCAATAAGTCATCATCGCCAAGCATTAGAATGTAATCACCTGACGAAAGTGAATATGCGCTGTTCCAACTTTCAGTTACTGCAACTAAGCGTGGTTGCCGAAAGTACTTGATTCTCCCATCATTAAGTTGCCGTATCCAGTTTTCGACCTCAGGTCCGCTGCAGTTGTCGGAAATGCAAAGCTCCCAATCATGACAGTCCTGAGCTATTACACTGGCAACGGCCTTCTTGAGATATACAAGCCTCTCCTTGGTAGGCAAAAGTATCGATATCAATTCAGCTCTTCGACTCTTTTAAATATTGCTGTGTAGCAAGCTCCTTTTAGCGGTCTCATTTCCAACGAGCGACATAATCCATATATACCGGTTCCAAGTAGGAATAAGAGCTTCTCAGCTGACCTATTATTTGTCAGGTGTGATAGAGTCTGTTCCCATCCAAACCGGTTCCAGCCTCTAGCACTGTAATCTCCCCAGATAACCTCTGTTGACTCCAAGTGAAACTTTTGGCAGGACTCGATCAAACAATTTATCGGAATTAAATTAAGGTGCCTCGGCGGATCTAAATGTGTCCAACGGCCCCGAAATATTCTGAATTGGAGCGCCTGTGGATTTGGAGAAGCAATAACTAAGATGCCTCCGATTCGCAACAACCTAGAGATCTTGCCAATGAGTTCAACTGGCAACTCAACATGCTCAGCGGAATGCCACATAGTTATGACGTCAAAATAGTTCTCGATGTGTGTCGCTTCCAGAAGGTCGATCAAAGTTATACATTCAACATTAAACTCGCTGGCGATCCACTTAGCGTTGATTTCACTAGCCTCATGAGCCGAAACTGTGAAGCCGCATTTCTGGGCTAAATAGATAAATCCTCCGGCACCAGGTCCGATGTCCAACAAGTTTCCACTTTGCTTGAATCGAGTCACGATATCGATTTTATATTGCTCCACTGATGCAAGCTTGGCAACATTATTTTGGTCTTGGTCAGTCTTAAAATACCTTGCGGGATAGTACTTATCCAAGTCATCTGGCTGATTTGTTAGCCATACCCAACCGCAATTGTTACACCTTTTATACAGATACTTTGAGCGGGAAACGCTGTAGTTATAATCTCTTCCAATCACGGACTTTGAAGAGCTATGCTTGCACCAAGGGCAGTTTCCTGACTGATCAGCAGGAGTAGCGTTCACTTGTCTGGCTCTCAAAATATTTGGAATACCATTGGACTGTTTGGCTTAGACCTTCATCCATGGGTACTTTTGCTTTCCAACCAAGAACAGCTGCCGCTTTAGCTGACACAAGTGATTGATGGGAAATCTCGCTCTTTGCTTGATCCAAATATATGGGTTCAAGATCGGAGTTGCAGAGAGACTGTAGCAATTCGAGAACGGTATTTACCGAAGTTGGAACTCCTGTGGCAAAGTTAAATGCATCACCTCGGGATTCGGTTTCGGCCGTGTGCTGGCCCAGCATCGCATATGCCCGGACAATATCACTGACGAAAACGTAGTCACGAGTAAGTGTGCCATTACTTCGAATAAGTGGCCGCTCATTCTTAAGATACGCTTTGATTGCACCAGGTATTATCCTTGTCCAATGAAGATCTCCTTCGCCATATACATTCCCACATCTAGCTATTGATATAGGCAATCCATAACTATGGGCGTAGGCCTGGCAGATCATATCGCCGCAGGCTTTTGAAACGTCGTATGGATGCCTTCCGCTAACGTTCATTGTCTCTACGAACGGAGGAGCTTGAACATCGCCATATGCTTTGTCACTTGATGCTATGGTCGCCGATTTTATCTGATCAATATACTTTCGGCATGCTTCAAGAACATTATAGGTACCTCTAATATTGTCCTCAAGTGTGACCAATGGGTCATTTAGAGCTTTGGTAACAACTGGCTGAGCCGCTAGATGAAATACGTATTCCGAATCAAAACGAGAAACAGCATAACAAACGTCATCTATATTACGAATATCACCGTTTATGATGTTTACACATTTTTCAAGGGAGTGAATGAATAGAGGAGATCTATAGTTATTACTTCTAAGTAGAACAGTTACCGAAGCATTTTGGTTTACCAGATACTTGGTGAGATTGCTGCCAATAAATCCTCCGGCACCGGTTACTAAAACTGATTTGTCCTTCCAGAAGGTATTCACCACATTTTCCAAGGTGCTTCTCCTTTTTTCCACAACTCGTTGAGCAGTCTCTTGTCCCTTAGGGTATCCATTGGATGCCAAAAGCCATTGTGCTTAAATGCCATAACTTCACCAAGCTCTGTCAGTGCTTCCATCGGCTCACGTTCCCAAGCAGTCTCATCTGAGTCGACGTATTTAAGCGCCTCACGTTGAATTACAAAGAATCCACCGCTTATCCAACCTTCGGCTAGTGGGTCCTTTTCTGCAAAACGGGTAACCTCGTTTCCAGTAAGCTGCAGTGTACCAAATCGAGCTGGGGGTCTCACGACTGTTACGGTTACCAGTTTGCCATGCGAGCGATGAAATTTGATCAGATTCGCGATGTCAATATCTCCAACTCCATCGCCATAAGTCATCAAAAAGCAATCTTCGCCTTCGAGCCAATCCGCAAGGCGCTTGAGTCTCCCACCGGTTGCTGTGTCAATTCCAGTGTTGATTACAGCTACATTCCATTGAGGAACCTTAGTTTGGTTTTTATATTCCCGAGTGTTGTCTTTCAGGTGGAATATTGTGTCACTCTCTTGAAGTTGATAATTTGCAAAATATTGGGAGATCATCTCCCCCTTATAACCTCTGGCAATTAGAAAGTCGTCAATTCCATGGTGCGCATAAATATTGCAGATGTGCCAAATTATCGGATATTCACCGATATTGATTAGTGGCTTAGGTCGCACCTCTGTTTCTTCGGCCAATCGTGTTCCTTTTCCTCCGGCGAGGATGACTGCTTTCATAAATTTGTAGCACCACCTGAAGTGAGATCGTAGCCATGATATTTGTCCACGGTCGTAACAAAGGAAACAACTTTAAATATCAAGAGGGAGAGTAAACGGCTTAGCTTATTACCTGGTAGAGCCACCGCATTATTCTACCACCTGAATTAGATGTGGGACGCCCTTGCGGGCTGGGTAAATGAAAATACCCTTCAAGTTATCTACTGACTTAAAGTAAAGAGCCACTTCCATTACAAGGAAGATTGTTCGAGATAAACAATGCTTCTTGTAGGCACCAAAAAGGCAGACTCAAGCAACTATGTACTTGTAATCCCTAGTCTACTCCGCCGTAGAAACCACCAATTAAGTTGAAAAGCATGAGAAAAATTGAGATTGGAAAATGCGACATCATGGCCAATCTAGATGTGTCAAAGGTAAAATAGCATGGTTCTAACAGCCATCTCCTCCTGGATTTAACCGGAAATATCTTCCTAGAAACGTTGCCAGATATAGTTAAGAGGCCCGCGGATAGGTGACATGACCATCCACCAGTTGTGGATCAGTCCCAATAAGAATTGGGTTTGGAAGTAACCATTCACCTCCCTGCGCATCCCACCGGCAACCAAATTCAATGGTGAGCTAGTCCAGATTTGTTGAATTACCCTGTTGTGGGTAGCGCGCTAAAGTAGCCGGCATTATTGTCGGCTAAGCGAGACGGTTTTCGGTAATTTCTGGTAAATCGATCGGCTATAAGTTAGACGATCCTTGGTTAGGTTCGAGTAGGGATCCAGGCACTACCCATGAAAAGTGCTGTTAGCGCTTCGATCGGTCGGACCTTGTGTTTGATTGCGGTCTGTATATAAGAACGAACCTTTGCCAGACGCTCTTGACCGTTCATAGATCGGAATGGGCCGCTGATTTTGGCATGGAGTTTCACCATGCGAA
>JAJYDO010000085.1 GCA_021777355.1 Actinomycetes bacterium | reverse complement strand
AAACCAGGGCAAATCTTGCAGTTATAAAACTTGGAGTCAACAACACAATTACTGTGTATAACTTAAGTGGCAGTGCTGATCTGATAATTGATCTAGAGGGCTGGTATTCGTAGATTAGATCTTGTTCATAGTCCAACTAGTTATGGTCATGATCCTGTTAATAGCGCTCTCTCCAACAGTTAGTGAGTAGCGGCCAGGCTGGGGACCTCCACTTATCGAAATAGTGGTGACGATTTGGAAATTAGTAACGGAAGTTCCCTTCACAGTAATTACAGGATCAACTGCATTCAAATACCCAACCTTGGTGGATCCGACCAATGCCGATACCGATGAGTAAGAGACCTTCGGTGCAATCTGGTTCCACCAGTCACTTCGTCCGTGCACGGCAGAGTAAATAGCATCTTGATACAAGGTAATTGCGGCGACCTCCGCATCAGTTGGAGCAGTTGACTGCGTCCAAGCACTTTGGGGTGTTCCTTGAATAACAAGAGTACCGAGTGGAAATGGCAGGTAAGGGAAATGGAATCCCGCGGCTTGGGCAAGAGCAGGTGGTGCCGGCACAACTAGAACCGATCCCGGCCGAAGTGAACCACTTACAGGAGCTCCGTTAGGAACGGCTGAAACTAAATTTGAAAAAGTTAAATATCTTTGGTTAGTTAGATAAAGGGCGGTGATGGGCCAGCAGGTATCTAATACCAATGTGGGATCGGAGGACTCAATTAGTTGAGTTCCAGAGGACACAATTTCATGCTTGGTAACGGAAAATGTATATGTATAGCAAGGTGTTTCATATGTAATTATGTCGCCCGGTTTCAAATTCGGGGTATTGGAAAACCAAGTTACATCATGGGCTGACAAAACTGAGGTTCCTTTTTGACCCGGCCACACTGTTGTAGTCACGTGACCGACGGCAACATTTAACTCTGCGTCGGCAGTTCCATCTACCACAGGTGCCTCTTTTAGTCCGATTGAAGGAATAGATAAAATTCCAGCTGGCTGGGGAGCAGAATCATTTTCTCCAGGAGGTGTACATGACACCGGAGGACCCGAGGAGGGGTTATTAATCTTTGATATGGCTATTTTCTCTTTTGCAACTAACGATGCGCCTACGTGATTTGATCGCCAATAAAAATAGTAGATGTTCCCAACGATTGCAAAGGAACCAAGTATTAACGCCACTGCAAGTAACCATAAAGCCGGCCTATAGACCCTTGAAGCGCTCATTTTGTTTTTCACTCTTAAGGTATATTACTCGTTTTAATAGCCCGATATGATGGCACTATCTAAATGCGTGTCGATGATTTCCCTGCCTGCATTAGGCGAAATTCCCTACATTCGAGCAGCTTCAGGCTAAGATTTTTTTGGTCAATGGAAGAAACTCTCGATATCCCGGAAACATCGCAGGATTTAGGTTTAGAAAAATCTGTCTTTTCCAAGTCTTACGTGGTTGCAGTGGTTTTTATATTGATTGCTGGGGTTTTATTTCGTTTTTTCATCAAAAGCAGCCTATGGCTTGACGAGGCGCTAACAGTTAATATCTCGGGACTTCCGGTTCATGATATTCCAGCTGCCCTTAAAAAGGACGGAGCCCCGCCCCTTTTCTACTTCATGCTTCACTATTGGATGAATATTTTCGGATCTTCCAACCTTGCCGTAAGGTCACTTCCTGGCGTTATTGGGGTGTTAACGCTTCCTGTTTCTTATAAATGCGGCACATTGGTATCAAGAGGGGTAAATAAAGCAGAATTTGGAATTTCGGCAATGCTATTAGTTGCTGCATCTCCATTTGCAATCTACTATTCCACAGATGTTCGCATGTACTCTCTGGTAGTTCTATTTACCGGGCTCGGCATGATTGTGTTTTATTCCTTGATTAAGCGTCCAAGCGTGGTCAAATCTTTAGGTATCGGATTAGTCACCAGCTTATTACTGTACTCGCACTACTGGAGCTTATATCTAATAACTGTTGTTGGAGCCTCTCTGGTTGGAGGACTATTTTACGACAAATATAGAAAAATAAGCCTTTATGGAATTCTAGGAATAGGAATTGGTTGTTTAACATTTATTCCATGGTTGCCCACATTTATCTACCAATCTCGGCATACAGGCACACCTTGGGCCCAACCTGCTTCTCCGACGGCAATAGTGCAGACCGTAACCCAATTTGCAGGGGGGGATTCCGTGATGGGGCGGTTAGTGGCGATATTTCTTTTGCTTCTGTTGCTGTTTGCGATTTTCGGTGCACCGATTGACAAATACAGAGTCGAGATAGATCTAAAGACTCGTTCCGGTGTGAGGTATTTAGGCTCAGTTGTATTTGGCACCCTCGCACTTGCGATTGCCGGCGGGTATGCATCCAAGAGTGCATTTTCAATCCGATATACCGCAGTAGTTTTTCTCCTTTTTATTTGCGCGGTGGTATTTGGAATTTCTTCCCTGAAATCTCACGAAGTCCGGCAGTACTTTATTATTGGCGTGTCAATTATAAGTTTGGTAGCCTCTAGCGTAAATATCTACACCGACCGTAGCGAATCAGCAATAGTTGGAAACACAATTAATAAAATGGCCAAACCTGGCGACGTCGTAGTTTACTGTCCCGATCAGCTAGGTCCTGCTGTATACAGGGTGGTAACCGGGAAGGAACTGCAAGTTGTATTTCCCACGTTTGGTTCTCCTAAGTTTGTAGATTGGGTCGACTATCAAAAGAGAAATCAAAGTGCAAATATTGTTACTTTTGTGAATCGTGTAGAGGCTTTGGCTTCAAATCACAACGTGTTTTATGTTTGGGAGGAAGGCTATTTAACTTTTGGCGTGGATTGCGAAACAATGGCCGGTGAATTTCAGGCTTGGAGGCCAACGGGGACTGTCTTGGTTGAAGATCAGCCGAGTCGGTACTACGAGCATGAACACCTTACGTTATACCCGGCGCAAGCCAAGAGCGGCAAATGACACAAAGCAACGCGGCGGAGCCAACGGTTTTAAGTTTCAAGAATATTTTGTTCAAGTACGCTCTTTTACCTTTTATTTGTTCTCGATTATTTGTAATTGCTTCTCTATTGGCCTCAAGGGTTATAGTATCTAAAACCCATCCAACTTATTCAAGAACACTTTTGGTGAATAAACAGGGAATATTTGCCTGGGATGCTGGCTATTACAAATTAATTGGAAGTTCGGGATACGGATTAAAGTCCACAAGTGTTCTTAGGTTTTTTCCATTGGATCCTTTGATAGCCCATTTGGGATCCGTCTTAAGTGGGATTAGTGCAGGAGATTGGATGATCTTAATCTCGAATGTAGCGTCATTACTGGCATCGGTATTAATCTTCAGGTTGGCAAGATCTGTATTTTCCCTTGAAGTTGCCAAAAATTCCGTTTGGATATTTTTTTTGCAGCCTGCTTCGTTTGTATTTGTAATGGGATACTCGGATTCAACATATGTGTTTTTAGAGAGTGCGGTGTTGCTTCTCCTTATGAGTAAAACGCCAAAATTGTTTTGGCTTTTTACAATTAGCTTTTTTTGCGGCCTGACTCGCCCAACTGGGATATTGCTCGCTGCTCCAGTTCTGTGGGTGGGACTATTTGGGAATGGAAAGCTTTCATTTTCATTTGATCCAATTCGTTTTATGAAATTCTTATTAGCTTCAACGGGAGCTGCTTGCGGGACGCTCGTTTATTTGATTTGGGTCAAAATTCGGTTTGGCGATATGTGGTATCCACTGAGCGTGCAGACCACTTCGGGCCACCGAGGAGCATTTTCAAATCCACTTTCCAATGTTTATTCCAACGCGACAGGTGTTTTGCACGGGCATTTCGGCGAGGCACTCCATGTACCCTGGATCCTTTTGGCAGTTTTGCTCATAGTGGTGACTTGGATAAAACTTCCCAGCTATTGGGCCTTTTTTGCTACTCTTACCCTCGTAGCGGTTCTAATTTCACATAATTTAGACGGATTTGAACGTTATGTTGGCGATTTGGCTCCTTTCACAATTGCCGCAAGTTTATTGCTAACTAGGAGTAAGATTAAAGAGTTGCTACTAGCTGCCGGTGGCATGATTGCATTTCTCTATGCTGAGCTGGCATTTTTAGGGCTATATATACCGTAAATTCATGACAATAAATGACTTAGAATCGAAAGGCCTCGAGCAGACATGAAATTATCCGGCTCAGACCAGGATAACAGCCAAATTTGGGATCATTCCAAGCCTCAGAGTAGTCTTCCCGTGGTTATTGGTGGCGCGGGTCCTGCCGGATTAACGGCGGCCATACTTTTGCAAGATAATGGAATCAAGCCAATAGTTTTGGAAAGTGATGACATTGTTGGAGGAATTAGTCGCACAGTCTTGAGAGATCAATGGCGATTCGATATTGGGGGTCATAGGTTTTTCACCAAAGTTCCCGAAGTGGAGGCATTTTGGCACCGAATTCTCCCTGATCCTGAAGAATTTCTGCTAAGACCAAGGCTTTCAAGGATTTTTTACAATGGCAAATACTACATGTATCCATTGGTCATTACTCAGGCACTGCGAAACCTGGGGATCAAAGAGAGCTTTCTCTGCTTAATGTCGCTATTGAA
Source organism: Actinomycetes bacterium (assembly GCA_021777355.1). Lineage (GTDB taxonomy): Bacteria > Actinomycetota > Acidimicrobiia > Acidimicrobiales > JABEUL01 > JABEUL01. Next base: position 5,834 of record JAJYDO010000085.1, on the reverse strand, counting down.
AGTGAGAATTATTCGGCCAAAGGACTTGTCGAACTACGAGCAGTGGGTTGCTTCTCGTTTCGGTTGGAGACTCTATAAGACTTTTTTTAAGAGCTATACCGAAAAAGTTTGGGGAATGCCGGCAAGCGAAATACAGGCAGACTGGGCAGCACAACGGATAAAAAACCTGTCGATTACAAGTGCTGTAATGCATGCTCTCACAGTAACTATAAATAAGCTTTGGTTCACTAGAAAACTTAAGCAACTGTTTGGTAATTCAGATTCTTCTCAACAAAAAGTGACTAGTCTTATCGAAGAGTTTCATTATCCAAAATTAGGTCCGGGCATGATGTGGGAGCGAGCTAGTGAGATAGTTAAGAAGAATGGGGGAGAAGTAAGGCTTGAAACTAGGCTAAGTGAAATTAATCATGCCAACGGAGTGGCCAATCAAATTTCATATTTGGACATCACAGGGCAGAGATCCAGCGTTGAAGTTTCAGGAGTGATATCGTCTATTCCACTTTCTGAACTCATCATGATAATGAATCCACTTCCACCAGAGGACGTGCAAAAAGCTGCTAAAGGACTGAAGTATCGTGACTACCTTACTGTGGCCTTAGTGGTGCCTTGGGATGCGGGCTTCCCTGACAACTGGATATATATTCACGATGACGAGGTAAAGGTTGGTAGAGTTCAAAATTACGGCTCATGGTCAAAAGATATGGTGACACCCGGCACTACTTGCTTAGGAATGGAGTATTTTGTTTTTGAACATGATGAGTTTTGGGAGATGGCAGACAACGAGCTTATAGTTTTCGCCACCCAAGAGATTGAAAAATTGGGACTGGTTAAAAAGGGTTCGGTTGAAAGAGGATATGTGGTCAGGGTCCCTAAGGCCTATCCCACCTATGATGAAACATATTCGACAAATGTTAGCATGATCAGAAATTGGCTAGAAGATAATGTCAAGAATGTCTTTGCGGTAGGTAGAAACGGGATGCACCGTTATAACAATCAAGATCACTCTATGTACACGGCTATGTTATCGGTTGAAAATCTTCTGGGTGCCAGCCATGATATTTGGTCCGTCAACGTGGAAGAAGAGTACCACGAAGAAGTTAAATCTTTTGATGGCTCAAGCGGCACAGGAAGAAGCGCACCACTAAAGATTCCTAGTTGAAATTGAGATGACAACAGGTAGAATTTATGGTTGTTGTAGCTCTATTAGTTAAGACGAAAACGTCAGGAAAGTATTTCAATTGACTGAAGTGATTAATGATTCGCTTGCTGCAGGATGGTTTGTTGATAGTTCATATGGCGAAATTCCGCCCAGAAAAGAACTCGAGACAACACCCGGTCTAGTCAAAAACGCCAAAGTTTTTTACATATGCTTGGGTTTTACTGTTCTTCTAGGTCTCGCCGTTCGGATTGTATATGTTGCAACATCTAGATGGGATCAAGGTCTTCCTGCCGGGGACTATTTCTACTATTACAATTTTGCGATCAACTTTGCAAGTGGGCATTTTCCAGTTGTTCCTGGGACAAATGTGGTAACGGCAAGTCATCCGCCTCTGTGGCCCATAGTGTTAGCTATTGGAGATCGTTTTGGATTGGGAAGCGTTCATGACCAAAGCATAATTAACTGCGTATTAGGGGCTTTGGCCGTTGGAGTAATTGGATTAGTTGGAAGAAAGCTTGGCGGGGCCACAACCGGAATAGCCGCCGCTGTGATTGCATCGATTTATCCGGGTCTTTGGGTTTATGACGGAACCTCTCTGGCCGAACCAACCGAAGTGCTGTGTTTTTGCTTAATTTTGTTGCTTGCATATAGATACTTCGAAAAACCCTCCAGGTATAGAGCCATAGCGATTGGCGCGATGATCGGCGTCATAGTACTGGCTAGATCTGAGCAGATATCTCTTCTTATTTTACTTCTGGCTCCACTAATTTTCTTAAGGAGAAATATAAGGTGGAAGGAGAGATTTATCCAGTTCGCAGCGGGCTGCATAGCAGCGGTATGCGTTTTTTCCTTTTGGTCAATTCACGTTTTCTTAAGTTTTAAAAATCCCGAATTCTTTTCAACTCAGAGCGGAATTACCCTGGAAACAGCAAACTGTTATGCGACATGGAACGGTCCATTCACTGGATATTGGAATATTGGATGCGCAACTGATTTAGTGCCTAGTGGCGACGAATCTCAAGCCGACAGCTATTACCGTTCATTGGCCATTAAATACGTCGAAAATAATACTTCTCGGCTACCGTATGTGTTATTAGCCAGAGAGGGAAGAATGTGGAATTTCTGGCAGCCATTCCAACAGGCTAATTTAGACCAAACTGAAGGCTGGACCCACTATGGGGCACTTGGCGACATATGGTCTTATTGGACTCTTTGGCCATTTGTGGTAGTTGGTTTCATAGTGCTTAGAAAGAGGAAAATCCCAATATCGCCACTTTTTGCTGCAATATTGTTGACTGTTATGGTGGCCGCCTTGATATACGGAAATCAGCGTTATAGGGCAAGTACAGAGGTAGTTTGGGTACTGTGTGGAGCAGTAGGATTGCTTCAGGCAGTTACCTGGCTGTCTAAGAGTAAGAAAACATGATCGCAAATAGGAGTCCAATTCGTGCAACCAACCAATCTTGAGGTGAGTGGAAATTCAACTGTGAAGACCCGTAAATTAAAGGACACGATTGGATTGCTGCGAGCATTTACTTTGGAGCAAAAAGATCCGGATTCCTTTTACGGACTTCTGGCCAAAGATGGGGTTTCAATGTTGAAACGTTATATCGATTTGAAAGATAAAACGGTAATAGACGTTGGGGGCGGAGCAGGATATTTTACGGCTGCATTTTTGTCCAGCGGAGCTAAATGCGTTGCAATAGAGCCCTTTGAGGAAGAACTTCTTTGGCGGGGCATCCCAAAGTTCCCTGCAATTGTAGGAGACGGATACAAATTGCCAATTCGCAGCAGCTCGATTGATATTGCATTTTCATCCAATGTCCTAGAGCACGTGGAAAAACCGTGGGAATTTATGGATGAACAACTCCGAGTAGTGAAACCTGGTGGTTTGGTTTTTGCATGTTTTACGAACTGGTATTCGCCATGGGGAGGGCACGAGACTTCACCTTGGCATTTGTTAAGTGGCAAGAGAGCTCTTGAAAGATATGAAAACAAGTACCAAAAAAGGGTTAAAAACCGAATAGGGGAGTCTCTATTTCCGATTCATATTAACAGTGCCATGGATTACTTAAATAAAAAGCAAGTTTCCGGAGATATTAGAGTTTTAAATGTTGCACCTCGATATTATCCCGATTGGGCAAGGTTTATCGTGAAAGTTCAAGGTTTAAGAGAGGTGATGACGTGGAATTTGGCGATGATAATTCAGAAAAAGTAGTTTCTGACTTTCACGACACCTCGAAAGAAGAACTACTCGAGCTGGTCAAGCAGAGCAAAATTAGAAAAATATTGATAATCTCGTGGAGAGATTTGGATGATGTCGAATCCGGCGGTTCAGAACTACATGCACATCAAATTGCCACAAGATGGGCCCAAGCCGGCTTAGACGTTACTTTTAGATCATCTACTGCATATGGGCTGCCGAAGTTTTCTCATCGGAATGGATATCGGGTTATTCGGAAATCGGGTAGGTATCTCGTTTTCCCAAGAACGGCACTAAGTTGGTTAGTTTCAGCGAGTGGACACTACGACGCCGTTGTTGAAATATGGAATGGGATGCCATTTTTTTCAACGCTGTGGTCTTCGAAGCCAAAAGTTATAGTTTTACACCACGTTCATGCTGACATGTGGCAGATGGTGCTTCCTCCATTCTTGGCGAAACTTGGAAATATAACCGAAGAGATGATAGCTCCAATTATTTTTCGAAAAGAAGCTATTATTACGCCGTCGAAGTCAGTAAAGTCTGATGTTTTAAGTAGGATGAAGTTTAAGGACTCTCAGGTTAAAGTCGTACATCCCGGAATAGATCCGTTTTTTTTCTCTACTCCAAATAGGAGTGCAAATCCAACGGTCATCACAGTCGGACGATTAGTTCCAGTCAAGCGCGTTCCATTGTTAATTGAAATTCTAAAGGAAGTTAAAAAGGCCGTGCCTGAATTGCGGGCAATTATTGTCGGTGACGGATATGAAAAGGAAATTGTAATTGATTCGGTGAACAATGCAGATGCTTCTTCTTGGATAACTCTTAAGGGCCGAGTGAGTGATCAAGACCTTTTAGATTTATATCGCAGTTCTTGGCTCCATGTGAGTGCATCTTCTAGAGAAGGCTGGGGACTTACGGTTTTAGAGGCTGGTGGTTCCTATCTTCCATCGGTCACATTCAATATCCCTGGATTTATGGATTCGGTAATAGAAGGAGTTTCCGGATATTTGGCCCATAGTCCAAACGACATGGCTTTAAAGATTGAAAAGCTTTTAAAAGACAGTCATCTTCGAGAGAAAATGGGGGCTAGAGCAAACGAGTTTGCCAGAAAACTTACTTGGGATCAGACTTCGTTGGGTATTTTCAAAGAACTTGACGAAGTCTCTTTATCCAAGAAGCGTTGACTAAAGAGGTAATTTATTACCAAAGCAATGATGCCGATCCACGTTAGGGTTCCTGCGAATTCAAAGTTCGATGGCCACCCGTCTCCAGGTAGATAGCCATGCAGTAGTTGCATAGCCGCTGTATAGATGCCAACCGTAGCAATCAATGAAAATATGACTTTCGAAAGCGCCTTAGAAGTTCTGAATAACAACAGCGAGGTAAATGCAAGCAATGTTGCAACCAATGCGCTTAAAGGAGTTGTGAAGAAGGCCACTGCCAAGCCAAAACTCAGAGAAAGCCCTAATTTCTTTCTAGTAGATACAGTATTTAGATTAAAGAAAATCCTGTCATCGAACGAGGGTGATTCCACATCGTCATATGCGCTAACGCGACGAGATCTTTTGGTGAACAAAAGAATTACCAGGCATAATCCAAGAAAAACTGCTCCTAGGAGAAGAGAGAGCCATACGTAGGACTGCGGAGCGAAATAAAAATGAACATATAGCGTTTGTTTTCCCGGCGGAGGCCTAACCAGCCAGCCGTTTGCATAGCCGTCAATTAAAGTGGATTGACCCAACACTTGGCCGTTGCTCAAAGTTGCGCTCCAACCGTTATCCTGTGACTCGCCTAGAACCAACCAAAATGGTTGCCCGTTTGAAACAATTTTGGCATTGTAACTAGTTGCAGTGGAACTTAGCATCGTGACTACCGCAGTCGGCTTGGGTGAGGGCGCAGGAGAAATTTCTCCCGGTGAGATAATTGTTCCAACTCCTCCGCCCGGTGCAGAGTCCAAAGTGACGCTGTCAAGGTTTATCCCAGTGATGTCAGGCGGGTTTCCTTCTACGATTGCGTCCCCCGGTCCCATGGAAACACCGGTACTTGAGCTGCCACATCCAACGAAAGGAATTTCGCTTCCATTGCTGGCTTGAGTGGTTGTGCCTTTAAGTTCTATTGAAACCGGGATGCCATTTACGGCAAGTAAATTTGCGTTACAGCTTGTGGGCAAATTGGTTGGAACGGGAGGCATTGTCTCTCCGGGTATCCCCACCTCGGCAATCCCAACAGGCATCACATAAAAAGGCTGATTAGGAACGTCTTGACCATAAAATTTTTGGACGGAATCTACTGTGATCCTGATTCTTCTTCCTGTAATTTGAGGAAAATTAATACTCATTGCTACAGTATTTCCGACCGGACCTTTTGAGGCCACCTTAGGAAGCTTGATAAACCTAATCCCCTGTTCGGTTGAGAGAGTAATTGATGTTGGCACACTGTGGTGCTTGTCGGCATCAACCACAAAATTCAAAT
>JAJYDO010000013.1 GCA_021777355.1 Actinomycetes bacterium | reverse complement strand
AACGGCTGCACAAAATGGAAGAATAATAAGGAGCAAAACTCCAAAAGTAGCAAGCGCACTAAGCAGCTTTTTCCAGCCTTTTATATGGCGCATAGAAAGCCTGAACAATATATAGTCAAGAAGCAATAGTGCTCCCCATCCGATTGCAGGAGATGTCGAGCTGGTTGTTCCTGCTAAAAGAGACTTGGCATTCTTAAGCGATCCCCCCGAATTGGGCGGAGGTTGAGTCGTTTTAGATTTGGAAGCAGAGCTTGGCGCATTTGAATTTACAACTTCAACCAAACCTAAAAGATGAGCGACAACGACTAGGCGGGTTGCTGCACTATATTTCGGATTACAAGTAGTCAATGTCAGCCGATTGTCGCCAAACTGCCTAAGTATCGATATATCGTAGGGTTCTCTAACATCAATATTTGTAACCAAGTATTCAAGTGTCCCAATCGCAGAGGATAAAAATATTGGATCGCCGGCACTTAGATGGTCCAGGTTATAAAACGGGTGCAAGTAAGTTGTCCGATGGCCCGCAATTGCCACATTCCCCGCCATCCCAGGGAGCGAGGTGCCTTGGTAATGCCCGGGGCCCAATCTGAGATCGCCGGTCTGAGTCCCTTCAACTACTACCATCTGAAGTCCGATTGCAGGAATATTTATTTCGGCGATTGGTGCTCCTTGCTGTGGAAGGGACGATGTTGAAGTAGGAAGATTAATCGGAACTACTTTAAATGATTTCTTAGAAACCGGAATCTCCGGCTGGGGAATGATTTTTTCAATTTCGGTTTTCAACTTGGCTTGGCTGCTTGCGGTGAATGCACCTGTTCCAAAGAGGACGTAAATTAATAGAATCAGTAATATTAGAGCGCTAAATATCAGAAATCTTCCGACTTCACCGGAGAATACTCTTAGATAGCTGCGTTTTTGTGAATCTGTATTTTTCATGGCACCATAAGAATAAGTAGAGCACTAGCTGCCAAAAATCCAGGGAGTGATATTGTAAGTCCCCATTTGGCATAAGTGAAACTATCTACCTCGCATCCTAGCTGCTTCATCATGTTTTGCCACAGCAGGCAGTGAAGTGAGCCAATTGCCAAAATAATAGGACCCATATCTACCCCAATTAAAAGCGCCCACAGCCCGGGAGAGGGAACCTGAGGAAGTGAGTGAAGTCCTACAAGAGTAGCGGGGAGATTATTAACCAGGTTCGCCCCAATTGCCCCTCCTCCGATTGCTTTAAGAACTCCTAGCTGAGAAGATGCGTTAAACAGGGAATTTAGACTTAGATGAGTTAGAACCGATTCGGACAATACGCCTAATGAAAGTGCCAACAAGGCCGTTCCAAAAGGAATTGATTTTACTTCAAACTTCTTTGTAAATATGCTAAATGTTAGCGCCATGGCCAAAGTCACCATCCAAGGCTCAATACTAAATGTCGGGCCGATTAAAAAGCCGACTAGCATTACGCCAAGAGCACTAGATCCAATAGTGATGACTCTTTTATCAACCGGAATTTTCTCAGGTTTTTCATTGATGTCTGATCGAAGCCTTAATTTAAGAAACAGCCAGGAAATGACGCAAGCAAGTAAAACCGGCGGTCCCATATGGGAGAGATAATTCCCAATCGTGGGATGGCTGTGGGCAACTGCTAAAAGATTTGTGAGATTAGAGACAGGAAGGAGTCCAGAAGCGCAAGTTGCCGCCAACGCCGGCATAATGGCAACCCTGACCGGATTAAGATTCCTTCTTTTTGCAATATGGACATAAAGCGGGGTAAGGAGAACCACGGCTCCATCTAAATTGAATAGAACAACAGTGAGACACGCCAAAATCCAAAGACCTGTTGTCAAAGATTTCCCGTGAGCTATCAGTTCTGCAAGTTGTCCAAAGTATCCAAACCTATCGAGCATTACCGCAAGTGGCACCACGGATAGTAAAAAGCCGAGAGGGGAAGAAAACTGCCTGGAAGTATTTATGAGCGTATGCATACTTGCAGCCCCAATGAGCAGAGCAACTAAAGCTCCAAGCACGGGAATGACCCACATTGGGAGCTTTTTAATCGGGATGGTAGCCCCAAGGACTCCACTTAAAAGCAATAAAATTGAAAGGTAAATCATTGAATACGTGTAAGTGCAATTCTTACACGTATCTGATACTACTAAGGTTGGCATGTATGACAAATGAGATAGTCGCACGAGTCCAGGAACTAAGGGCCGCAATCGCCGAGCATAACGAGCGCTATTACAATCTAGATGCACCTGTAGTCAGTGACGCCCAATACGACGATTTAGTAATAGAGCTTCGTGAGCTTGAGGAAAAATATCCTGATCTAAAAACTCCTGACTCACCGACTTTTACAGTTGGTGCCACGCCAACTGGGCAGTTCCAAACTGTCGAGCACCGTATTCCAATGATGAGCTTGGACAATGCATTCAATAAAACAGAACTCCTGAACTGGCATGATCGAGTGCTCCGATTTGGTGAAATCAGTCAAGTGGAGCTTAATTTGGAGCTCAAGATTGACGGACTTGCAATTTCGCTCTTATATGTCAACGGGAAATATTTTAGAGGCGCAACCAGAGGAAATGGTCGGGTGGGCGAAGATGTCACGTCAAACGTTAAAACTGTCAAAGCAATTCCTAAAAAACTGGAAGGCCTAACTGACTTTGCAAATGAAGTTGAAGTACGCGGAGAGATATACCTTCCAATACAAGCCTTTGAAGACATTAATATTCAGCGAGAAGCAGACGGGCTTCCCTTATTTGCCAACCCAAGAAACTCAGCAGCCGGAAGCCTGCGTCAAAAAAACCCTAAGATAACCGCCTCTAGACCGCTTTCATTTTGGTCTTACCAGCTTGGCCACGTCTCAGGGATCGAGATGCCTAAATCTCACAGCGAATCGTTAGATTGGCTTGAGTCCAAGGGGTTCCCAGTTGAAAGGCATCGAAAGGTAGTGAGGACAATAGATGAGGCGTTGGCCTACATAGGCGAAATTGAGAAAAAACGCCATGACTTGAACTTTGAAATCGATGGAGTGGTGCTGAAAGTAAATGACCTTGAGCTTCAAAATAAGATAGGAGCTACCTCACACGCACCTCGATGGGCAATCGCATACAAATTTCCACCCGAAGAGCGCCAAACCTTGTTAAAGGAAATTAAGGTAAGTGTCGGAAAGACCGGCAGAATCACTCCCTTTGCCCAATTAGATCCAGTGCGAGTGAGTGGATCTTTAGTTTCAAAGGCAAGTTTGCATAATTATGGCCAGATTGTGGAAAAGGATCTTCGTCCGGGAGATACCGTAATAATAAGGAAAGCCGGAGATGTAATTCCAGAGGTAGTTAAGCCGATTTTGGAGTTGAGGCCTAAAGGACTTAAGGCTTTTGATTTTCCGAAGTTTTGTCCCTCTTGTCAAAGCGAACTTGTTAGGTTCCAAGACGTAGCCGACATTTACTGCCCAAACTCTAAATGCCCGGATCAACTAATTCAACGCCTTGCCTATTTTTGCTCGAGAACTGCTTTGGATATCGAAGGGCTAAGTGAAAAAAGGTTGGAAATTTTAATTGAAAATCATTTACTTAACGACGTGGCAGATCTCTACAGCCTGGATTCTGAAAAAATCAAGCAAATTCGTGGATTTGGCGATAAAGGAATTACCACAATTCTTGACCTAATTGAGAAATCAAAGAGCTCGCCGTTTTCAAGGGTTTTAGTGGGCCTGACAATCCCCCACGTAGGTCCGGTAGTGGCTGGATCGGTAGCGGCGAGATATAAAACTTTTGAAGAAATTATGGCAGCCACAATTGAAGAGCTTCAAGAAATTGACGGCATCGGCGAGATAGTGGCAGAGAGCATATTCAAGTTTTTCCGTAATGAGGGAAACGTTGATGTAATAGAGAGACTGAAGTTAGCCGGATTAGGAGTTATGGCAATTGAGGATGCGCCAATCGTAGATCCATCTTTAGCCGGTGTTCTTGAGGGGAAAACATTTGTAGTAACCGGAACCCTTGACAAGTACAAAAGGGAGGAAGCTGAATCACTACTGATAGCACTTGGCGCAAAAGTCACATCTTCTGTCAGCAAAAACACTACGGCGCTCATTGCAGGGGCCAAACCTGGAGCATCCAAGATAAGCGGGGCGGAAAAGCACGGCATCCCAATTGTCGACGAATCGGGATTTGAAGCCCTTATTAGTACAGGCAACCTGGATTTTTAGATTTTCTTCCGAAAATGTGAAAATAATTGCAAGAAATGTCTGATTTGAGGCGTCTTATGAGAGATGATGCTATTAGAACGTGCAAAGACCTCGAATTTGAGGGAAGATTTACAGGTGGAACCCGATTTTAAAATAGTTACCAAAAGTTCGACAAAGTGGGAACTTGATTTTATCAAGTTTTACGAAGATAATTTTTTAGCGAGTGTAAAAGTCGCCTATCTAATTGTTCAGTCCCACCAGTTGGCAGAAGATATTGTGCAGGACTCTTTTTTTAAGGTACACAAGAAGTGGTCAAGGATAGACTCACCCGTAAGCTATCTCCGAAGAACCGTGGTCAATTCTTGCAACAGTTACTTTAAGCATAGGAAAATCGAAAGAATAGTTGCTCCCAAGCTCGCTAGGCGTGAATTAATTGCAATTGAAGATGCTGACGGAATGCAAGATTCAATTAGGCAGCTTCCTTATAAGCAACGAGTGGCAGTGATTCTTCGCTTTTACGAAGACCTTCCCGATGTTGAAATCGCAAAGGCTCTGGGGTGTCAAGTCGGCACTGTAGCGAGCCTAATTAGCAGAGCACTTGACCAATTAAGAAGAAAGGTAGAAAAAGATGGATTTTGAACAAAACTTAAGAAGCCACTTGCAAAACAAAGCAAGCGAGGTGTACGCGACGCCTAATATTGACTCAATTGATAGAAAGCCTTATACGAGGAGCCGGAGTCCGCTTTTGTCAATTGCACCACTCTTGGCCGGGGTTCTGTTGATCGGAGCTCTCGGAGGATTTTTAGGAGGACATGAAAGCGTTAACAATGTGTCTGCAGCTAAGTCAGGAGAGACAACTATTCAAGGCAAGGGCGAGTTATCTCCTAATGTCGCAACAGGTTCCGGAGGGAACGTTTCTATTGGCGGGACAAGCGGGATCGACCAACCGGCCTTCTCTTTATTGAAACTGGTTTCGCTCCGTACAACATCTTCTGGCATAACTATCAGAACATACAGTGCAGCCAATGAAACTTATCAATGCTCGACAAGTAGCAATACCGCTCCAGCGTGTCCTACTTCAGTTGTTGCCTCCAGCCAAGAGGTAGTAATAGAGATGAGCAACCCCGAAGCCATCGGGACAGGGTATGCCTTCCTCTCTTCCGGATCCACTGGTGCCCTTACCTACCGCAGCGGAGGCGAGTTCGGTCAAAGAGAAAGTTCTCCTGTGTTCTGGTTGGCAGCTTCTGCGAACAATGATGTAGCCAAAGTTATTTGGAATTCTTCAAACGGCCAGAGTGACACCGCGTCGCCAACTGAGGGCATTGTAACGTTGGCAGTTAACGGAGTGGGAAGTTCGGACGGATTAAGCGGAACGCTTCAGGCATTCAATGCTCAAGGAGCACTTCTTGAAACTGTAACGGTGCCTCCGAGTACTTCCACATGTCCTCCGACAGAACCCTATCCGGCCCAGCCTGCTTCTCCGCAACCAGTAACAGGTGGATCGACAGAAATGACTTACCCTCCCGTATGTGTCGGAACAACTAGTCCTCCCGGTACTCTTCCACCCGAAACTACAATTCCTAAGGGAACTCTTCCGCCAGTTACAACATCTACAACGACGCCGGGAACGACAGTGCCATGTACCCAACCACCTTGCACTACCGCTGCAATTAGATGCATGATTGCAGTGGCTTGCCCCCCTCCCACCACAACAACTTCGGCGAGTGGCAGCGGTACAGCTTCAGGTGGTACTGTGACCAAAGTCAGCTAGTTCTAGCCTAAAATTGGTGGCAATGCACTCAAAGTATCCACCATTTTGCACAATTTGGAAACTAGCCTAGAAGCGTGACAGTCGCTGGAATAGCCGATGTGGTTGGGCGCGTCATTGGAGAGCGCTACCAGGTAGAAGAGGTAATAGGAGCGGGCGCCTCTTCGGTTGTGGTCGCGGCTCTAGATATTAAAACGGGAAATTCCGTGGCACTTAAAATTCTTCACCCGGCCCTGCGCCATGAAGCAGGATTTCTAAAGCGATTTCTCTACGAAGCAAGATCGGCTGCAGCCTTGGTGCACCCTAATTTGTTGAGGGTAATTGATTGGGGAATAGATCGAGACGAGCAACCTTACCTAGTTACCGAATTATTAGAAGGTGGGACCCTTAGGACACTCCTAGACGGCGGGAAAACCTTGACAGAATCCCAAGCGCTTTTCGTCGGGATCCAGGCGGCCCGGGGTCTTGCGTTTGCACATTCAAGAGGATTGATTCATAGAGATATCAAACCTGCAAACTTACTTTTTGACAGGCGAGGAGGATTGGTTATCGCGGACTTCGGCCTTGCAAGAGCCTTGGCCGAAGCTGCCTGGACAGAACCTATTGGAACTGTATTGGGAACGGCAAGATACGCCTCACCGGAGCAAGCGGAGGCCAAGGCCCTTACCGGGAAGTCAGACATCTACTCGCTTTCGCTTGTACTTTATGAGTCAATTGTCGGGGATACTCCCTTTCAGGCAGACACTACTATTGCAATGCTGGCGGCCCGCAAGAATGCCAGGCTGCCCAACAACCCTAAATTGGGGGTCCTGTCCGAGGCAATAATGCGGGCCGCAGATCCAGATCCCACCGAGCGGTTAGATGCGGCGGGTTTCGTAAAAAGCTTGGAGAAAGCTGCCAAGAAGCTTGACCCTCCTGAGAGACTCCCGCTTGCGCCAACTCGGTCCGCTCTTGTTGAAAGACTCTCTCTTGGAGATCCGCCAACGCAGATTTTGGGCGGAAATGAAAATAGCCCCGATACAACATATGTCGGCAAAGTTGAGTCTTTGGATCCGGAAGATTCATTTACCGGGCACAATCTAAAAGAGACCGCGCATGCAGCGACTTTTGACGCACTCGCGGCTGGTCCTCAGTGGGGTGAAGACGGGCCGCCGAAGGCCAGGGAGCTTCATCCCAGAAGAAAATGGCCCTGGCTGGTGGCCGTTGCAATACTAATTATTGCCGGAGTTGGATTTGGATTTTTTGCTCAGCACTATGTGGTAAATTCCCAAGTGGTTCCCACATTGGTAGGTGATAATTTAACTACGGCAAATGCGGTACTAAATGCTCAGGAACTAAAAGGCCACATCTCGGGCTACCAGTACAACTCGAAGTACGAAAAGGGAGTTATCGTCTCGCAGGCAGTTGCCGCGGGCACGAGGCTAAGCGCTAATACAATAATCAGTTATGTGGTGTCCAAGGGGCCGCCACCTGTGTCAATACCTTCCAATTTGATCGGTACTCCTTCTGTAAGTGCGGAGTCAAAACTCAAGTCCCTAGGGTTTCAAGTAAGCATCAAGAAAGCATATTCTGAGACTTTGGCTGTGGGATTGGTTATTTCCCAAACACCTTCTTCAGGTTCGATGCAGCCTGGAAATAACATTGATTTGACAGTGTCAATGGGGCCTTCGCCAAGGACAATTCCTACATCTGTCATAGGCGTTAGTTTTCAAAGCGCCCAAAGCACTCTTAGCTCACTTGGTTTAGTGGCTAAAGAGAGCCAAGTATATTCGTCAAGCGTGACTGCAGGTTTGACCATTTCGTCATCTCCTGCGCCTGGAAACCAGGTAGCCAAAGGATCTACTGTGGTGCTGGAAGTCTCTCTTGGACCTCAGACGGTTATCGTGCCTTCCGTAGCTGGGCTGAGCATTCAAGAAGCTGTATCTAAACTATTGGCAGTTGGCATCAGCGTTTCTGCCACATATGGTCCCATAACAAATAATGCGGTTGCATTTACTACCAATCCTTTGCCAGGTACAGTTATTGATTTGCCGGGTTCAGTTGTCCTGTATACTGGGGCTAAGTAAGGGGATTATGTTTTTTGTAGAAGGACTTCGTTTACTTTTTGTATTTGTTGGACTCATTGGTGGAGATGAACTAGGCACGCAGGAATTTCACGGCTCCGTGGACAAGTTGTTATTTGTTGCCATTGGTGTATTAGTTGGATACGTGGTTGGGGGAGTTGTCGGAAGATCCTTTGACAGGGGGGTGAGAAAAGCCTCTCGTCACTTAAAGGACGTTCCTGCAGTTGAAGTATTGGCAGCTTCGGTTATGGGCACGACAGGGCTTGTGATTTCCTTGATTATCGGAGTTCCAATTGTTCTTCTGTGGGGTTCCCCCCTCTCGCTCCCTATCGTTGGAGTGTTGACTTGGATGCTTGCGTACTTTGGTATCAGGATAGGTATGGCCAAAGCTTCCCAGGTATCCAAAACGATTGGCTTTACCAGGCGAATTGCTCCAGGCACTGAATCAGAAGTTCCTGAAGGGGCCTTAGTGCTTGATACTTCTGCCGTTATGGAGAGAGCTATCTGGGTGCTAGGCAAAATAGGGATGTTACCTACTCCTTTGATCGTTCCAAGAGTAGTAATAGATGAATTAACCCTAATATCTAATGCTCCGGATCCGGTCGCATCAAGAAAGGCGAGGCGTTCCCTTGAAGTTTTGGATGCTCTTCGTGAGTCAGGCTCATCGCTGATTATTGCCGAGGAACTTGTGCCGGAGCTAGACAAGTTGGACGATAAAGTCTTGGCAATTGCTGCTCGCTTGGAAGCAAAAGTAGCCACATGCAGTGCTCCGCTTATAGGTGCTGCTCAGAAATTTGGCGTTAAAATTACTGACCTAAGAAATTTGGTAAGTGAACTCGCCCCGGACCACAGTGCCGGTGAGACCTTTGAAGTTGAGTTGGTAAAGACAGGGACCCAAGATGGCCAGGCAGTTGGCTACCTCGCCGACGGAGACATGGTTGTTGTTAACGATGCAAGCCATTTGATCGGCAAAGAAGGCGTGTTGGTTGAAGTTATTGCTTCAAGGAGAACTAGCCAGGGGTTGTTAGTCTTTGCAAAACTGTCGGAATCAACTTCTATTGGGACCTCGCATAAATAGTTAGATTAGCTTTATCAAAAATTTATTGTTTTTTTGGATACCTCTTGAGAAGTGGTCTAAAGTCTAATTACTCGCAATAAAAAACTAACCCAGGCAAATAGGCAGTCAAATGCTTTACTTGCCTGGGTTTTGTTATAGATGGTTAAATCGTCATACTTGTCAAGCCGCTTTTACTGCCGCTACAAGTTTTGTCAAAGAATCTTTTGCGTCGCCGAACAAGAGAGTGGTCTTGGGATTATATAGAAGTTCATTTTCAATTCCGGCAAATCCCGGCCTCATTGATCTCTTCAAGAAAATTACCGATTGAGCGTCATCTACGTGCAATATCGGCATTCCATAAATCGGACTCCCCGGGGAATCATGAGCTGCTGGATTAACTACGTCATTGGCTCCAACTACGAGAGCAACATCAGTAGTGGCAAACTCCGGATTGGCTTCATCCATCTCTTTTAGTTCTTCATAGGGGACGTTGGCCTCTGCCAAAAGTACATTCATGTGACCAGGCATTCTTCCTGCAACCGGGTGTATTGCATAAAAGACCTCCACCCCTTTTTCTTGCAACACCTCAGCCAATTCTCGAGCCGTGTGCTGTGCCTGCGCCACAGCCAGTCCATAACCAGGGACAATAACGACTTTTCTGGCATAAGCGAGCATTATGGCCAGGTCTTCCGGCGTAGAGGACCTAACGGGTCGAGCCTCTCCGCTTGCATCTGATCCTGTAGCTGTCACAACCGACCCAAATGCCGAGAACAATATATTTGGAAGCGACCTTCCCATGGCTTTGCTCATCATTAATGTCAAGAGAGTTCCCGAAGCTCCAACTAATGTGCCGGCCACCACTAAAACAACCGAGTTAAGGGCAAATCCTGACGCGGCCACTGCAAGGCCAGTAAATGAATTCAATAATGAAATCAGAACGGGCACGTCAGCCCCGCCGATTGGAAGCACGAATGCAATACCGAACAAAAGAGCAAGCCCGCCGACTATCGCCAGGACCGGCGTAGTGGGAGAAGCAATAACTGCCGCTGCGGCGCCTAAGGCCCCCAAAGCAATTATTCCATTTAGAACCTGCTGGCCAGGATAGGTAATGGGTCTTCCTGTCATTAACTCTTGGAGCTTGGCAAAGGCGATTGCCGAACCCGAAAAAGAAACGCAGCCTACAATTACCCCGATCAAAATCTCTACGAGTTGATAAATTGCAAAACCGTGTGGCGATGGTCTAAGAATGAACTCCATTAACGACACCAACGCAGCCGCCCCGCCGCCCACGCCGTTGAATATGGCCACCATCTGCGGCATGGCAGTCATCTTGACAAGTCTGGCCGCTGGAACCCCCACGACTACTCCTATGGCCATCGCAACTACTATATAAATCTGATTGTGAAATTTGGGTGAAGCAAATGTCACGCCAATTGCCAGCAACATGCCGGCAGCACCCAGGGCATTTCCCTTGCGAGCGGTTTTTGGTGAAGTAAGACCCTTTAAAGCCAATATGAAACAGATTGCCGCTACCAAATAAACAATATGGATGTTTTCTAAACTCATTTAATCGCTTCCTTACGCCTTTTCCCCACCGGCTTCTTCGGTTTTTCTGGGAGCTGGCCTTTTACCTGCAAACATCTCAAGCATTCGATCGGTTACCACAAACCCTCCAACGACATTCAGAGTTGCAAGTATCACTGCGACGAATCCAAGAGCCAGTTGAAGTGTTCCGCTCGCCGAAGCCAATACAAGCATCGAACCGGCCAAAATGATCCCATGGATGGCATTAGTTCCACTCATTAGAGGAGTATGCAAGGTACTTGGCACTTTGGAAATAACTTCAAACCCGACAAATGCAGCCAGCACGAATACCGTTACCAGACTCAGAATATCTACACTCATTTCCCTGCTCCTTCCATCAATTGCCTAGTCGGTTCGTGGACGATTTTCCCATCTCTAACTATGCATGTGCCGGCAACAATTTCGTCGTCAAAATCGGGAGCGAGGGCTCCTTCTTTAGTCATTAACAACAAGAGCTCCGTTACGTTTCTTGCAAACAAGAAACTCGCGTGCGTTGCCAATTGACTTGGGAAGTTGCGGGCACCAATAATCTTAACCCCATTGTGAATTACTGTTTCACCTGGTTTGGACAGCTCGCAGTTGCCTCCCGATTCTGCTGCCAAGTCAACAATCACGCTTCCTTTGGACATTGCTTCCACCATGGGAACCGTCAGCAGCCTAGGTGCACTTCTGCCTGGAATTGATGCTGTTGTGATGACTACATCACATTGGGCAACTTGGGCAGTCATCTGTTCCTGCTGCCTCTTTAGAAAGTCCTCGGACTGCTCCTTGGCATATCCGCCTTCGCCTTCTTGAGTTTCTAGATCAAGTTTGACAAAAGTAGCCCCAAGACTGAGAACTTCCTCCGCCGCCGCAGGTCTTACGTCGTAGGCTCTCACATTTGCTCCCAGCCTTCTTGCTGTTGCTATTGCCTGCAATCCAGCCACGCCGGCGCCCATTACAAATACCTTGGCAGGTGGCACCGTACCGGCTGCCGTCATGAACATGGGGAAAAATTTTGGCAAATTCGTGGCGGCACAAAGCGTAGCGAGGTATCCCGATACAGTCGCCTGCGATGAAAGGGCATCCATGGACTGTGCTCGACTAATACGCGGCAATAGTTCAAGTCCAAACACCGTGAGTGGTCGTTCGGAAATTGCTTTTACCTCTTCTTTGAAACCAGAAGGGGCAAATAGTGAAATCGAAAGAGTCCCGTCTTTCAAGTTTTTAATTTCATCAATTGTTGGGGGTTGGACCTTTAGGACGATAGATGCTTGTTTGTACAGAGAATCTGCACTTTCTACAATTTTTGCCCCTTTTTCTTCATACGAGGAGTTTGAAAAACCTGCTTCTAAACCTGCATCATTTTCAACTAATATCTCATATCCGACTTTCGTCAGCTTTGGGATTACATCTGGAACTAAACCAACTCGGCGCTCATAGGCGCGCGTCTCTTTAGGAACGGCAATTTGCATAATTAACATTTTGCACTGTCTGAAGTACCTTGCGCCAATCTTGCCACTTAGAGTGAGTAGAAAATCGCTATTTGCGAGTACTTATTGCAGTAGTGCTGGTACTATTGAGAAAGTTATTTGAGCGGCCCGGCTCGTTTTAATGCAACAAACACGAAGGAAAGGCTGCTATGTTGCAAGAGAGTGGGAAAAGGCGCGCCAAGTTTTGGTCACTTGATTTAGTTCGAGTATCATCGGTTTTGAAGTCACTGATAATACTTGTCACAGTATTTACATGTATTTCAGTTTCAACATCAGTTCTAAATAGTAAGTTAGCCGGTGCATCGGGGGTAACAAGCACTTATCTTAACTACTCATTTGCAAACAGAACAGAACAGGGACCCCTTGCGCTTCCACTGGTTCCAGGTGCGAAAAATGTGGCATGCTTAACCGCAGGAACGGATACCACTCAGACCCCAATACCCGGATGCAATGAAGCTTCGCCTGATTCAAATGGGAACGGAGCGTTGCGGCTTACTGATGCGCAGGGAAATTTAGCAGGCGGGGTCACTATGACTTCAGCGTTTCCAACAGCAGCCGGGATCGACGTGACCTTTAAAAGTTATCAATACGGTGGAACCGGCGCCGACGGAATTTCTCTTGCTTTTTCAGTTGCCAACCCTAGAGATCCTGTGCCGCCAACTACCACCGGACCTGCAGGCGGACACCTTGGATATGCCGGAGGCACTGCGGCTCCGGCAGGAAATGGCCTTCCTTATGGATATTTGGGACTTGGTCTTGACAATTATGGAAACTTTACCAACTCGAGCTTTGACGGCAGCGGGTGCAGCGACCCTTCTTGGCTTACAAATATAAATCCGTTGGGGAGCGCAAATCCTGTGAACGTTACTTTGCGGGGCCCGGGAAATAACGAATCAGGCTATTGCTTAATCGACTCAACACTTGCCAACACTACTTACTATGGATTAAACGGGACGTTTAATCCAGTTACACTTCCACCTCCAAGATCAAATGCTCTGGTGCCGGTTGAATTTGCAATGAATCCAAGTGGGACAAGTATCACAACTGCCTCAGGGCTAGTGGTTCCACCGTATTCGATGATTGCCGCAGTTACTGGAATTGGTGGTTCGCTTCAGACTTTTAGCGATCCTATTCCTACAACTCTAAACGGCGGGATTCCCTCAGGGTTGTACCCTGCAAGCTGGATCAATCCGACGACAGGACTTCCCTATCTTTTAGTCGCAGGTTTTTACGCATCCACCGGTGGTTCTACCGATGTGCACGAAGTGAACAATTTAAAAGTAACTTCACTTAACTCGGCGGCTCCGTTGCTCACACTTGGTGCAACTGATTCTGAAAATGGAAAACTTATTCCTGGATCGCCAATCACTTACACGCTAGCTTCAGGTGTTTTAGCTAGCGGCTCCAATGAAACAAATCCAGTTACAATCAACTACACTCTCCCGATAGGAATCACTCCCACCGGAGCCCAAGGGATAGGTTGGACTTGTTCTGTAGTTGCCCAAGTGGTCACATGCAGTTCCACAACTGTTTCACCTTCTAATCCATTGATTTCAGGGACTGATCTTCCTGATATTTCCATTTCCGCAACGGTATCTAACTCGGTTTCAAATATCACCGGAGCACTTAGTTCAAATGGTCAGGTATCTTCTAACGATGCACTTTCCGCCTTTACAACAGATACGGGATCAGTTGCACCTGTAATAGGTTTGCAGCTTAGTGACAACCAGGGAGGAACTCCTCCTTTGGGAGGAACGATTACCTATACAGCTAATAGTTCGGCTTTATTAACCGGCGGGCAGGAGAGCGAATCTGTAACTGATTCGTTTTTAATGCCGACCGGTATAACGGCTAGCGCCGCTGGCGGATCAAACTGGAGTTGTGCGATCTCGGGACAGGCAGTGACTTGTGTCACTACAAATGTGTCGTCTATTTATCCTTTAGCACCAGGTACCGCTTTGGCGCCGTTAACTGTAAATGCATCAGTCTCAAGCGGAGCAAGTACTGCCGCAAATGCGCTAGAGATCCTGGGAACCGCTTCTTCGGGTGACGCCACATCTGCATCGGCCTTTGACCCTGGAACTGGACTTTCACCTGGCGGGACCGGTCCATATTCACTGAATCCGACAACTGGCCCATCAATTGGAGGCGTAGCTACGACACTTACGGGAGCTGGGGCGGGAAGTGCCATGTCGGTTGCTTTCGGCACTTACACTTTAAATCTCTGCAGTCCAGGCTCGACTTCTCAGTGCTTTACCGTAAATTCAGCTAACAATATATCTCTTTACCCGCCGCCTGGAACTTCCGGCAACGCGGTAGCTGTAAGTATCGTTACTCCACTCGGAACATTTTCGGCAGGAAATTACATATATAGTTCGACTCCAATTCTTGGTCTCAGCGTAAGTGATAATCAAAACGGCACTCTTTATCGGGGAGGATCAGTGGACTACATTTTGATCGCCTCGGCAATAAATGCTGGCGCCCCTGAAACTAAGCAACTCACCCTCTCATATACTCTTGCACCTCGGGTTACGCCAAAATCGGCCGCAGGAATTGGTTGGCTTTGCACTGTTTCCTCGCCTACGGTCACTTGTACTTCTACAGGAATAACAAGTACCACTCCTCTCAATCCCGGGGTATCGATGTCTCCGGTAACAGTAGTTGCTGATATTGCGCTTAACGCATCAACCTCGCCCAATGCCCTTACTTCACATGGATCTTTGTCTTCAAGCGACGCGACTACTGTCAGTGCTAGCGATCCCGGAACTGGGACAGTGTCAATAGCGCCTGCTGGTCTAACGTTAACCCCGAATTCCGGTCCCGCGGCGGGAGGGGCAGTGACTGTTATTTCAGGCACAGGGTTGGCCGGTGCCACAAGAGTCAATTTTGGAGCGTCAACTCTATATGTTTGTGCAGCAGGTGTAACTTCTAACTGTTTCAACATCAATTCAAATGGGACACTTAGCACCTTCACTCCTTCTGGAACTTCTGGCAACGCGGTTGCAGTATCGGTAACCAATCGAAGTGGAACCAGTTCTCCCGTTAGTTATACCTACACATCTGATCCTGTCCTTGAAGTTTATATTACCGATAGTCAAGACGGATCTCTCCCTCTAGGAGGAACCGTCGCTTATTCAGTAGTAGTAAGCAACCTGTCTGGAAGCAGTGTAGAGACAAGGCCTGTGACGGCCAAATTTACAGCTCCAAGCGGGGTGATTCCAGATGCTGCACAAGGTCAAAGCTGGACCTGTTCGATAGCCGGGCAAGTTGTGACATGTATCATGCCGACTCTGTCAAACTCAAATCCTCTTGATGCAGGTTCTTCACTTGCAGCCATTACAGTCAATGCGACAATTTCTGCAACTGCCTCAACTACGCAAGGCGCACTTAGTTCCGCTTCAAATTCATCTTCAGGGGATTCGGCAACTGTATATGCAGATGATCCGGGAACAGGAGTTACGCCTCTCATACCGACTAATCTTTCAATGACTCCAAATTCTGGTCCCAGTGAAGGTGGTGCAAGAGTGGTGATTTCGGGACTTAATTTAGGTGGTGTAACCTCGGTAACATTTGGAACATATTCATTAAGCCTTTGTGGGCCAGGAGTTCTAACGCAGTGCTTTTTGGTCAACGCTGACGGAACACTTTCCCTTTACGCTCCACCGGGATCTGCTAACACTTCCGTTCTTGTTTCATTGGTAACTTCCACCGGCTCAGTGTCTGTTGGAAACTACTTATATTTTGCAGATCCAATTCTTAATATCACCGAATCGGATAACCAAGGCAACAATTTCCCGCTTGGAGGTTCCGTAATATTCACGATTGACTCAGGGACCCTTGCAACAGGTGGAAGTGAAACTCAGCCCGTTACAGTAACGTATACTCTCCCTGCCGGATTGAGCCCAGCTTCGGTCGCTGGAACCAACTGGTCGTGTTCAATTTCGAGCCAGGTTGTTACTTGTATCACGACCAATATTTCAAGTTCTAATCCGTTGTCTGCCGGATCGTTGCTTCCAAGCATTTACCTTCAGGCATCTGTTTCGCTTACCGCTTCAACTTCACCTGGAGCGCTTTCTTCTAACGGCTCAGCAGCTTCGCAAGATGGTACGTCTGCTTTTGTAATCGCTTCTGGTACAGGGGTTGCATCCGTTACCCCAAGCGGTCTTGCATTAACCCCCAATTTTGGTCCGGCCGCGGGCGGCGGGGCGACGACGGTAAGTGGATCCGGATTGAACGGCGCGCAATCGGTGGCGTTTGGAACCTACACTTTGGATGCCTGTGCCATCTCCAGTTGGTCGCAGTGTTTCGTAGTCAATTCCAACGGGACACTGACGCTTTACGCACCTCCGGGTACTTCCGGTGGCAGTGTTTCAGTTTCAGTGACTACCGCGAGTGGAACTGCTTCAGCAGGACTTTACACGTATACGGCCAATCCGGTTTTGACCTTAACAGTCACGGACAATCAAAATGGAAGCCTGCCACTTGGTGGTTTGGTGACATATTCGGTTGTTGCTGCAGCTTCAATTATCGGAGGTGCTGATCCAAATCAGGTTAGCGTGACTTACGTTTTTCCCGCAGGAGTCACTCCGGTAGCGTCATCAGGAAACGGGTGGAATTGCACAATCCTTGGACAAGACGTTATCTGCGACTCAACTAACGTTTCTGGCCTTGAGCCGCTTCAAGGAGGAACGTCGCTGTCTGTAATCACAATCAGTGCAGCAGTGTCTCCCAGCGCGTCCTTAATAGCCAATGCCTTGGCTTCAAATGGCACGGATACTTCTGTTGGTGCAACTTCAGGAAGTGCCGTAGATCCCGGAACGGGCACTACAACGATTGTCCCATCTGGCCTTAGCCTCTCGCCTCTCGTTGGGCCTAGCGTAGGCGGCGCAATTACAGTTATATCAGGAACGGGATTAGGAGGAACAACTTCGGTAACTTTTGGTTCTTATACCTTAAATTCGTGTGCGATCGGAAGCTATTTACGGTGCTTTGTGATCAACGGAAACGGAACAGTTACTATCTATACTCCTCCTGGAACTGCAGGAAATTATGTTGCAGTATCTGCTACTACGCCAAAGGGAACTGATTTGGCGGGGAACTATTTGTATGCAATCAACAGCATTGCTTATGTGACTAATGCCGCATACCATCTCGTTTATCCAGTCAATATCGAGAGTAATACGTTGTTGGCACCAATTGCTGGAATGAATCAACCTAATGGAATCGCAGTTTCACCTGACTCGAGTACCCTTTATGTTACAGATGCAGCAAGCAATGAAGTGAGTGTCATTTCTACGGCAACTGGGGCTATAACTAAAACATTTGCCGTTGGCGCGGACCCCAAGGGAATAGCCATCACTCCGGATGGCTCGACAATTGTGGTTCCCAACTGGCTGGGATCTTCAGTTTCAATAGTAAATACTGGAACTGGAGCAACCATTACAGCTTCGCTCACCGGAGATCCTAGAAATGCTGCAATTACCGCCGATGGCAAAACGGCCTGGATTGTAGTCGACAAAATTGGAACCAGTGGATATTTGGTTCCAATTACAATTGCAACAGGAGCAGTAGGACCTTCCATAACTCTTGAGCAAGGTCCGATGAGTGTAGCGCTGAGCCCAGATGGCATGACTGCATATGTGGTCAATTCAGCTGCAAGCACTATTAGCGTTGTCAATCTCACGACACTAAGTGTCGTATCAACAGTTTCAGTGCCCAAGCAGCCTTCACAAATAGTGATATCACCAGATGGAAGGAGTGCACAGGTGGTTTGTACCGGAGCAAATGAAGTGGTAGCACTTGACCTAACAGTTTCGCCGCCTTCTGTAGGTACTCCAATTACCGGATTTAGCGAACCCGTTGGAATGGCTGTTGATCAACCCAGTCAAGAGGCATATGTAGCCGATTTCAACAGCATTTATACAGGAAAGCTTCAATCCTACAGCGTTACCACAGGAACTCTGGGACAATCCTGGAATACAAGTGTTCATGCATTTCAAGTAGCAATTGCTTATCCGGCTACAATTCCAATCCCTGCTATTCCCTCTCCAGTCAGTGCGCCGCCCACCCCAATACCACCCCAAGCATTTATTTCAAATGCAGGAGCCAATAGTTTTACTCCTATAAATCTTCAAACAAACACGGCAGCCTCTCCAGTTAGCACAGGCGCTGCACCTCAGCAAATAGTTGTGACACCTAATGATTCACAGGTTTTCGTAGCAAATTCGTTATCCGATACGGTAACTCCATATATTTTGGCCACAAAGACCACCGGGAATGCAATTTTAGTCGGAAATGATCCTGTGGCAATGGCGGTAACTCCTGACGGTTCCATGGTATATGTTGCCAACTATGGCGATAGCTCGGTGACTCCTATTTCAACTTCTACCGATACTGCCCTTCCGCCCATTACGGTAGGGGATGCATCGGCACCTCGCGCCCTTGCAATATCACCAAATGGAAATACTTTATACGTGGCTAACTACTCAGAGACCAATCAAGGCTATATCACAATTATTAATATTCCAAGCGGAGTAATAACTGGTCGCATTATGGTTGGAGGTGGACTCGATGCAATGGCAGTAGATCCAAACGGGTCTACACTTTACGTCGCAGACGGTTTGAACTCCAAAGTATTTGCCGTAAATCTGAGCAGCTTTACTTACTCATCGATTCTAGTCGGCACTACCCCTGTCGCAATGGCAATTACCGGCGACGGCTCTACCTTATTGGTTGCAAATAGGGGTTCCAACTCTGTCAGTGAGATTTCAACCGCTACAAATACCCTAAGCGGAACTTATACGGTTGGTGCCAATCCGTCAGCGATTGCAGTTGTTCCGGGAGGCGCTACTGCGCTGATTGGACTGTCTGGAGCATCTTCAGTTGTGTCTTTTGATATTTCATCAGCAACTGTAGGAGCTACGGTTGAGAACGGTTCGATTCCGGCCGGAATAGCCATAACTGCAGATGCCGCACCTACTGCTGCATTCACCTATTCGGGCGCTGTAGGGGGGATCCCTACTTTGTTTGATGCCTCTGGATCCACTACCCCTTGTGGCGTCATTGTTTCTTACTCCTGGAACTTCGGAGATGGAAGCCAGACGGTCGTGTCTACGCCCAATGTGAGCCATACTTATTCACTTCCAGGCAATTACACTGTTGCATTGACAGCTACAAACTCTTATGGCACCTCAACTGCAGTCATCTTTGATGGCCAGGAGGTTCTGAACAATGGCGGACCATCGGCTTCTGTAAATAAGTCGCTAAGTGTAACTTAAGGGCACTTAATTTCTCCTTGATGTAGCCTGACTTGTTAGTTCGGTCTAGCATTATGTTATGACTAACAATGCAAGTTGGGCACAGGGATACAAGGCAGCCAAAATCAGGGATGTGGATTTTGAGACTATGTCAGGTGTCGAACTGGCACCCGTGTACACTCCAGACGGTCCACTGAAAGAATCCGGTGCTTATATAGGAGTTCACGATAATGGCCCTGCTATGTCGCAGGACCAAATCCCGGAAGACTTGCAGTATCCCCTTCCAGGAGTTTTTCCATATGTCAGAGGACCATATGCCTCAATGTATCGATCAAAGCTTTGGACAATGCGGATGTTTGCAGGTTTTGGAACCGCAGTCGATACGAACCTGCGTTTTAAGGAGATTCTTAAAACCGGAGGGGATGGGCTTTCAACTGCCTTTGATCTTCCGACTCTAATGGGCAGAGATTCCGATGATCCTAAAAGTGCTGGGGAAGTTGGCAGGTGCGGTGTTGCAGTAGACACTTTGGATGATGTGAAGGATCTATATAAGGATATTGATTTGTCGAAAGTTACTACTTCGATGACGATAAATTCACCCGCGGCTCCTATTCTTGCAATGTATGTAGCCGCTGCCCAAGACATGGGTCTTGATCGAGCGTCCCTGGGAGGAACTCTCCAAAATGACATCTTGAAGGAGTACCAAGCTCAAAAGGAGTATGTATTCCCCCCGCGTCCATCTATGAGACTTGTCACAGATGTTATTAGATTTTGTCAAAGCGATCTTCCAAGGTTCCATCCGGTATCAGTTTCGGGTTATCACATCAGAGAAGCAGGAGCAACCGCGGCCCAAGAGCTGGCATTCACACTTGCTAACGGATTCGCATATGTGGAATCGGCCATAAAGACTGGATTAGACGTTGATAAATTTGCGCCGCGACTCTCATTTTTCTTCAATGCGCACATTGACTTTTTTGAAGAGATAGCCAAGTATCGTGCCGCAAGGAAAATCTGGGCGACCTGGATGGCAACCAGATATGGTGCTCGCGATCCTCGTTCGCTGCAGTTACGCTTTCATACCCAAACAGCGGGAGTTTCCCTAACAGCCACGCAGCCTGAGCTAAATATTGTTCGAACAGCCATTGAGGCTTTGGCTGGAGTCTTGGGGGGGACACAAAGTCTTCACACAAACTCTATGGATGAAGTTTTGGCTCTCCCAACTGAAAAGGCATGTCGCATAGCACTGCGAACTCAACAAATTATTGCCAATGAAACCGGAGTTGCCAACGTGAGCGACCCGCTTGGAGGCTCTTATTTCGTAGAGCACCTTACCGAAAAAATGGAAGAGTTGGCCGAAGAGATTTTTGCCCACATTGATAAATTGGGCTCGGGATCAATGTTGGACGGAGTAATTGCAGGCATTGAATCCAGCTGGTTCCAAAGCGAGATTGCAGAGTCGGCTTATATTTTTGAGCGAAAAGTGAATTCTAAGAGACGGATAGTAGTTGGGGTTAATTCGTATATTGAAGGAAATGAGGAGCCACTCCCGCCTACATTAGAAATTCCAATTGCCGTGGAAAAAGAACAAATTGAGAGACTCGCTCAAGTAAAGTCTTCCAGATCCTCTGAAGCGGTTAAAGCCTCTCTTGATCAATTGGCAAAGGATGCAGCTTCTAACGACATCAATTTGATGGAACCATTAATTAATGCTGTTAGGGCCAGAGCGACAGTGGGTGAAGTGATGAACACTTTGGCTGAGGTGTTTGGCACTTGGCGCGAGAGTGCTGTAATTTAACGGAGACACTGTTTTGGACGCCGGATAGCGATATATTGATTATGCTGGGAAAATCTTTTTGACTTGTTCTAATTGGAGCTTAAAACTTATTAAGTTCCAATCACTTTTGTTTCCAAACTAATTTCGTCAAGAGTTGTCTAGGCTTTCATTTAGCTTCGGCCCGGATTGTCGATCACGGCCAGCGTGCACCTGGCCTCACAGATTAACTTGCCAAACTCATCTTTAACTGAGACTATCCAAACATGAACCGATCTGCCTTTTCGCAACGGAGTGGCAGTGGCAAATACCATGCCTTCGGTAATAGATCTGAGATGGCTTGCATTCAGTTCAATTCCCACTGCAACTTTTTCTGGCAAGACGTTTAAACTGGCCCCCATGCTTGCCGCAGACTCTGCCATAAGTGCCGAAACTCCTCCATGTAAAAGTCCCATAGGCTGGTGGACTTTCCATGTGACTGGTGCTTTGAGAACGACTTTATCAGGACTGGCCTCGACTAATTCGATTCCAAGAGCATCGTGTACAGTTTTGCGATCTAAAACAAAACCATCTATTGTGTCAACCGACATAAGTTATCGCACCTCTTCAAATTTAAGCCCCACTACTACTTCCATAGTAGCTTCCTTTAGTTTTAGTACTTGCGGACTATAAAATTCAAATCTAGAGAATTTAATTTGTGAACATGTTCAATCTTTCAAATCTTTCAGGTTGGCAAGTTTCGATCAAGATTTCTCCTCAATTGAGCGTTTGCGTGGATGCGAATGGAAGTGGAACTCACTTCAACTCGGCATTGTCAGGTGTTCTATTTGCCAGATTTTGTCAAAGTTTGTAATCCAAAACCGGAATTTGAGCTTCCTAAAAAGTCTTAGGATTGAAAGTTGATAGGACAATCTCGATAACTTGCCGTTAAATTGCTCCAGTTTCTGCCGCTAAGCAGAATTTTTCCACTCTGTGCCATCCCATTCAAGATAAGAGGTCCACGAAGTGCCATCCCAGTAGCGCTTGCGATGTGGATTTCCATCAACCTCGTGCCATCCGATTTCTAGAGCGGTTTGTCCAAAGGGACCTGGAGTGCCGGGTCCTTGTTGGAGATTGTCCGTTGCCACGAAATATTGGCCGGCAAGGTGTGCCGGATGTTGTTCAACCGGTGTTTCATATTCGGGCCGGTAGGGTGGAGAGCCATATCCATAT
Source organism: Actinomycetes bacterium (assembly GCA_021777355.1). Taxonomy (GTDB): domain Bacteria; phylum Actinomycetota; class Acidimicrobiia; order Acidimicrobiales; family JABEUL01; genus JABEUL01. The sequence continues at coordinate 23,996 of JAJYDO010000013.1, read as the reverse complement.
GGAGGTTGGCTCCCGAAGGGTTGGTAACTTCCGCTTGGCATGCCATATCCGGGATACATAATAGGAATGGCGTTCCGTTGTCTGGAAGTTTTTTTGGCCTTATATAGTATTAATAAGCCGACTCCTAAAATTGCCCCTACGAACAATGTGGAAATTATCACCAGCGGCAAATCGAGAGGCGAATTCACGCCGACTCCTTTGGCAGGAATCATTGCTAGTTCACTTGAAGCCAAAGCATCCGGCGTGGGCGTGTCAGCCGATGTGATATTGGAAAAATCAAGAGCCACAAATACGTTGGCCACGCCAAAAGAGATTGAATCATAGCTTGAGCCATTTGCGCTGCATTGCAATTCCGCAGACAATGGTATTCCTGATATAGGAGATGGCGAGCCGGCTGCCTGTGCACCGACAGAGCCACAAAAAGTTGACACCTCTTCGTTCGAAGCAAGCTGGTTGACATAAAAAGCATTTCCGAAGCTTGCCACAATTATCAAAAGACTTTGGTTGGTCGACGTGTCCCTCCACCCCTCTGCCGCAGTATCCACTGGTGAATTCGTCGCATCTTTGAGCATTTTTTTCAATGTGTCGACCACATTTTGCAAAGTAGCCGAGTCTAAAGGCGCCATAGAAGGGTATGGATTAGTAACTATCAACGAATCTAAGTTTGAACTCCCTGCCGCCATTGCATTTTCCGCTGGGACAAAGATGAAAGCCAATAGTAGGAAAATAAGAAGTGCCAATCTAAATCTAATTTTCAAAATGTCAATCATATTTTGATCAGATTCCTCCACTATCACGTAAATCCTTAATACCTTGGATTTCTCTTCTTTCCGACTCTAGTCTCGGGGCCAAAGAAAGTCCTAATAAATGGTAACATCCGGCGCACTTAATTTCTCGTTCAGATTTTTAAAGTTTGGCGCATTTTGGCGCACCTTCACTGGAAGCCCGCTCTCCGCTAGAGAAATTCTTACTCTTGGGCCAAAAAATGTATTTGGTTGATTTAGAAAAGCTTCTGTGTGTTCATCGAGACCAACTTAAAGCCTCCAACATCCAATTGACCGGGAAGTATATTGCTGATATTGTTTCAATATTGATGAGTAATTACAATTTCGGCCTCAGCCCAAAAGGTTTTATGGGGCTGTCATATGGGAGGTAATTCTCACCGGATTGAATCAAGAAATGGGTTGAATACAGTTGCTAGATCTCTAGTCACAGTTGCATTAATAGCATCACTGGCTGTCCCACTAAGAGCCTATTTAAGCGCCGGCCCAATGGTACAGGCACTTGCTTCTAGCTCCCAGGGCATCTATACCCCGATTAACCCAATAAGGATCTGTGACACGAGAGCTATACAAACAGGCGTTGTATCAAATCAGTGCAACACCAATGGAAATGGCACTTTGTCTGCAGGTTCAACACTTCAAGTAAATGTAGCCGGACAGGGGAGCATTCCAGCTAATGCAACTGCAGTGGTAGTTAATGTCACTGCCACTAATACAACTTCACCTGGTTATCTAACTATTTATCCAACCGGAGCTACAAAGCCAAACTCTTCAAGTATTAACTTCACAGCCAATGAGAGCATCCCAAACTTAATTGAAGTTGCACTTGGATCAAACGGTGATTTATCTATCTATAACTTCATGGGATCCACAGATGTCATAGTAGACGTTCAAGGTTATGTAGCACCCCCGGCATCCCAAACTACAGCTGGCCAGTTTGTCCCACTTGCCCCAATAAGGATCTGTGACACAAGAGCTATACAAACAGGCGTTGTATCAAATCAGTGCAACACTAATGGAAATGGCACTTTGTCTACAGGTTCAACACTTCAAGTAAAAGTAGCTGGTCTAGCTGGTATTCCAAGTAATGCCAGTGCAGTTGTAGCCAATGTAACGGCAACTAATACAACCTCACCAGGGTTTCTAACGGTTTTCCCTGGTCCAAGCCTTCCAACTGCATCTAATCTCAACTTTGGCATTGGCCAAAGCGTGGCAAATAGGGTAATAGTCCCAATTAACTCAAATGGAGAGATCTCCATTTATAACTTCTTGGGTTCACTAGATGTGATTGTAGATATAAATGGCTACTACACAGGAAATAGCTCAACTACTACAGGATCATTTTTCACAGGTACCACGCCTTTTAGGATCTGTGACACAAGAGCTATACAAGTTGGAGTTGCATCCAATCAGTGTAACACCAATGGAAATGGCACTTTAAACAGCAATTCATCAATAAATGTCCAGGTAGTTGGATTAGATTCAATACCGGCCAATGCGGTTGCAGTAGTAATTAATGTCACAACTACCAATTCAGTTTCAGGAGGGTTCTTTACCCTTTATCCACAGCCGTCAATTCCAACTAATCCACCTGTAGTCTCTGATCTCAACTGGGCGCCAGGTGAAACGAGGGCAAATCTTGCAATAGTAAAAATTGGAGTAAATAACTCGATAACACTTTATTCGTTAAGTAAAGCTGATCTAATAATCGATGTAATGGGATACTACTCTCCACAAGTTTCAACCATCCCCATCCCAGTAGTTACTTCAATAACACCTAATTCAGGACCAACTACAGGGGGGACACAAGTAACCATTACTGGATCAGGATTTAGTGGAGCCACAACTGTTGATTTTGGAGCCACTGCTGCAAGTTTTACTTTTGACAGCGACAGTCAAATAACTGCCACCAGTCCAAGTGGATCAACAGGAACAATTGATATAACAGTTACTAGTCTTAGCGGCACATCTGCAACTTCAACACAGGACAGCTTTACTAACCTTCAACCACTGCAAATATTAAAAAAGTATCCCGCTTACCCTAATAGCGTTGGCGCCATCACTTGTCCTTCTACTTCCGAGTGCTTTGCTGGGGGCCAAAATAATATGGGCACGGGAATAATTTTGGAAAGTACTGACTCCGGAGCTATGTGGACCACGCAAGCAACAACTAGTGGAAACGCTGTTGGAACCATTACTTGTCCCTCGACTACTGAGTGCTTTGCTGGAGCGGCGACATCTCCATCCTTGATAGCTACTTATACATTCGTATTCACAACAAATTCGGGTGCAAATTGGAATACAGTGGCATTCCCAAGTGGTTATAAAAGTACTACAGATACAATATCCTGCCCTTCTTCTACTGAATGCTTCGTAGGTGGTTCCATCGGTTCGACCACTGCAATTCTGGGCTCTACAAATTCTGGAACTACGTGGACTCAGGAGACTATTCCTAGTGGTCTAGATTTTGTCAACAACGTCACATGTGCGTCTACCACTGAGTGCTTTGCACTTGGCGCCAACGCTACTGGTGCCGGAATTATTTTAGGTACCACCAATTCAGGTGCCACATGGACAACGGAGACTATTCCAAGCGGAGTGAAGTATTTTCTTGACATCGCATGCGCGTCTCCCACTGAGTGCTTTGCCGATGGTCAGAGTAGCACTGGGAACATTAGCCTGAGCACTGTCAATTCTGGCGTCACCTGGACCACAAATACAATCTCCGGCAATGTCACATGCGCGTCTACCACTGAGTGCTTTGCACTTGGTTCCAACAGTACTGGTGCCGGAATTATTTTAGGTACCACCAATTCAGGTGCCACATGGACAACTGAGACTATCCCGAGTGGAACGAATTATCTCTTTAACATAACATGCGCTTCTCCCACCGAGTGCTTTGCCGATGGTCAAAATAGTTCCAATGAAGGCATAATTTTAGGTACCACCAATTCAGGTGCCACATGGACAACTAAGACTATTCCAAGTGGCATGAAATACGTTTATAACATCACATGCGCGTCTCCCACTGAGTGCTTTGCCGATGGACGGAGTAATTCTGGAGATGGCATAATCTTAGGCACTACTGATTCCGGTTTAACTTGGACAACCGAGACTATCCCGAGTGGAGTGGCTGAAATCTACAACGTTACTTGCGCGTCTGTCAACGAGTGTTTTCTAGATGGTCAAGATAATTCTAATGCGCCAATAATCCTAGGCACTAACAATTCAGGTGCCACTTGGACCGCAGAAACAATACCGAGCGGTTTGAACTACTTTTATAGCATCACATGCGCGTCTGTAGCTGAGTGCTTTGCATATGGTGCCAACAGCTCTGGATCCAACAGAATTCTCGGCACCACTGATTCAGGGTCAACTTGGACCACGGAGACAATTCCAAGTGCAATTGGACCGATCTATTACATTACGTGCCCTTCTACGACCGAATGTTTTGCCGATGCCGACAGCAACTCGAGTTCAGGCATAATATTAAGTACCACTGATTCGGGCGCTACGTGGACATCAGTGACACTTCCAACTACTGACTCTATATATTCCATCACTTGTCCATCGCCCACCGAGTGCTTTGGGGGTGGCGACAACTCTTTTAGTTCTGGAACAATAATCGGTTCTACAAATGCGGGCTCTACTTGGAATACAGAAACCATCCCCAGTGGCATAAGTTTTATTGGCAGTATCATTTGCCCTTCTACAACCGAATGTTTTGCAACTGGAACCAACAGCTCAAGTGCAGGCATAATCTTAAGTACTACCGATTCAGGCGCTACTTGGACATCCGTCGCACTTCCAATTGGTGACTTGGTCTCATCCATCACGTGCCCTTCTACAACCGAATGTTTTGCAACTGGAACCAACAGCTCAAGTGCAGGCATAATCTTAAGTACTACCGATTCAGGCGCTACTTGGACATCCGTCGCACTTCCAATTGGTGACTTAGTCTCATCCATCACGTGCCCTTCTACAACCGAATGTTTTGCATCTATTTCCTACACCGACTCCAGCGGCGGCCTTACCTATACATTGGTTGGCACAACGGACTCAGGTTCCACTTGGACAATTGAAACCCCTGCTAGCGCCACACCATACAGCCTTGCTTGCCCCACTGCAACCGAATGTCTCGCTGTAGGGTATGGCTATCTCGGTTCTGTTGGTTCAGAAGTGCTGTCATTTTGAGGTGTGAAAGCCGATTAGATAGCGAAAATTAAGCCATTGGATTTTTTTAGGCAAATTTCGCTTCTTGAAATATTGCCACGGTCCCATGATCGGAGTTGCCCTCCGAAGCCTTTCACTAGGTCTACGTGAGAAGTCACTTCATGTTTTGTTCATAAATATACAAAATCAAAAGTCCAAAATCACCAATGTGCGCTTGGCCGCTCGATTCAAGAGCCGGAGTCGGATCACATCACGACTTTTGGGCAAAAAAAAATTGAAACGTTTTTCAAGTTAGCTAATTCTCAGGGTCAACCAGATCCCCTCGACATTTCCACCCTACATGTTTTGGACTTTCTGCAATGAAATCTTTACTTGGTTGTTTCAGGATTCTTAAGTGTTTCAACAGGCAAACAAGCAGATTTGTATGGCAGATATATTTGCGCCAAATAATTGCGAGAGGGAACGCCGAAGACGTCTCCTAATATTTTCCAGAGAGGTCCAAGGAAATTTTAGGTGCGTCAAATATGTCATCTCAGCTCCCTTGATTAGAGAAATCCATAAGGTGTCAAAGTTTGCTTTAATTCCTACAGCAATTTCAGGAAAAATTTCCAATAATTGCGCTTCGTTTAAGCCAACCCTACCTAAACTTTTGAAGGTATCAGCTCTTTTGCGTCGTCCATTAACTGAAGAGCAAAACGGGTAAGTCCTTGGCCAACTAGGGTGTTGCTGAATTCCCCTATTTGGGAAGCCGCCTTTCTGGCAAAACTCTGTCCAATTTCGACGCTGTTTGCAATTGCATCAGTTGAAGTTACTAGTTTTCTGGCTCTGTCTCTATCATGTTCATCAAGCGGTTTTCCAAGCATTGAAAGTAGTTCATCTCCAAAACGTGGATTTTCAAGAGTAAGGAGAACCGGCAGAGTATAAATTCCTTCAACCAGATCTTGCCCGGCCACTTTTCCAAGCGTTTTTGATTCTCCTGCAATATCCAAGATGTCATCTCTGATCTGAAAAGCCATTCCGAGAGCCTCACCGTAGGCGACGAGCTTTGGAATTAATTCACGATTAACTCCGCCTGTAAGTGCGCCAATATGGCACGCTGTGGCCATCAATGAGGCAGTTTTTCCGGCAATTGCTCGGTAGTAAGTATCCAGGGTCCTATTTGTGCTGAATGCGGCGTTAACTTCGCTAACCTGCCCTCCACAAAGCCTTCCAAGAGAAGCTGCCAAAAGACCTGCAATTTCACTGCCTAATGATGCCGCAATCTCGGCAGATCTCGCCAAAAGGAAATCCCCAGCTACAATTGCTACCAGATTGCCCCATCTGGCATTTACACTCTCCACATTTCTTCTGGTCAGCGCTTCATCCATCACGTCGTCGTGGTATAGCGAGGCTAGATGAACCAGCTCAACAGCTACAGATCCTGTGATTACGTCATTGTCCGATTTGAAAAACTCTCTTAATTCGTCTTGGCCAAGACTCACTGGATCGATGCTTCCATCTTCCCTCCCTATTAGTGAAGAAGCGACAGCAAGTGCAGGTCGGAGGCGTTTTCCACCTGCGTCAATAAGATGTCTGGCTACTTCGGCAAGAAAAGGGTCGTCGGTTGTCACCGACTCTTTCAATGCGATTTCGAGTCTTTTCAGATCATTTTCCAAATTGGGAAGGTCTAAGGCAAAAATAATGTTTACCACACTGTGAATGTAGGCGAAAAATTGAGGTCTCCCGGACAAATCGGCAAGATTTGTGAGGAAAATGTGATTTTTGGCCGATATTTCTACTGTGGCGCCAAAAGCGTCGCCTTTAGCGGTACACTAAAAGTACTTGCTGCCAGAGATAGGAGGAGGTCGAGTGTTCGAACGGTTTACAGATAGGGCCCGTAGGGTTCTCGTGTTAGCCCAAGACGAAGCGCGCCTGCTCAACCACAGTTTTATAGGTACAGAGCACATACTTTTGGGTTTGATTCGAGAGGGTGAAGGTGTCGCAGCCAAGGTTTTGGAAGCTATGGGAGTTTCCCTTGAAGCAGTTAGAGAGAAAGTTGAAGAAACGATCGGCATGCCGGGAACCGGAACTTCTTCGTCTCCGCCTTTCACGCCAAGGGCCAAGAAAGTTTTAGAGCTCTCGCTAAGGGAGGCCCTCCAACTTGGCCACAACTACATTGGAACCGAGCACATGCTCTTGGGCCTTGTTAGAGAAGGAGAAGGCGTAGCCGCCCAAGTTCTCACCCAGCTAGGTGCTGAGCTTCCAGCCGTTCGCCAACAGGTCATTCAATTGATGAATGGTGCCTCCACTAAGGAATCTCCTACTGCCTCTGTTGGCGGGTCTCCAAGTGACTCTCAGGCCGGTTCACCTGTCTTAGACCAGTTCGGCAGAAATCTAACCGCCATGGCAAGAGACCAGAAGCTTGACCCGGTTGTTGGAAGGGACAAGGAAATCGAGAGGTTGATGCAGGTTCTCTCGAGAAGGACCAAAAACAACCCCGTACTGATCGGAGAGCCCGGCGTTGGCAAGACAGCCATTGTCGAAGGCCTAAGCCAGCACATTGTCTCAGATGATGTTCCAGAGACTTTAAAAGGCAAGCAGCTTTATACTCTGGATCTAGGCGCGCTGGTTGCAGGATCGCGATATCGAGGAGATTTTGAAGAACGCCTTAAGAAGGTGCTCAAGGAAATTCGAACACGTGGCGACATAATATTATTTATCGATGAACTGCACACGCTCGTGGGAGCAGGTGCAGCTGAAGGTGCAATTGATGCTGCCAGTATCTTGAAGCCAATGTTGGCGAGAGGCGAGTTGCAAACTATTGGCGCGACAACCACCGATGAGTACAGGAAGCATTTGGAAAAAGATGCGGCACTTGAGCGCAGATTCCAACCCGTCAAAGTGGCTGAGCCCACGGTTGCCCACACAATCGAAATTCTAAAGGGATTGAGAGATCGCTATGAGGCGCACCACCAGGTAACAATTACCGACCAAGCTTTGGTGGCTGCAGCTAATTTGGCCGATCGATACATCGCTGATAGATTTTTGCCTGACAAGGCTATTGACTTGATTGATGAGGCCGGTAGCCGCTTGAGGGTCCGAAGAATGAAAACCCCTGAGTCTTATCAGATAATCGAAGACGAACTTGCAAGGATTCGCTCAGAACGGCAAATCGCACTCGACAAGTCAAACGTTGAATTGGCCCGTCAATTAGGAGAGCAAGAACAAGAAAAGCTTGCTCAGAAAACTGCCGCCGAAGTTGAGCTTCATGAAAAGGGAATAGATCTTTTCGACATAGTAGACGAAGAAGTCGTGGCCGAAGTTTTGGCCAACTGGACAGGCATCCCGGTCTACAAGCTAACTGAAGAGGAGACTTCCAAGCTGCTTAGAATGGAAGACGAACTCCACAAGAGAATCGTTGGCCAGAACCAGGCAATTGAGGCTCTCTCGAGGGCAATTAGGCGGACAAGAGCAGGACTAAAGGATCCGAAACGACCATCCGGTTCGTTTATTTTCTTAGGTCCAACCGGAGTTGGGAAAACCGAGTTAGCCAAAGCACTGGCTGAATTCTTGTTTGACGACGAGGATGCACTAATCCAACTTGACATGTCAGAGTACATGGAAAAGCACGCAGTTAGCCGTTTAGTTGGATCTCCTCCGGGATATGTCGGCTATGACGAGGGAGGCCAGCTTACAGAAGCTGTTAGAAGGAAGCCATTTTCGGTTGTCCTCTTTGACGAGGTAGAAAAGGCTCATCCGGATATCTTTAACACGCTTCTCCAAATCTTAGAAGACGGTCGCCTCACAGACGCCCAGGGCCGCTCCGTTGACTTCAAAAATACTGTCTTGATTATGACTTCTAATCTAGGGACGGCAGACTTAGGAAAAACTTCTCTTGGTTTTGCTAAGACCAGTGAAGCCGTGACCTACGAGCATATGAAAAAGAAAGTGAACGAAGCGCTAAAAGGACACTTCAAGCCTGAGTTCTTAAACAGGATCGACGACGTAATTGTCTTCCACTCTTTGACGACCGAAGAAGTCACCCAGATCGTGGACTTCATGATCAAGCGTGTTCAAGAGCAGCTTGAGGGTCAAGGCATAGGCCTTGAGCTTACTCTTTCGGCCAAGCAACTACTGGGTCTCAAAGGTTACGATCCCCAACTCGGGGCTAGACCGCTTCGCAGGGCAATTCAGCAAATGATAGAAGATCCATTGGCAGAAAAATTGCTTTGGAAAGAGTTCAGAGTGGGCGAGACCATCGTGGTCGATGTTGAAGGAGAAGAGTTGGTATTTAGAACCATCGAAGGTTTTGAACCGCCTCCGATGGAATTTGCCGGAACAGGCGGAACTGAGCCTTTAGGACCCGGCGAAGTCTGAATTTATCCAACTTGACGTAGGTTGAACTTAAGGTGGTTTCCATGAACACCACCTTAAGTAGTATCAAAAAGGTTTCAAGTGCTCCTAGCGCAATTGCGGTTAAAGCGAAACCCTCTGTTTTTGAGTGTGTTTCGTGCGGATTTGAATCTCTCAAATGGCAAGGACAGTGCCAGTCATGTGGCGATTGGAACACTTTTGTGGAAGTGTTGAGGAACAAAGGCCCTCAAATTGAGAGTTTCACTCCATTGATTTCTGCGGGAGCGCCTAAGACTTTTGCCGCCACAAAGCTTGATAGCCTCACCAAGCCAACACAAGTTATCCCAAGCGGAATATCTGAATTTGATCGAGTGTTGGGAGGAGGATTCACAAAGGGTTCTGTCACGCTTTTGGCAGGAGAACCAGGAGTTGGCAAATCCACCCTCACGCTACAAGTTCTTTCCGGTGTGTCGCAGCACCTGCACTCCCTCATAATTTCTGCCGAAGAGTCTCCCGAGCAAGTAATGAGGAGATCCGAAAGGCTGGGAGTTTCACTTGAGCACTCTCAAATTGCCTGCGAAGCCAACATTGCCACCATCGAGAGCTATGCCCTTGAGCAAATGCCTGATTTCCTAGTCATCGATTCCATTCAAACTGTGATGGATACAACTCAAAGCTCGCTTATGGGATCGCCCAATCAGGTAAAAGCATGCACATCGCGTCTAATTAAGTTGGCAAAGGAAAATGGAATAACGACGCTCTTAATTGGTCATGTCACCAAAGATGGGACTTTGGCAGGTCCCAGGGTGCTCGAACACCTAGTAGATACCGTGGTGACTTTTGAAGGCGATAGGCGAAACTCTCTTAGGACTTTGGCCTCCGGGAAGCATCGGTTTGGGCCCAGTGATGAATTGGGGATTTTCGAGATGACCCAAAAGGGGTTGGTCGGAGTGGCTGATCCAAGTGGAATGCTTATGGAAGACAGGTGTAATGATTCAAGCGGCTCGATAGTTATCCCGGTGATGGATCACAAGCGGCCACTGTTGATTGAGCTTCAGGCGCTTGCGGTTAAGACTTTCCTCCCTACGCCTAAGCGCACCGTGCAAGGTATTGATACAAGTCGACTTCTGCTTGTTCTAGCCGTGTTAGAAAAACGAGGAGGATATCGATTTTTTGATCAAGACATCTTTGCTTCAGTAGTTGGAGGATACAAAGTCATGGAACCCGCCATTGATCTGGCACTCGGAGTCGCACTGATATCTTCCCTTACTAATTCGAGGATTTCAAATGACTTGGTAGTGGCAGGCGAGATTGGGCTGGGAGGCGAGATACGCCAAGTTCAAGGTATTGAAGCACGGTTAAAAGAAGCTTGCCGAATGGGATTTAAAAAGGCAGTGATCCCAACCGCGTCAAAATTTGATCCGCAAGAAATTGAAGTTATCAAGGTGTCCAACTTGGATAAAGCCATTGAAGCTGTTTTTGCATAGAGGCAAAGTAATGAAATATCCCTATCCTTATAGTGGTAAATATTGTTTCTTTCCTGGTGAAAATGTATTTGAGGTTTTGCATGTTAACACTCTCGGCTAAATTGATATAGTGGCACCACCAAAGCGTCCGAGTATGCACGAAGCACTTTCTTTGGTGGCTCCGGGCCGTCCGCTAAGAGCAGGCCTCGACAGGATACTTCAAGGCAGGATGGGAGCACTGATTGTAGTGGGGGATTCCCCACAAGTTCTGGCCATCTCAACCGGAGGATTTTTGTTGGATGCAGAAGTTACTGCCCAAAGACTTTCAGAGCTCGCCAAAATGGATGGCGCAATAGTCACCTCATCAGACGCCACACGCATCGCAAGAGCCAACGTGCACTTGGTGCCAAATCCTTCTACTCCGACTTCTGAAACCGGTACAAGGCACCGTAGCGCCGAAAGAGTCGCGAGATCCCTTGGCGTAGTTGTAATAGCGGTTTCGGAGGAACTGCGCATGGTCACTGTCTATTGGGGAAATGACAAACGAGTGCTTGAGCCCGTTACCCAACTCTGGACGAGGACAAACCAGCTCCTCCAAACCTTGGAGAGATTTCGAGGCCGACTGGATGTGGCCGCATCCTCTTTGTCTTCGCTGGAAGTTGCCGACTTGGTGACCGTAAGAGATGTGGCCGAAGCTGTTCAAAGGGCAGAAATGTCCATTAGGGTGGCCAGGCAAATAGAAGAGCACCTTGTTGAACTTGGCGAAGAGGGAGCCATGCTGAGGCTTCAGCTTGACGAGTTGACTAACGGCTTAGACGCCCTTTATCGACTAATTATTCGGGACTTTCTTCCCGACAATAAAGCCAAGACCATGGAAACGGCGCTCAACAAGCTTCAGGCTTTAACAATGGAGGAAATTGCAGATGTAGGCAAAGTGGCAATTTCGCTCAAATTAGTAGAAGAATCAGATGATTTGTCCCAGCCGATTTCTTCCAAGGGTTTCAGGATACTCTCAAGACTGCCTAAATTGCCCGGGAGCGTGGCAAATGACATAGTTGATTACTTCGGTTCCCTACAAAGGGTTATGAGGGCCACAGAGGATGATTTAGGCGAGGTAGCTGGGGTTGGCGAAGCACGTGCCAGAAGCGTCAAGGAGGGTTTAGCCAGAATAACCGAGGCAAGTATCATCGATCGCTATCGGAATTGAAGATCAATTTGCATTATTTCCGGCATTTGGCCTCTAAATTTGCCGCGTAATATCTGGAATATAAATATCTAGTACAATTGAGTGTGCACGAGACTAAGAAGCAACGGTGGGAAATAGGTTTTGGTGTCTCGATTAGTCTGCACTTGTAATGGGAAATTTTACCCGATGGGAGAATTAAGTGTTTGATGTTGGTGACAAGGTCGTGTATCCACACCATGGCGCGGCCATAGTCGAAAGACGAGAACAAAGAGAAGTATTTGGGCAAAAGCGAGAGTATCTGGTTTTAAAACTTGCATATGGAGACTTGACTTTAATGGTTCCTTCAGAAAATACCGAAGAAGTCGGACTCAGAGAAGTAATTAACGATGAAGAGGTTGAAGAGGTTTTTGCCGTTCTAGGCAAAAAGGAAGCCAGAATGCCTACGAACTGGTCAAGAAGGTTCAAGAACCACTCGGAGAAGCTCAGGTCCGGCGACATTTACCAAGTGGCTGAGGTGGTAAGAAACTTATCTATTCGAGACAAAGACAAAGGGCTTTCCGCTGGGGAGAAAAAAATGCTCAGCAGAGCTCGCCAGATATTAATATCCGAGTTGACTTTTGCACTAAATGTAAATGAAGAACAAGCAGAGCAACGTCTGGCCGACGCACTTCCATAGCCAGAAGTCAAATTAATCGATATTGGCTCCGTTCTCCTAAACTGTAAAAGGTGAGTATTACTTGGGCAGTTGTGGTTGCAGGAGGTCGTGGAACCAGATTTGGCCAAACGCCAAAGCAGTTTCACACTCTTAACGGAAAGAGCGTCCTTAATTGGTCGCTGTCCACTGCAAAGGCTGTTTGCGATGGATTAATAGTGGTGCTTCCCGAAGACTTGCTGGAGCAAAAAAGTGAAGAGCTTTTTGAACTTGGTGCCGATTACTTGGTAGCAGGTGGAGAATCTCGATCTCTCTCGGTTAGAAGCGGAATCAAAGCGTTGCCTAAAGACGTTAAATACGTTTTAGTGCACGATGCGGCAAGACCTATGGCCTCGATAAATCTTTGGAGAAGAGTAAGGTCGGCCATTGAAGATGCAGATGATAATACCCATGGGGTTGTGCCTGGAGTTTCTGTAATTGACACAATAAAAGAAGTCGACGGAGATCACGTTGTAAGAACACTGGATCGAAATAAACTTATACTTATCCAGACTCCTCAAGGTTTTTTAAGAGAGACCCTTGATCTGGTGCACTCCAAGGGGGCCGAAGCTAGTGATGATGCTGCGCTTTTGGAGGCGGAAAACTTCCCGGTAAAAGTTGTTGACGGTGAGATCACCAATGTAAAGATCACCTATGCTAAAGATCTTGCCCTTCTTAAATGGCAGATGGATCAGAGCATTAACTATGGTAATTAACAGTGAATATTAGAGTAGGTCTCGGTCTGGACATTCATCCCTTTGATCACAGTCCAAATAGACCCCTTATCCTGGGCGGCATAGTAATTCCAGGATCACCGGGGCTTCACGGTCACAGTGACGGAGACATTCTCTCACACGCGATTATCGATGCAATACTTGGAGCAGCAGGGCTCGGCGACATTGGTGAGTGGTTTTTAGACACGGATCCCAAATGGAAAAATGCCGATAGCTTGCTGATGCTCCAAAGCGTTGTTGAGGAGGTTGCCAAAAGGGGATTTGAAGTGGGCCAAGTTGATACTGTCATAGCCTTGGAATCTCCTAAAATTGCCCCCTTTAAAAAAGAAATCATATCTAATTTAGAGAAAATAACCAAAGGTCAGGTCTCGATAAAAGCAACCAGGCCAGAAGGTCTCGGAGCACTTGGACGACTGGAAGGAATGGCAGTTTGGGCCGTTGCTCTCTTGGAGAAAAGAGTGGTCAGTGGTTAGTAATACCCTTGACCTGCTTTTAGGGACCTCAAAAAATCCGTTGCATGCATACCTTCTCGTAGGGAAAGAAGACTACACAAAAGCTGCGGCAGTTAGATTTGCTAAAGAAATAGTTTGTGAAGGTTCCAAAGATTGCAACCAGTGCAAACTAATCGATTCAAACAGTCATCCGGATGTGGTCGTTATTGAGAAAACCGGATCGGCTCTGATGGTTGAAGAGGCCCGCGAGATCATTCAGGCCGCAAGCAGGACTCCGCGTTTGGCAAAGAAACGGATTCTAATTATCCCTGACGTCCACTTAATGGATAAAGCTCGCCCTACACTGCTTAAAACTCTTGAAGAGCCCGCGGAGGAAACCATTTTTATCCTGCTAGCCAATTCGGTTCCGCCTGACCTTATAACCATCCAGAGTCGCTGCCTGGTGTTTAATATTGCAAAAAAGGATATTGAAGGTTCTGGTGAAGTAAAAAAGAGTTTGGAAAATTCCGCCCGATCAGACGAGGCATCGCTGCGCTGTGAACTCTGGAAGTCTATCCCGTCGCGACTTGATAACACCGGAGCTTCAATTGCTATTTTGGTCGACGAGCTTATGGCATCAGTAGAGCAAAAATTGAGTGAGATTAAAAAAGCGCAGGCCGAGGAGCTGAAAGTAATTGATTCTTCGCCGGGAGATAAAAGAAGTATTTCTGCCATGAAAAAGCAAGTCGAAGAGCGGCAAAGACGGGAACTCAGGAGAATGAGAAATGAAGAGTTTCGAGATCGATTGTCCGATCTCGCTCAATTTTACCTAGACCGGATTAAAGAAGTCAGCGTTTCAGCCCAGTCTTCCAATCGGCACTATAGGACAGCAGAAGCCAGCCATGACTTAATCGCGTACGATTCGATACTTGAAGCACAAGAACGATTGCGACGAAATGTCAACGAGCCGCTTCTCCTAAGATGGCTTCTTTTTCGGTTGAGTGGAATAGAAGGCTAGATTGTTCTAATGGATTTAATCGCAGAACCTTTTATAAATGACTTGCACTTTGGAGAGTCCCCCAGATGGCATGAAGATCGCCTCTGGTTCAGTGATTTTTATGACCACGGAGTCTGGGCGGTCGATGAGGACGGTGAGGGCGAGCGGATTGTTGAAGTAGATGGCCAGCCAAGCGGTATCGGGTGGCTCCCGGACGGCTCGATGCTTGTTGTTTCTATGCTGGATCGAAAGCTAATGCGTTTTAGTAACGGCGAGATCAATGAATACGCAGATCTTACAGGCGTAGCAAAATTCCTGTCTAATGATATGGTCGTATCCTCAAGTGGAATTGCCTATGTTGGAGATTTTGGTTTTGACCTTCATGGGACTATTGAGACTAAAGGTGAGGCTGCAATTTATGAGCCTCCGGGGCCGCCGACGACATCGTTAGCAATAGTCAATGCTGACGGTTCAGTTTCAAAAGGCCCCGGCGAGATGTTTTTTCCAAATGGAAGCGTCATTTTGCCGGATGGGAAGACCTTGATAGTCGGGGAGTCTCTTTCAATGAGACTAACTGCTTTTGACATAAATTTAGATGGATCCTTGTCCAACAGGCGGATATGGGCCAATTTAAGTTCGGCGCTGTGCGTGCCGGATGGAATTTGCTTGGATGCCGAGGGCTGCATTTGGGTGGCCAATGCAATAGCAAATCAGTGCTTAAGAGTAAGAGAAGGCGGAGAGGTTTTAGCTAAAGTTGAAACTCCACATAAGTGTTATGCTTGCATGTTGGGGGGCAAAGACAAAAAAACCCTTTTTATGATGAGTGCTCCAAGTTCACAACCAAGTGTTGTCGAACACAATCGAATTGGCCAAATAGTCATGGCAAGAGTAGATGTACCGGGTGCCGGGCTTCCTTGATCTAAAATCAGTGGTTGATTTATATCAGAGCGAATATTTCTATTAGTCATAGTTGGCGATTGCCCGGGTAGCTCAGTTGGCAGAGCAGCGCACTCGTAATGCGCAGGTCAGGAGTTCGAATCTCCTCTCGGGCTCGAGATATTTGAGAAGTGCGAAATGGACTGTTGCCTGAAAGACTCAATATGTAAAGTCACTTATTTATCCAAAATGAGTCGATAAATTCTTGATCAATATTTTTAGTCGATGAGTTCCACTTCGATATCAAGGGCCCGGTAAGTACTAAAAGCCCGAACGTCCCTGGTAACAAGTTTGATGCCGTGATCTGATGCTACGCATCCTACTAGCGCATCATAAATTGCACCCCCCGAAATTCCAAGGGATGAACACTTGTAAAGCAAATCACTTGCGTTAACCGGCTTGCTGTAATCCATAAGCTCAAAGTCATGGCGCATGGCTAGCAATGCTGCTTTTGGTGTAAGACGGTTTGGCGGTGGCAGCCGAGTCAGCACCGAGTATGTTTCATATATTGCATGTCCAGCGAGCCCGATTCGTTTATCACCTAGGACTGCCATAGTTGAAACGTGATGGGTATGGTCGGCCACAACCACGGCGATAGCTACACTTGTATCGGCAAATGCATAAACATTTTTACTTTTGGTTGGCATGTCGTAGGGCGCTAATTAATTGATCATCTACAGGCGTCCCAGAGGCCTTTATTACCAGAAGATTTCCCTCCTTGATCAAGTTGTCGTCGGCGATTGGTTCTATTTGGACCCCTGAGCCATAGATATTAATCTCTATTTCCCCAGCTCTTATCCCTAGTTGATCACGAAGCTCTTTGGGAATAACTACTCGACCTGCCTTGTCTATGGTTCCACGCATACCATTAGTATACCATTGCCTTTTTGAACTTTAGGACATCATTCGGAAAGTCGGTAATCAAATCTCAAAATCTAAGATCGAGCGTCTTAAATTTTTTTGAAACACATTTTCGAATGCTGACATAGTGATTTTCAGAAAGAGAAACATTACATATCTGAGTAGATCTCGGTGCTAACATTACGCCTTTTCCAGGTTCACTTCGGAGATCTTTTTCTGTCTGGATGAAAGGCTGATTCTTTCCTTATCGTCTAATCGCGAATATCTTTCGGAATGGCCACCTGACTAATCGCTATTGGCGACTCTCCATGCCAAATTAGTTGGCATTCGCAAAATTTGAACGCTTAAGGAAGGAAAATTGTTTGATTAACTCTTTGAAGAGAGGTGAAAAATCAGAAAACAGTTTAATTGCTCTAAATTCATTCGACCGACTGTTCGATCCGAGCAAGGCTGAAGATGCCAAAAAGACAGAGCATTGCCAATATGCTTTCCATAGAAATTGCCAGTGGAGAGTTCCTTTGGGTTTCATGCAATACTACTAATCCAATAATGAGAGAGACAATTGGATTGATGACTGTAAGAGTTGGAAGCGACCAGCCCAGTGACTTGCCTTGAAATGCAGATTGGACAGAAATTAGGACGAGATAAAAGGCAGCCAAAATCATTGGAAACTCCCAGGAAAGAAAAAGTGGCGAAGCCAACTTGATTAAGGAATGATTGTGCCTATAAGAATCAGCGACTATGGAAGAGAGCGACTTAGCCAGCAAGGCAAAAAGCACATTTGCGACCCCTCCCATAAGCGCTTGGAGTATTGACTTTGTAGGATCATAGACTCTGACAGATACTGCGCCTAGGAGGAAGTAGGAACCTAAAATAAACGCCAGAGTTATGATCCAACCTGACTGAGATGGGTTAGAAATTCCTCCCTTGGTGTTGGAAATTAGCAGAAAGCCCACTAAGCCGAGCGTAATTAAGCAGGTGGAAAAAATCTCAATAAAGGTCATTTTCCGCTTTTGAACAAAATACGCTGATAGAGGCAGGGCAATCACAAAATTAAGAATTATTAGCGGCTGGACAACCAATAAGGAAGATGTGGAAAGCGCAAATATTTGAAATGCATATCCTAAAAGTGCAATCAAAAACCCATATACCCACCTTTTATTTTTAAATAGCTGGCAGATAAGCGCGAACCTCATATTAAGGCTAGAGTCCAATTTAGAAGCTGCACTTTGCTGGAATACCGCCGATATGGCGAATAAAGTGTCCGCTAATACCGTGGCTATTACTGCTATTACCATAGAGACACAAGCTTATGTCAGATAAGCAGCAGATCAACTGTTCTCTCAAAATATTGAAGGCGGCGGCTCCTGTCCTTTGGACAACACATTTAAGGCTCCTTAGGCCTAAATCCATTGCTTCCTCAAAAAGGAATAAACCTTTTTCACGATCAAATTGCGCCGCCATACAATTCTATTCTTAATCCCGCCAATATCCTGCTTGTTAAAGTTATTTCCTAATAGTATTCAAAGCAATCGAAAATTCCAGTGAAAGCGAAGTAGCAAACCTCAAAATTAGTTTGAACGTTAATAGGAACCTAAAAAATTGTAGTTGAGGACAAGGATGAATGAGGAAGTATTAATGGGTGTAACTTATAGGTAACCTTGATGTTATGCATGCAATCAAGTCGAAACTTGAGCTTTTCGACTAAGTGCTAGCGGAACTTAAAAAATAGAGTAATTTCAAGATATTCTCAAAATCCTCTCTTTAGATCCATTTTGCGAACTAAAATCAACTTCTGTGCGTAGTTCAAAGAATAATCAGATATGCTCATATCGCAACTTTGGCCATAACTTAAACATGATTGGCATCTAGGTAATGTCTCAGAGAAAAAACGCTTCTGAAGCATTCAGTAGTGACGACAGAAAAAGAAGGAGGAAGGCCTCGTCCATTGGCGGGGTTGTACTGCTAATGGTATTGGGTTTATCCGGCATTGCCGGGATGGGGGTGTACGCGACCAACGGAAATTCGTCGAATCCTCAGTCAAACTTTACCGGCACGCTTGCTTCAAATCCCCAAGTCGCAATTGATAACGTACCAAAATTTATGGATGAAAGCGGAGGAATTGGGTTTGATGCATTGCTAGGAATAGGTATTACAGGAATATCACTCGGAAATGGAAATGGTCCGCTAGCTACCTTTAATGAGCTCGGAACCTCCAATTTCTTGTCTCACGAAAGTTCAGGTACTGTAACTGCAAAGTCCACATCTTCCAGCACATCGTCTTTCAATATTCTTGAGAAAGGAAGTCAACTCTTTGTCCAAATAGATAATTCAAAGTTGCCTTCTATGTATTCATCGATGAGATGGACAAATATTAATCCTCAATCTTTCGCTGCCGCCGGAGGGATTAATTCCTCGGGATTCAGCTCAATTTATATTCTTTTGGGCGAAATTGACCAACTTGTTTCGACTTTTAGCTCGCTTGGAAATGTCGAAGAAACTAAGACCGGTCTGCTTAATGGGGTAGCGGTGTCCCAGTACAGTGCGAGCATGGACGTGGCCAAGGCGGAGGCTTCCCTAGGTCCTTCCAGCCCTTTAGCAAGCATTCTATCTGCGACCTTAGAGAATTCACTGGCATTAGACGTTTTTCTTGATAACTCTGGCAGATTAAGGGGTTTTGACATAAAGCTGAACATTAAGTCGGTTAATTCGCAAGCAACTACCTCATCGATTGCATCTAATATCGCAAATATTGGCATTGAACTTGATTTGTCGGTGGAAATAAATAGTTTCAACCAACCTGTTTCCGTGACACAGCCACCCGATAACGAAGTACTTGACTTTCCAACCTACTATAAGTATTCAAGTGCTCCTTCGACTACAACTACATTGCCAAAAGGTTAGCCTTAAAGACTTTCTTTTTGAAAGCTGCCTGTTATTTCTAAATATCTTCACCGAGCCAGATGAAGATAGGTATAGCCAGAAGGCAGCATTGGTTAAGCAATTTCCAAATTGGATCTGGAAATTGCTTGGTTGACTCTTGATTTAGTTTCTGTATCAATAGTTGACAGCGTGAAAACTTAAATGTAAGTTACAAGTACCTACATGATTAGTGGATTGTCCCGCGGGGCCTTGGATTAATTAGCGAATCATGAAAGAGGTATCCATGAAACGCAAAAGGTGTTTTGGGAATTTGTCTCGACGATTAGGTTATTTCAATTGCCTTAGGGTAATTTTCAGTGCGAAGTCGACTTACTCACTTTTGGGCTTGTCCGGAGGAAACCAGTTTATCCCTTGGACTTCACTTCTGCCGACTTGCGCCCTCTACAAATTAAAAAATGTGAACGGAGGATAAATGCTAGTTGAATCGACTGAATTGCGCGGACAGCATGTGCGACTTCGTCCGGTCCATAGAAATGACTACGAATGGCTCTATCGTATTTCACTTTCTCAGGATGCGGGTTTTAGATGGCGTTACAAAGGAATGACGCCGGGTCCGGAAGAATTTGTCCATAATTTATGGAAGGGTGTTTTATGCCAATTTGTTCCTGAAACAATTGGGAGTGGCAAACCCGTCGGACTTGTCACTGCTTTTGATGCCAACCATCAAGATGGGTGGGCTCACCTGGGAGTCATTTCGACACCCGAGACTCGCGGAACTGGGCTAGCAGTTGAGGGTGTCGGACTCCTGATTGACTACTTATTTAAAATGTGGCGATTCAGAAAGGTCTATTTTTCGACGCTTGACTACAATTTGGAGCAGTTTGAAACAGAACTGACCAGAGTCGCCGCCAAGGAAGGCTTGCTTCGTGACCATAGCTTTTTTAACGGAAGATTTTGGGACATGCATGTTTTTGCAATTTCCAGCGCGAGTTGGAGTGGCTTCCAAAATGTGAAAAGCCAGGTTGTGGAAAGGTTTGTGAACTTGTCCGACAAGGATAGGTTAGTAGACAAAGTTTTGACTTTCGATGAGTTTTTAACGGGATTAAGCGAGTTTCATCTCAATAGCGGGATGGAAATAGATGCCTCAACTGATTTAGTGTCCGATTTGAATTGGGACTCAATTGAGATGCTTTGCGTACTGGACGCAATTGCCATGATGGCCGGAAAAAATGAAATAGAACTTGATGCTGTACCGAAAAATATAGGTGAACTATACCGTTGTTACTGCTTGGCAGTCCAGGAACCGATTACGAAGTGAGCCAAAATGTTCCAGCAAATATAAGCGGCTAGAAGATATTAAAAGACGGAAAGGCCAGGTATTTAGGAAGCAAGCTTCCTCATATTGACTACGAAATAACTTTCCTATTTGCTTACCAATATGTTTGACTTTATTCAAAGTGAAGTGAAAATTGAAGGTCGACTTCTCTGGCTCTGGATAGAGCTTCCTCTGGCGACAGCATGCCCTCATCAACTAGCCAAGTAGCAGCATCCCTCCACAAGACATGAACTTCCTCACGTTTCCAAGAAATCTCATCATTGTATCGAAACTGCCTTGAACAAAGTGAAATTGGAAATTCTCTAAGCGCCCTCAACTTTGATTCGGGATCACTCCTAATTAATCTCATGAACTTTATATAGTCGTATGACCACGCCGGATCCAGGGAGAATCCACGAGAATCCCTGGAAATGAGCTCGTCTCTTGCCAAATCTAAAGACTTCCTTAATCTGAAAAGCAACACTTTTAACCTATTCTGAGATTTTTCTGGATTTTCACCAGGCCATAGTTGCTCCATAAGCCAAGAAGTTGTAACCGGTTTACGCTCGAGTACTAAATAAGTTAAGAGCAAAGCAGCTGTGTCGGTTAGTGGCAGGCTCCGCCCATTTTTCATGACCACAAGATCGCTTCCCATTATCTTGACTTCATTGGTCCCGGAAAGTGGTGTTTCAGGTTGATCAATTAGCCAATTTTCCCAAGGGGTCCGCTCGGCCTTAGGAGGCATATCGTTTACTCCTATTGAGCGGAATTTTTCAGCGAAGGGGTGTAATCCTGCTCTTGAACAGTCACGTGCAGCTCTTAGCGCCACTTTTGCCGCTTGCCTAGGTCTCCCGCTTGTCTTCCAGCGGTTGATTACCTCCAGCATCCTTTCGGCTGCCCTAATTTCGCCATTTTTCAGGATCCTGATTCTTAAATCGATCTCCTCGATGGCGGCTTCAGATGCAAACGTGATAGTTAGGTCATTGTGGCCAATTACCGTTTCGGCCAAGCGTTCGGCGGTATTAGTTTCACCAATGTCCAGTAAGTAACTTGACAGGAAAATTACTGCAGATGGAAACCTGATAGTGCTTTCCCTTAGATCTTTAAAAGTTTCAAAGATGAAGTCGGTAACCTGTTTGCTGGGTCCTTTTTCGTATAAATCCGAATAAAGTTTTAAAAGCTTGTAAGCGTCTTCCAGAACAGGCCACATTGTCTCAGACGGCTGATTCTCAAGTTCTAAAACACATGATTTCAATGTTTGGAAATCCCATTCAGAACCTGCAGCCCAGCCAAGGCCTAAAAGAGAGATATTTTTTCTGTCAGACTTAAGCAGATCGAGTTGATCAATTACTTCGCGAATTAGGTCGAGTTGATCGACGCACTCATGGGAATACGAAAATACTTTTATGCATGCTATTAGGCCGACCGTAGCTGCCATCTCCTCGTACATCTGAGCTTTTTCCAGATCAAGTATTACGTCCTGCACTAGACCGTTGTTGGCTTTGTCCAAGGGACCATTGGTCAAGACTGCAGCTACCGCCAGAAGTCTCTTTAGCCTCCCGCGTGCCATATAGGCGATTCGACCATGTACATCCGGGGCTTGAGCCAGAGCACTTTGAGCGCTCCAGAGCCCGACCAATTCGCCTTGCCATAAAGAACGCTCCGCAATTAGTGCCGAAAGCCATAACCTAAAGTCAATTCTTGTTTGCACGTTAATTTGAGCAAAAAGTTCATGAAGCTGGGAGGGAGAAACCGCTTGAACACGAATATCGGCATCTATCATAAATAAATTCAAAGCAAGCGGAATGTCAGGCAGCAACTTTATAGCGCTGCTTAGTTCACTGGTTTTTCCTATTGCCAAAAGATCAAGCAGTATATTTTCAGCAATTGACTCTTTTTTAGGATCAACGAGCCACTTTGAAAGTAGCTCGGCAAGTTCAACGAACTCGCCATTTGAAACTAATGACCTTGCCTTAGGATTTTTAATTTGGATTGATTTAGGTAGTTGATATAGGGTACTTGTCATTGGGTACTTCTGAGATTTGCCAGCGGTCATGAATTCAATGTAACCAGAGATATAGGTATTTTGCAAATTGAAGTAACCGGTGTAACCTTTATTGGCAAATTTTTAAAATCTTCCGGATATCGACTCTTACGAACGCTTTGAGTGCACGAGTTACAGGTTAATTTATAATTTATAGTAACGGAGAGTGGTAATAGTATACTTAAAAATTACTGAGAGTAGTATTGTAACTCTGAAGTAACTTTAAATTCGTTAAATAGGTAAATGGTGAGAAATAGGCCTTCAACCGGCATGCAAAGCAAAGTAATTAGTTTTGCACAATTCAAGTACTTAAAATTACTCCGATTAAGAAGGGAGCAATTGCTACTTGCCTTACTCTTAACATTGGGGACATTTGGTCTGACCTTTACATTTTTGGGAGTTAAACCGAGCGGAGTGGCCGAAGCCGCAACCTCAAGTTATACAATTTTCCAGGAGTGCTCGACTTCTTGCACAAATGGTGCAAATGCAAGCCTCGTGATAAGTAACCCGACAGTTTCAACAGCCGGATCGGTTACAACATATACGGGATTGGCAACACTTACCATTGCCGCTGATTCTTCAAGTGGAAGAATTGCATCCTCCACTTCCTTCCAGGCCTCAGCTTCTATAGATTCAACTACTCCATCGAATTCAACTTTGACTTTGAATCAAACCACGGACTTCCCGAATGCTTTCGGCATTGCCGGGTTAGATTTACCTTCTGGATCTTTAAACTTCACGTCGACATACAACAGTTCAACTCAGATGTTTAAAGTAGTGGCGACGGGAACGCCGCAATTAAGTTCCACCCTTGCACAGTCGCTTGGCATTGCAAGCGGGGCTCCTTTAGGGGTTCTTTTGGATTTCACAAATCCTTCCGCGGCAATTGCAATAACTGCAGGAAATAATACAACTACTACCAATGTTGCCAATCCCTTTGCGCTGGCAAACCAAGCTAGCCTTTCAACTTCTCTAACTGTCAATGCCACACAGGCCATTTATGCATACGCACCAAGTGGAGCCACATTTAGCGGGTTAACTTTTGGAAGCGGCACATGGGCTGGCTTTGCATCAAACGGGCAAGCGCTCTCAAGTGGATTTATAGGGGCATTTAATCCGGCGCAGGGTACCTACACAGCCACCGGAAACTTTCCCAACTTCACTG
>JAJYDO010000012.1 GCA_021777355.1 Actinomycetes bacterium | reverse complement strand
TAATAGCTTCTATCGGCCAGTTTATTTGAAATTATGAAATAGTCAATGGGGAGACTTACCCTGCCGAGGCCAATATTGTTGGAACCCTAGCTCTAATACTATATTTTGCCAGGTAAAAACGAATGATTTTCCGGAATTGCCAAGTTGGAAACATTTATCTATCCCTTAAAGAAGAGCAATCCGGCCAATACTATTTTCATCTCCTTTTAAACAATAAATCTAAATTGTTTCACTATCATGTGATTGAGCTGATTCAGCACTTCTTCAAATTGTATTTAGATCTCTTAAAAACTTCAAAACTTCCTTCTTATCAATTACTCTTTTCATAGGCGGAAGCGAAGTAAGCAAAGTATTTCTATAGGACTTAGTTGCAAGCCTTGAGTCCAGTACTGCCACTACACCTTTATCTTCTTCGCTCCTTATTAGCCTTCCTGCTCCTTGAGCTAAAAGTGCTGCAGCTCTAGGAAGATCCACAAGCATGAATCCATTAGTTTCGACTCGCTCCCTTCTGGCAGAAAGTAGAGGATCGTCAGGTCTAGGAAACGGAATTTTATCCAAAATCACTAACGATAAAGTCCTTCCTGGTATGTCTACACCTTGCCAAAAACTAAGAGTTGCCACCAAACAGCTGCTTTCATCTTTGGCAAATGCCTCTATTAATGCCGGCTTAGGGAGATCATTTTGGCGATAAACCTTATATGGAACTTTTGATTGCAATTCATCTGCGAGCCTGCTCAAAGCATTCCAGGAAGTAGCCAGAATGAGTGATCTCCCGCCTGCGGCTTCAACTAGATCAACCATCTCTTGCAATCGTGGATCATCGTCGCTTTCAATAATTTCATTGGGGGGCGGCAAATTTTTAGGGCAGTATAAAATTGCGTTGTCTCTATAGGGGAAAGGGCTTCCTACGTCTAGTTCATCGGTATCCTCGCGGCTTAATCCGAGTCGGTCTCTAACCTGTAGAGGAATAGTGGCACTTGTCAATATCCCGCTTACTTCGCTCCAAAGCAATTCGGTTAAGGTTGGCCCGACCTCAATAGGTGAAATATTTAGAATGGGAGAATATCTGTTTTCACTCACCCAAATGACAGAATCAGAAGTCGCACTTTGGAACCTCCGAGCTAACGTCACCAGATTTGTAGCAATTGAAAGAAGCCTGGCCCGTAATTGAGCGTTCTTTGAAGTGCCTACGTCTTCGAACTCCGACAACGTCTGAGATGTTTCCATAACTTGTCGAAGTGATCTCATCACATTTTCCACTCGGGATTCAAGCAGATTTATCACACCTAATAACGATTCGGGAAGCGGGAGCTTTATCCTCTTGCCATAAAAGGGCCTAAGCTCATTTTCAAGAAGGTCTGCAGCTTCAGAGAGATCAAGAGCCGGATCTCCAACAAGTGCAGATGCGGCTGAGTTATTTGTTATTTGAGGCCTTAGGTTCCTGGCAAAAGTCTTGATTTTACTGGCAGACAGCTCGCCTCCCAGTGCCTTTAGAAGTATGTCTTCACACTCATGCGCCTCATCGATCACTAGCACATCGTGTTGTGGAAGAACCACTCCTCCCGAACTCAGGTGCGCCCCATACAGGTGCAAATTTACCACCACTACATCGGCACTTTTGGCCCTCTCCTTGGCCGATTCGCAAAAACATCGATCTCCTGCCGGACACTTTCTTTGCCCTGGACACTCGTCAGAGGTTGCGCTCATAGCATGCCAGACCTGCGGCGAGGGTTCAAAATCCAACTCTGATAAGTCGCCTGTGGCGCTAGTTGAAATCCATGAAACTATGCGCTTTACCTGGTCGCTGTTTCCATCGGGAATTTTCCCAATATTTGATTCGACTTCCGATATTGTCTTGGGTCTTTTCAACTTCTTCTTTGAAGTTTTTGTCCGCAATTGCATTCCGACGGTCTCCGATTCAAATAGCATCTCGTTTTCACCGACAATATCGGCATGCTCAAGGTAGTCATCGATGGCATTATCGCCAACGTTTAATTGGTGCATTTCGTCTACTTTTTGCTGGCAGATGTAATTTGACCTGCCTTTTAAAACAGCCACTTTAATTTCTCTTCCGAGACTTTTGCCGACTTGAGGGATATCTTTCTGGGCAAGTTGGTCCTGAAGAGCTTTGGTGGCAGTAGCTACGACGACAGATTTTTCAGACAATATACATGGAATCAGATATGCAAGAGATTTCCCTGTCCCAGTCCCGGCCTGAACAATTAGATTTCTCTTTGAAGCTATCGCAAGCCCAACTTTTTTTGCCATTTGAACCTGGCCGGGTCTGCTTTCGCCTCCATTTGGCAGTGCAGAAGTGACCTTTTCCAAGGTTGCTTCCACTGACTCTTCAATGATTAAGCGCTGTTCCGGAGTCAGAAATTGAGATTTTGACTCCCGGATGCCATTTTGCGCTTCAAGGGCCAAGTCTTCAAAATAATCAATTGAATTTACCTCAGAACAGTCATCCTCCACAGACCGATGCTACATGACATTTGGCTAGAAGCATCTGCCATTAGGATTCGTTATATTAATGAATAAACCATCAACCTGGGAAAACACTAGGCAAGTTGCCATTAAATATCAAGTCCAAGGTAATCCGGAGTAAAACTGGAAATGCACGCACTTGATCACATAACGTATTGCAATGACCGCTAACAGGCATATTGCCAATAACACGAGGAATATTAGCCTTCCCAAACAACGCCATCGAGTTTTATCCCGCTGGCTGAGCCTTGGCCTAATTACTACTATTTTTGCATTTACTCTCGCAGCTTGTTCGTCAAATAAGCCTGCGAGCCTTACCCAGAACAACGCCGGCGAATCCGAATCTCCCCTTCCGACTGGTCTAATAACGCATAGCGGAAGGTGGCTTACCGACTCCTCCGGCAGGGTTTTGCTTTTTCACGGCGTAAATATAGTAGCCAAAGAAGCCCCCTTTACTCCCGTCGCAGATGGATTCTCCAATGCCGATGCTGCATTTTTAGCTTCACTTGGTTTTAGGGTAGTACGCGTTGGAGTTCTTGCATCAGGCCTTATGCCTACTCCGGGTCAAGTTGACTCCAACTACATAAAGCAGATTGCCATAACAGTCACCACACTGGCCAACCACGGTATTTACTCTCTCATTGATTTCCATCAAGACGGCTGGGGCCCATCCATAGGCTCTGACGGTTTCCCTGCTTGGATGACTGTAACTAACGGCGCAGTTAATACTCACGCTTCATTTCCTCTTTATTACATCCAAAATCCGGCAATTCAAGCTGCATTTCAGAGTTTCTGGGACAATGCCCCAGGGCCCAATGGAATGAATCTTCAAAGTGATTACACGGAAATGTTTTCGGCATTAGCCACTAATTTCAAAACTCAACCCTATGTGCTGGGTTATGACTTATTTAACGAACCATGGCCGGGAACTGTTTGGGTGCCATGCTTGTCGGCTGCAAATGGCTGCCCCACCCAGGACTCAAATGAGTTGGATGCCGCTTATTCCAAGGTAACAAAGGCAATCAGGGCAGCAGGCGACAGCCATTTGATATTTGGAGAACCATTTGTCTTATTTAATTTTGGCCTGGCTCCCACTAATATCAAAATTCCAGGAAATGACAGCGAAGCAGGAATGGCTTTCCACGATTACCCAGCCACCACGGACAAGGAGCCAAATGTAATTTCCAATGCAATAGCTTGGTCACAAAAAAGCGGGGGTGCACTTTTAAATACTGAATGGGGAGCAACCTCATCGGCACCCGACATTCTGCGTGAAACTCAGGAATTCGATACAAAACTTGTTCCCTGGATCTTCTGGTCCTTTGATGGAAGCGTGGTTAAAAATATTGCACTTCCTCCCACAGGCTCAAATGTGGTTGCTTCAACCGTGGGATCTCTTGTACAGCCATACGCTTTAGCTGTAGCGGGAACTCCGAAAAGCGACAGTTATGATCCTGCGACCAAAACTTTAACTTTTTCCTACTCTACGGATAAAGTGACAGGTGGCTCTTTTGCACCTGGTTCGGTAACATCTTTTGAAATTCCAAATTCAATCTACCCAGGCGGATATTCGATTCAGGTGCAGGGAGGAAGCGCTCTAAGTCCAAAAGGGAGCACTGCCTGCGGGACTGGTTTAAGATCGGTTGGGGCTAATTCAAATGCAAAAACAGTAACTGTGGTCATTTCACCAGGACATACCTGCCCTTAATACAATTACAAATTTCCCCTGAATTCCTTGGGTTTTAGCCTTCGACTACTTTTGATTTTTCAATTTGGCATAAAGTTAATAGATAATGTTTACATCGACGCGAAACTATTAAGGACTTTTAAACTTGAAACTTTACGGAAAACTTCTCGCAAGCTTATTTCTAATTCCTCTTGGCCTTGCTGGCTGCACCGGTTCAACTCATAACACCAACAGTTCCTTCTGGAATTCAAGAGGCCCCTTTTCAGGCCAGCTTCTTGCAATTTCATGCATTACTTCCTCTCAATGCGTCGTGGGGGGAGCAACTTCTGGCAATAGTGCATTGATTATGACCCAAGGGGAGGATGGAAACTGGACTAAAGCAACAACTGATGGACAGTTGGCAATTGTCACTGCCCTTGACTGCCCGAGTGCAGATATCTGCTACGCGCTTGGAAACCACACCGTCGAGCCATACCCTACGGTTGAAAAATCTGTCGATGGGGGAAGAACTTGGAAGTTCGCCATGACTTGGAGCCAACTTGGCGCGGTGGGAACAATATACTGTTTCAACTCAAGCAGTTGTTTAGTAGGTGGAACTCTTGGCGACCCGATTGTGTCAACTCAAGATGGAGGAAAAAGCTGGGCTTTTTCCTCAGTCCCAACATCTTTTTATCACTTGAATGTCCAAGGAATATACTGTCCGACTAAAACTCACTGCATTGCAGTAGGAAGTTCTCTTGCCAAGCATTCCTTTGGGGTAGCTTTGACCTCAGATGACAGTGGAAAAACCTGGACTGCATCAACAACTCCTGCGTTGGCTTCACTTTTGGATATAACAAATATTTCATGTAACTCTGCAATTTCATGTGTCGGTGTTGGCTCCACCATTGATGGAGCACCAGCCGGTTTGACTTCAAATGACGGCGGAGCGAGTTGGAGAACTTTTGATCTTCCACCTTCAGTTACCGGCATCAATGGTTTAAGCTGTCAAAATTCATCTCAAAGTTGCTGGGTGGCTGGAGGCAATTCAAAGAATCAACCTGTGATTGCCACAACTTCGGACCTAGGCAGCAGTTGGAATGTTTTTCAACCGGGTGGAACAAGTGCAGTTGGCATCCAAAATATCTTGTGCGCCAGCTCCGCATCTTCATGTGTTGCAGTGGGAACCAATGGAAAAAATACAAGTTCTTATATATTTGAATCTCTCGGGTCAGCAGACATTTCTTCGCAGGTTTTGGCCAATCAATCAACTTCTGAAAATGGAGTTGCATTCAATGCAACAATTGATAGCCTTAGCCAGCTCTACCAAGCTGCGGCAAGTGCGGGAATGCCGGCTTCCCTGCTTCCTAGCGGGATTCCACAAAATCAGGTAAATCCTTGGTCGCTTATGGTGGTTGGGGACTCCACTGCACTTGATATTGGAATTGATATATTAGGAGATGCAAATGCAGCCAATGCGTCACCGACTGTGACCGGAATAGTTGGATGTGGAGTTGTTGGAAGCGGAACTTTAGTTGAAAAAGGTCAGTCGGGTATCATCCCTCCTGCTGAATGTTCAACGTGGAGCGAGACTTATCAGAGCGAGATCGACTCAAATAAGCCAGACGTTGTCCTATTCTTAACAGGACGTTGGGAAGAAGTCACGAGAGATCTAAACGGGAGCCTGGTTAACCTGGGTCAACCTGCATATGACAACTTAGTCGAGAGCAATCTGCAAGAAGCAATTCGCATACTTGCTTCAAAAGGTGCCGCTGTCGTAGCACTTACTAGTCCGGCAAATTTTACCGGACAATCAAATACCGGTGGAACTTGGCCCGAGGACTCAACTGCGAGATTGGATATTTTTAATTCACTTGTTCGACAAGCGGTCAACGCCGTTGGGGGAAATACCTATGTTTACAACTATTCAGAGTTGGTGACGCCAAACGATCAGTTTTCTTGGTCAGTCGGCGGGGTATCGGTCAGAAGTGCCGACGGAATCCATTACAGCGTGGCAGGTGGTGCCTGGTTGGGAAGATGGCTGGTTCCGGTTGCTTGGTCATACCTTCAAAAAAGCAAGCAAGCCGGTTGATTCAAACCAGCGGTCCGAAATAACCGCTAACATCTACGACAAAATCGGCAGTTGAGTTAGCAGCAATTGAGAAGTCGCCATTTGAGGCAAGTGGGATAATTGCGGCATTTGCAACAGTTTCAAGCGGGGACCAATTGAGATCTGATGTCCCAGGCGCACTTTGGCTTGATGGCCACGCCGTCATGAATCCGGGATATTTAGTATTGGTCGCCGTCAAATTTGCAAGAAGGGCCGATGAGCCAGACGGCACTTGATCTCCAAATTGATTTACTGTTGAAACGGTGTCAGGTGTGCCTAATCCTATTGTGGATGCGCCCGATAGGGTAGATCCGGCATCTTGGTATCCCGAACCGCCTCTGGAATCGGCAATTCGAGTCGGGTCTACTAAATAAAAATAGTTTCCGTTGGCACCCGTTGCAGCACTGCTAAACCAGCCCGACACGTCAACTATGAAATCCGTTGCGACATTTGCATACACCGTCACCTGCCCCGAACTACTGACAGGCACAATCACTCGATTTGGCACGCTTTGATTAGGGCCAAAATTGAGAGACGACGTAGAAGGAAGAGTTCCACCTGTCGGAAACGCAGTCAAAAAGCCGTCGGCCGAAGTATTTGTAGCTGTTAAGTTCATCACAACTGCCGCAACTCCGCTGCTTGGGATAGGGCCAACTCCTGTTACTGTGAATGACTCCTCGGTACCACCTGCTAACGTGGTCCCTGCATAAGTGGAAGGATCGGTTGCACCAGTTCTCGTGTCGACGACCCTAGTAGGTGAAATTGGATAAAAAGTTCCGGTTGGAGTGGAATTTAAAGTTGAATTTTCAAAATAGCCCTCAACATCAACCAGAACATCGGTTATGCCTTGAAAATTATAGACCGAAATTTTTCCCTCAGCGCCAATTGGGACAACTACCATGTTGGCAACTGCATATGCGCCTGCAGAAAAGTTGAGCGATGAAGTCACGGGTTGATCAATTCCATATGGATATGCGGTTAAATATCCGTTTTCGCTTGGTGAAACTGCAGTCAAGTTAATTACAACTGCTGTGGCTGCTTGGGGAACTACACTAGAGGAGCCCTCAACCTGTATATTAAGCGTTTGGCCCGTATCTAACGTATCTCCTGCATAGTTGGGCGGGATAGTTGCCGAATTTCTTGTATCGCAAATTCTAGTAGGGGTTATAGGGACATATTCACTTGCCATTGTAAATATGAATCCAACATCATTTAACCGAGGATAGGGACTTTGAAGTAGCAATGCTCTATCGTAAGTAGACCAACCATTAGAAGATACTATTACTACAGGGACCCATCCAAAGGTATTGACATTGGAAATGGTCAGTTGTATTTCTGAATCTGAAATTACCGTATAAGGCACTTGGACAGAACCTAGATATGCTGCCGAAGTAGTTGAAAACCCTTTGCCATATGCAGTTAGCACAAAAGTTCCATTGCTAGCCCCTGTGTATTGAGAAAGACCCGATATAGTCGGAGAATAAGAAGTTGGGAGTACTCCAGTAATGGGTCCGAGTGATTGTTCCATTCCAAATACTGAGTTCATACTGATCAAGTCAAAGTATCTCTTTCCTCCTCCCGTATAGCTTGTATAGGGACTTGTCCATGCGGCAACGCCCATCCACCAGTATCCGTAATTATCTTTAAATATTGTTTCTCCGCCTGGCCCCCAAATGGAGCCATAAGAAGAAACAATTGGGTAATCGAAGGGTTTAATACATGGGCCAAGTGGTCCGCTGCAAATTGCTACTCCCACACCGTACTGGGCGCTGTCCCAGAGACCGCCAGAATAAAAAAGATAGTAACTTCCATTCATGAACTCCATATCTGGGTTCTCTACTGTTGCTTCCCATCCTTGGGATTGGACAATTAGCGGCACATTAGAACCTGCAACAGAAGTACCATTTGAAGACATTAAAGTGCTTTCAATAGTTGATCCATTGGCTTGATACTTCCAGATCAAATAGACATTGCCATTTGAATCTACAAATCCAGACGGATCGATCGACCATGCCTGACTAGACCCATTTGGACAGATTAACGGGCCACTGGAATTATCTACATAAGGACCGGTTGGATTTGTCGAAGTTGCTACAGATATGCACTGTGCACCCGAAGATAGATCTTTTGTCACATAGTAAAGGTCGTATTGATTAGCAACGTGGATAACACTTGGCGCCCATACTGTGCCGCCGGCGTCGTTTGTCCAACTCGGCAAATTCGGCAATGCATCGCCAACATAAGTCCAAGAAGAGAGATCTGTGGATTTCCAAGTTGGAATATTGCCGAGACTATTTGTAGTAAACCTGTAATAAGTTCCTGATACATTGATTACATCCGGATCGGCCGAGTCATAAGTAGGTACAGGATTGGTTGCTACCGGAGTATTTGGCGGTATCACTGTTATTTGGTCACTTGTAACTATTGGAGAGGTGAGAGTGGGAGAAACAACCTGAACATCAAATTTTCCATCTAAATTAATAGGAACGGCAATAGTGAGCGAGTTTGGGGTTACAGCAGTCGGTGTAATTTGATATCCAGATATCGATACAGTATCATTCGAGCTAAAACCATACCCAGTGACAGTCACACTGTAACCAGCGCTGTTAACGGCAATGGCCGGTGTGACTCCGGTAACTATTGGGCCAGGGAATTGACTCGATGTAAGCACTACTCCATTGACAGTTACCGCAATTCCTTGCGAGGTATTTGATGGAAGATCGACCGAAGTCATCTCTTCATTGTCGCTACTTATTGCTTGCCCGGACCACGACTGCCCCCAATTCGCCGAATATAAAAGCGATCCGTCTAACCCGACAGCAAGGCACTCACCCCATGAATTGCATGACACGTTTTGCAACTGAGTAACTCCATTAGGGATGCCCACACTTGTCCAGTTAAACCCGCCATTTGTCGAATACGCTGCAATCGGAGAAGTCTGATTATTCCCCACTGCAGCGCAGTATGTCATCGTTGGGCAAGAAACAGAAGTGTACTCTGTGCCGATTCCTGGATTTGAAACTTGCATCCAGCCGCTTTGGCCGTTGGAGGCAACTCCGGCATCTGTTGTGATTAGTATTATTTGGCCGCTTCCCCCAAACCCAACTGCGACACAAAGGCTAGAAGTCGAACAGGAAACTGAATAGAGATCACCCCAAAGCCCTGGTGTTTGCTCATCGAACCAAGTTGCGCCTCCGTCAGTGGTGGCAATAATTGCAACAGAGGTGGTGCCATCCCCATTTGCACTTCCGCCAACTGCAATACATTGGAAGTTATTTGCACAACTCACATCGCTCAGTCGAGAAATTTGCGAAGGCACACTGCCTATCACCCAACTTTGAGCTCCGTTTATTCCTAAAATTCCATTTTGCATATAACCGGCAGCCCCGGAGGTGCTGACCGCCACGCACTGGTTAAGTGAAGGACAAGAAACTCCGCTCAGATCCGTAAACTGGCCAAACCAGGTTGAACTGAAGTTCTTTCCGCCATCCACGCTGGTATAGGTTGAACCATCATTGCCTACTGCTTCACAATCCCCGCTCACGGGACAAGAAATTGACGTCAGATCTGATTGAAGTCGATTAGTGGCAGTCCAAAGAGATCCGACAGAGCTAGTTTGGCTGTCATTTAGAACCTTTGTAACTCCTTGATTGCTGTGAGCCAACCCAATTAAAAACGAAGCCACTAGGCAGCAGAACATAACATTAATACGCTCAACACTAATCAACACGGGTCTTTTCCCCATAGTATTTCTATCGGCCGAACTACTTAGAAGTTTTAATTAAATCAATTCATTGACTTTCTTGTCGATCAATGCTGTCACTCAGGATATCCCGACAGTTGCTATCTCCTTTTGACGGCGTCTAATTCATCTTCTAATGGGCCAAATTCCTGGAATTGACATGAATAGGGTTAAATAGAAACTATCTGTCCAGAGATGGAATCAAGACGACTCTAGGAAAAACCATGCAATCCGCAGGATTATTATCACGAATAATTCCAAATAATACCCCATTACCCTGGCATTATGGCAACCTAGATCAAAATTCATTGCCAAAATCAGGATTCGGGCCGTTAATCTCAATTCCCAACTAGGATAATTAGGTTATCAATAATTTAATAAATATTGCTGCTCCTACTAATGTAATTTATATTAATATATCAGTAAGTGCTAATTGAGCGTTATTTGAAGGAAAAAATAAAGGCAAGTTTGAATGAGGGCTACATGGTAGTTCTCTACGGTGCTCGACAAACCGGCAAAACAACGCTCGCCAGAGCCATTCTTGCTGACACCAAAATGGTCTATATCTAAATTGCGATGAGCCCGATATACGCGAGAGACTTTCGAATCGGTCAAGTACGGAATTGAATGCAAGTTTCGGAAGTGCACGCTTTGTCGTAATTGACGAAGCCCAGAGAGTCAAAAACGTCGGAATTACAGCAAAACTTATCCATGATAATTTTCCGGAACCCAAGTTGCTTCTCACAGGTTCATCGAGTATTGATCTTGCCAACAATATTAAGGAGCCGCTAACAGGCCCTTCAATCGATTACATTCTCTATCCACTTGCTTCATCTGAAGTATCTTCCAATGCTACGGATGCGCGGCGCTTAATTGAAAAAAGTCTTGTGCTTGGAAGCTATCCGAGATCATGGCAAATGTCACATGACGATGCAACGACCTACCTAAGAAACTTGGCGAATAATTACCTCTTCCGTGATGCTTTTGCCACAAATACTATTTTTGACACAACCATAATTGATCGTCTATTACGCCTGCTGGCATTTCAGGTCGGTAAAGAAGTTTCATACAGCGAAATTGCAAGGCACATCGAAGTAAGTAAAGAAACAGCTATGCGCTATATTGACCTTCTTGAAAAAGCATTTATTGTTTTTAGGCTCAGTCAGTATCGAAAAAATCAACGCAATGAAGTTGGCCGATTGAGAAAAGTATATTTTTACGATCTCGGAGTGAGAAACGGGCTCATTGATAATTTTTTGCCCCTATCTTATCGAAATGACGTGGGGGCTCTATGGGAAAACTACTGCATAATCGAGAGAAAAAAATATCTGCAAAAAATGAATATTTATGCACGCCATTATTTTTGGCGATCATATACTCGGCAAGAAATTGATTTAGTAGAAGAGATTTGTGTCAACACAGGTGCCTATGAGTTCAAATTTAAAGACCAAAAAGCAAAAGTGCCATCTACCTTCGCTGCAGATTACCCGGATGTACCTTTCAAAGTTATTGGCAAAGACACCCTATCTGATTTCATCTATTAGGAAACACTTAAAGTGCGTTATTAACGGACAATTCTTCAAAGTCGATATTGTTTGGAATTTACATCACCGCACACGGCCAACTACGTTACTTTGCCTGTGAATGCCCTATGTCCAGGCTTCCGTTTTCGGAGAAATTATAGCTTACATATTGAAATTAAGGTGGCGGGACAATCTCCCGATAAATCCCTCCATACAAGGAATGTATCTTCGATCTCCATATATCCAGAGCCACCATTCGCGTTCATATCCGCTGCAAAGTTTCTTGAATTCATCTTCGCTGAGTTTTTCTGTCTCAAGTTGCTGTTTCCAAAGCGGCCACAGAAATGCTGAAATTGTTTCGGTTATTCTGGAATCGCCAATCACAAAGCTCAGGGAAGTTTCGCCTGAATTTGACTGGACCAATTTTGCTCTCAAGGTATCTTTGAGGTCCAACGGTTCATCGGGAATTTTTACATCGATTCCGCTCAAACCAATGACTCCTCATTCTTCCTTGTTGTTGGCATCTCGACTTGAGTAATCACCGGGACTGAAGATGGGGCCAACTTTCCATAGCTTTCTACATGTTCTTTAAATGAAATGAACAGCTTGCCTTCTGGGTCGAAGGGCCTCTTTAATGATTTAAGCGCAATCTTTTTGTCCAATTGATCCAGCTTCACCAATGCTCCCGGATTGTCGACTTCAGTGATTTCGATTTTGGAGCGAATCGATTCAAATGCCTTCATCCCGATTGGAGTTCTTACAACTACAGAAGAAAATCCGTCAGCAGATCCCACGCTTCCTACGCTTATATCCGCCGCCCTTCCCAGAAAATCAGCACACTCGTTACAGCCCTTTAGCGAGGCATCATGGAAATCTTTAACCGGTTCATCTACGAGAACTTCATCATTTTTCGAACTTACTATTAGGCGGCCATGGAGCACATCGACTTTTTTGATATCTTGGAGGTTAATTCCTCTTTCATCTCTTATAGCTTCCACCATAAGTCTTTCATAATCAAAGTTTTTAGTGCATAAAAGAGCAATAGTGAGGACAACATTGTCAACATTCTGTCTTCCTCTTCTCCAGGGCCTTGACTGAAGCGCCTTTAAAGCCTGTATCTCACACGGAGTTCCAACTAGGGCAATCCGCGCGTCGGGAGGTAGCCCG
This sequence comes from Actinomycetes bacterium, assembly GCA_021777355.1. Lineage (GTDB taxonomy): Bacteria > Actinomycetota > Acidimicrobiia > Acidimicrobiales > JABEUL01 > JABEUL01. The sequence goes on along the minus strand of JAJYDO010000012.1, from coordinate 34,357 downwards.
GCGAAGGCTAAGTCAATTGCACCCAAAGCCATAGTTTGATTGTAAAAACTGCCGCTTGATTCGTAGACCTGGCTAGGAGAAGTTGCCAGAAATGGAATACCTTTCCAAGGGTGTAATGGATCCTCCCTGGCAATTACTACCCCGTCGATCTCACCTTCTTCAAGTAATGTCGCACAAATTTCCGTTACCACTCCACCGTCTTGAGAAGATCTTGTTGAATCGGGTCTTGAACTTACTTTTACTTTGGCTGCAATTCTAAATTGCTCAAGCCCTAAATCAACTTGGCTTTCATCGCTTTCTATTTGAGCTAAATCACTCTTTGGCCAGGTTGCTTCATAGCGTAGTCCACCTCTCGGGCAAAAGTCCCAACAAAGCGAACACCCAGTACACATCTTTACTAAAACGGGCAAATCCTTCTCAGATACGGCAAGGGAATCGGTCGGACAAGCCGCCACGCATGCTCCGCATTTGATACACCGGTCCGTATCAATTACGGCCTCTGCCAACTCCCAAAACCAAGTCTTGCCTGGGGCCTCTCTGATGGAGTTCATTTGATTGCGAATTGCAAATACGCCCGTACTTGCCATTATCAGTCCTCCTCTTTGGGTAGTAGGGTTTTAGCCAGCGACTCAGTCGAGGTCCTTCTGGCCCAGGTCGACAGTCGCTCATCTGGTTTCTTCTCGATTAGGTACCGCTCTATTACTCTTAAAAGTGCACTTGGAACATCTTCAACCGGAAAGGCGCCTTTTATCCAATCGATAAATCCGGCGTCTCCGCCCAAGGACCCGCCCAACCCGATATCAACAGCTTCAACAATCTGATCGCCTTGATGCGCCGTGTCACCCCTAAAGCCAATATCTGCAATCTGAGGTTGTGCACATGATGCGGGGCACCCTGAGAAGTGCATCCTGACTACGGAGCTTGAATCGACAGGACCTAGCCTTTTGCCAAATTGATCGTCGAGGTGCTTTGCCCATTGAATTATTCGTTCTTTAGTTTCCACGACTGCAAACCTGCAAAATTCAGATCCCGTGCAAGCAATCGCACCTCTGGTAAATGGACCGGGGAACGGCGAATGTTTCTCAAGTAATTCTTCTTGAAGCAAAGACTCGACTTTTTCATTAGCTATGCCTGACAGCACAAAATTTTGATCAGTAGTCAGTCTGATGTCGCCGTCACCATAGACTTTGGCAAGCCTCCCAATTTCAATGAGCTCTTCTGCAATCAAGCGACCTACAGTTACCGAAACTCCCAGATATGAAAGTCCGGGCTGCTTTTGGGGGTGGAGCCCAATATGATCGCCTCGATAGCGGCGGGTGAGATGAGTGCCTGCTTGTCTCAGTTCAACCTGAGATCTTTTTACTAGCTCTGATCTGAATTCCTCCGGACCCATCTCTTCGACGAGGTATCTCATCCTGGACAGGCCCCGATTTTCCCGGTTCCCCAATTCTCCAAAGAGCTGCGCCACGGCACGAGTTAACTCGACCGCTTCTTTGGGCTCGACAAATACGTCGACATCACTGGCCATGCGGGGACCGTCACTTAAGCCGCCCCCGACCAAAAGGTTGAATCCAAGCGTCCCGTCTTCTAGGCGTGCAGGCCAAAGTCCAATATCATTTATCTCTCCTTGAGCACAATCATCTCTGCATCCCGTAACAGATAACTTAAACTTTCTCGGCAAATTAGCGTACTCTCGATTCCCCGTAAAAAACTCTGAGATCTCATTTACAACCTGGGTGGAATCGAACGCCTCGTCGGCATCGATTCCGGCAGCAGGGCATGAGAGCACATTCCTCGCCGAATCTCCACAGGCTTGAATGGTTGTCATGCCGACTGATTCAAAACGTGACCAGATCTCCGGGACGTCTTCGATTCTTATCCAATGAAGCTGGATGGCTTGTCTCGTAGTTATGTCGCAGTAGGCGCTTTTAAATATCGGATGCTCAGGTCCGCGAGCAAATTTTGAGGCGACATTGCCTATTTCTATTGCCTGTTCTGAATTGAGTCTTCCTCCCGGAAGCTTAATTCTCATCATAAAGGCATTTCCACCTTGCCGCTGAGGATAAATGCCCACCCATTTGAGGCGCTCTTGCTCACCAGGAACGGCATCAATTGCCTTGCTGCCCTTTTTTGAATAGTCGTTGATTATAGATTCAGCGACATCAAGCGGATGTCTTTCCAGTTTCCACTTTTCAACTTGATTTAGTTCGGTCCCGTGTCTGTAAGGAGAGATGAATTTCACGGCAGGTGCAGACCGCATTCGGTTTTGTCTTGCCCGCTCCATCGACCTGCTCTTGGGTTCTCACCTGGTTCAATTGGCCTTGTAGTTGGAGCACACCCGATTGAACCATACCCTTTAGCCGCCAAAGGATGTTCTATTAGGTTTCTCAGTTCTTTGTAGCTGCTAACATCCTCTTCACTCCAGGACGCAATTGGATTAACCTTTACTATTCCGCGCCGCTCGTCCCAGCCCACAACCGGCACATCTGCTCTTTCGTCGGTGTCAACTCTCTTAATCCCAGAGATCCAAGCACGAGAGCCGGATTTTTCCAAGAATCTGTCAAAAGGAAGTACTTTCCGCACATTACAGCATCCGTTTATCCCGCACGGATAATCAGATGCGCTCTCATCAACTTGAAGAGTGACCAGTCTCAGATCATATCGAGATCGAATGGTTTCCACATATTCCAGTGTCTCTTTAAAATGCATACCCGTATCGATGAAAACCACTTCGACATCAGGCGCAATATTTATTACCAAGTCAATAAGCACACAGTCTTGAAACGAACTGGCGAGAACTAACTTGTCAGAATACGTCTCTTTTGCCCAAGCTATAACTTCCGAGGCAGAAGCTTCCTCGAGATCTCTTGTGTTATTAATTAAAGTCGCCGTCATTTTGACCAAACTCCTAGCTAAATTCTCATGGAATAAATTGTTGACTTATTTTGTCAACTTTACACCAATTCCTGACTAATCTGGTCAAGTATTCAAGAAAATATTCAAAGCCTCGTAAAATACCAGCTAAAGCCAATTTTCCTGCAATAATTACGCACCGTTTGGCCCGATTAACTTGGCTAGAGCATCCCAGCACGCCAAATTAAGCCTACATTTAAATCTCATCCTTCCAAAATTCGCCGACTTAAGGAGTGCGTTGAAACCGCTTCAACCCATTTGACAAAATAAGCTAGGTTGAACGCACTGCTTATGACTAGTGAGATCACGCTCGAAAGATCAAGTGAAATACTTGAAAATCCCAAAAGCAAGAGTAAATTTGTCCTTGCCGCGGTTCAACGCGCCAAGGATTATTTGAAACCTACGAAGTTTAAAATTTGGGTGTTGATTGCTACTGTTGCCGGGCTGGCTGGGAGAATCATTTTTGTCGCCTTGGCAAAATGGCATCAGGCAGTTTGGAATGACGGGGGCTGGTATCACTGCGAGGCACAGACGTTTGTGCAGGGCAATGGTTTCAAACAAATTGCCGTCTTCATGTCCGACAACGGAGCCCACATAGGCTGTGTGGCAACCAGCCACCCTACTGCAGCTCATCCGCCACTGTGGACACTTTTTTTGGCGGTTGCAGATATTTTTCATTTCCAAACTTTGGGAACTCAGCTCATTTTGAACTGCATGCTCGGTGCATTGGCTATTCCGATTATGGCAATGATTGGAAAAAGAGTGGCAGGATATGCTGCGGGAGTTCTTACAGCTTTTTTTGTTGCTGCCTATCCCGGAGGTTGGGTCGAAACGGGCCAGTTAACTTCCGAGACTCTAGGTCTTGTGACAGCTTGCTTGGTGATTTTAGGAACGTATCGGCTTGTCGAAAGGCCTTCGGTACAAAGAGCTATCGTTTTGGGTCTTTGGTGCGCACTCGCCGCGTTAACAAGATCGGAACTTGTCCTATCGGTAGTCCTCATTTGCGCTCTAATAGTTGGGTTTAGACCATTTTTAAAGATCACATTAAAAGACAGACTCGTTCTCGCCGGAACACTCATAATATCCACTGTCTTAATAATGTCGCCGTGGCTAATTAGAAATAACTTGGTGTTTTCAAATCCAACATTTACATCAACCGAACTTGGCTTCACACTAGATATGGCAAACTGTAACGACACATACTTCGCTCCCCCAAATGCTTCAATTTCAATTAAATCCACTAGCTTTGAGGGATATTGGACTTTAATTTGCTCGTTGCCGCAGCCTTCTAGCGGAGATGAGTCATATGACAATACTTATTACACCAACCACGCCCTCACTTATATAAAAGCCAATCTAGGAAGGGTTCCTACGATCATGACAATGAGGGTATTAAGGCTTTGGCAAGGATTTGACCCGATCGGCCAGGTCAGGTTGGACTTTGAATCAGAACAATGGAACTACCCGGCCAACTTGGCAAAAATGATCTCTTTTTATGCAATGATACCCTTCATAGTTATTGCATTTAGAAGACTTCGAAAATCATCTATTCTTTCTTTTCCTCTTTATATTTTTCCAATAATAGCTACCATTTCTGTCGCATTTATAACCGAAGATCCGCGCTATCGAGTCATGTCCGAAGGCGGGATATGTTTGTTGGCGGCAATTGGGGTATTGGCTTTTATAGATAGCAAGAGACCCAACAGGACTCAGCTTTTGCAACTTTCACCAAAATTGAACTTTGCCGAAGGTTCGGAAATAAAACTGGCGCTTCCGAGATTAAATCTGGAATCAAGTGAAAAAGACGCCAAAAAATACGATATCAATTCTCGCAAAACATGGTGGGTATCGTTTGGTTCAATTTTAGCAATCTTATTGGTTGGATCTATTTCTCTTCCCACACTTTCTGGACCTGATGAACCAGCGGCGGTAATTCATGCAGCGGGTGCTGCGAGAGGCCAGTTGGTTGGAACGCCCGTTCGTGATCCTAATCACAACAACACCTTTAGTTATTCCCCACTTACTTCAGTTAGACTTCCGCACACATTCGATCAAATAGAGTCTTTTGCCAACTGTTATGCAATGGCAAGCAATGAAAATGCGTCGTGTGCCAGATTCTATGGAACTTCAGCTCCCGGACTTGGCAGTGAAGTAACTTATCAGGGAAGATATCCTCCATGGTATTTTGCACTTGATGGCATATTCAGCTATGTAATGTTGGGTTCTCCGACTCTTTATATGATGCGGTTTTTTAGTGACGTTCTTAGCGCGGCATTTATTGCTTCTGCCATACAAGCAATTTTAGAGAAAAAAGGGAAAAAGCAGTACGCGCTCTTGGGCATGTTGTTCGCTCTTACCCCAACATTTTTAATGTTGCAGATGGTTGTAGGTTCATCAGGATTTGAAAGTGCGGCAGCAATCTGTTTTTGGGCCGGAGGCGCAAGGCTTCTAAGCGACTTCGATTCGGCCGGAATCCGACAGATAAGAAGGGTCGGAATTTCGCTTTGTTGTTTGGTTCTTGCACGTCCTGACTCGCCGCTTTGGGCAGGAATTGCCACTATTGTACTGTTTCTTTTCTTTATGAAAAAGGGGTTAATTAGGCAATTGTGGATAGACAAACGAGTGAGGTTCTGGACGGCTATGGGCATTGTTTCTACAGTGGCTACACTTGTTTGGGACAAGTTGGAGCAAGCCACAAATGTTTTAGGATATACATACCCTCCGCCATACGACTGGAATGCTATATTTCATTACACCTTTAATAGATCACTGATTTACGTAGCTGAACAGATCGGTGCTTATGGTGAATATGATCCAAACTTTATTATTATTGGCTTGGTAGCATTGCTCTTGCTTTTCATTGCTTTTGTCATAGCCACAACCAGCCGATACCGCAAAGCATTGCTTGGCCTGTATACCGTTTGCGCCTGGGCGGCAGCCGTTATTGGATCTGCACTTATATTTCCTCGTGCCGGCTTTATTTGGCAAGGTCGATACTCACTTCCAATTGCTCTGGGGCTTCCGATTATTTCTGGATTTGTAGCCGGAGAAAAAATACCGAAACTTGAATCATTTAATCGATTTGTGGAATGGTCTTCGAAAAGAGCCAGTATGCTTAGAATCTCGCTAACGGTTGGTGTTTTGATATTTTTGGACATCTACTTGATCGAATATGTTTTTAGTGCAGGACCAACAACTGGAATCAACTTAGGTGACATTATGGCTCCTCCTTGGGAAGCACCTCTCACGACACTGGGTTCGATGGTTTTATTGCTTATTACTATTCTTTCGTTTTCCTATGTAATTTATAGGCACATGGCCGATCTCGATCCAATTCCGACCAAATTAAAAAGTGCGTTGTCAAAGCTTCGCTCCCAACCCGAAGTTGTCACAAATAATTCGGATGACCACTAAAGGTGTTCTAACTACCAGGGGGCAAATAAGATAGTGCGCTAGGACCTTCCGGCAAACTAAAAGATACCGGGATACTCTTACGGGCAAGATCTATTACCCAGCATTTATCGTGTACTTTGTCCACGGCAAAAGCAGATTTCCCAAGGGCGTCAAGCGTTATTGCCGACGGAAATCCTCCAAGGCCAATAGGCAAACCTGGCAATAGAGTAACAGTGGAAAATGGAATTACCTCACCTTGTGCGCCGAGTGTCACATAAGCACTTGCAATTCCTTTGGATAGAGAAATAGCATTTGGATTTCCACCCACATCTACCGAGGACACCACTTCATTTGAAGAAGTATCTATGACGCTAATTGATCCGCTCCCTTGATTTACAACATAGAGATGATTGCCATTTGTCGGATCTAGAGCTATTGCAACCGGATCTGTTCCGACGGCGATAGGTGGTAATGGAGTTGGAGGGTTCGTGGTTAAATCAATCGGTAAAACCTCTCCAATGCTCGCTTCGCAAATATAGGCTCTGGTGCCTGAGGTATTTGTTGTTATCGCACTTGGATCAGGTCCTCCTCCAAATGCCTGCTGAACCTTGAGCCCTAATAACTTAATCGGAGTTATCGTGTTATTGCCTTGATTAATCACATAGGCAACAGCAGTTTTAGGGTTTATAGTAATTGCAATTGGAGAAGGTCCCACTTTAAGTGTCCTATAGGTTTTATATGAATAGAGATTGACAACACTTATAACATCAGAACCCTTTGCAACAACATACAATTGCAAACCGGTAGGGTCGTCAACAATAGCTACAGGGTCATTTGCCACGCTAATCTTTCCTGATAGTGGCTGGCCGGTTGAGAGTGAAATCTCTTGGACTGTATTGTCGTCGGAAAACACTACCCAGTCAAACTTAGGCAAATTAATTGGAGTCGTACTGGTTGTTATTTGATTAGTCCCAGGTGCAACTATTTTGGCGGGTCCGTATCGAAGGCCATTAATTGCAAAAAAGATAAAAATTACCGAAGCTATGACCAGCCAAACGCGAGTTCTTCTCCAGGGCCTCACTGGCACTAGAGATCCTTGTGTTTCATTAGCGTCTAATTCGTTATTTTCTTCCATAATCTTTGCTGTTAATAATACTAATTGGAACGGAGAACTTGAATTAGGCACTATCCTCTAAATAGAAATGCCTACCCATCATCCCCTCTATCCTGTCTATTTGAATCTGGCAAAACAAAAATGTCTGGTGGTCGGCGGCGGGCACGTGGCACTTCGTAAAATCGAGGGGCTTTTGGACTGCGATGCACAAGTTTTTGCAGTTGCGCCTCATTTTGTGCACGAAATCGAGGAATTAGCTACCAAATATAAAAGTGGGCTCGGCTTGGCATATCGCCCTTATAACTCCAGTGATATTGAAGGAATGGCTCTTGTCGTCTCAGCAACCGGGAATCCGGATATAGATAATATTGTCTTTGAAGATGCTTCAAATGCCAATATATGGATTAATTGTGCGGATGACCCAAGATATTGCTCGTTTATTCTCCCTGCAATTGCAAGGAAGGGTCCCATTACCGTGGCCGTTTCCACGGAAGGCAACAGCCCTGCAGTTGCTACCTGGCTAAAAGATTCAATCTCACATTTTTTGGGCGAGTATCTGGAAGAGCTAATCAATTTGGTTTCCAGAGCCCGCTCGGAAATCAAATTGTCGGGTATCCCAACCGAGAGCTTAGACTGGAGATCTTTAATAGAAAATGAGCTGGTTCGCAGACTTCAATCAGGTGATATAAAAGGTGCCAAAGAAGCTCTAAATTCCTGGTTAATGAGCCACGGTGCAAATAGCATTTAAATGTGTACTTTCGGAATTAATCCAAATGGATCTAAGAAGCGCTAAGTTCAATAGTAGATGAAAGTTCCAAATATTGACGAAGCTAAGCTACCTACCCACGTGGCATGTGTAATGGACGGGAACGGCAGATGGGCTACCAACCGGGGGCTCGCGCGCATCGAAGGCCATGCTGCCGGAGAAGAGGCGCTCTTGGATACCGTTAACGGGGCATTGGAAATTGGGCTTAAGTGGCTCACTGTTTACGCATTTTCAACGGAAAATTGGAAGCGCCCAGTTGATGAAGTCAGATTTTTAATGAAATTCAATGAAGGTATTCTGACCCGCCATCGCGATGATCTAAATGAAAAGGGCGTTAGAATTCGATTTTCGGGCAAAAGGGACTGGAGAGTTCCTAGACGCTTAATCAAGCATATGGACCAATCGATGGATCTAACCAAGAATAATTCTAAGCTCACATTAACAATTGCGTTCAACTATGGCGGCCGCGGTGAAATAGTAGACGCGGTAAGAGAGTTGGTGAATCTCGGTGCGAAAGCGAGCGATATCGATGAAAAGACAATATCTAAACACCTTTACTACCCTGATGCGCCTGACCCTGATTTGATGATAAGAACTTCGGGTGAATATCGGATTTCTAATTTCTTGCTGTGGGAATTGGCTTATTCAGAGCTTTATTTCACGGAAGTCCTTTGGCCTGATTTTCGAAGACAGCATCTATTCGAAGCTGTTGCAGAGTTTCAGTCAAGGGAAAGAAGGTTTGGAACTGTTGGCGGCAAAAAGTCATGATTGGCATCAAAGTCGGTATTGTTTTGGCACTTCTTGGCCTGATTCTGGTTGGCGCAATAATAGCTTCTGGTATCAACTCCATTAAAGAACTCATTGTAGCCGGTGTTGTTTTAGTATCCCTGGTTGCGCTAGGTACACTATTTGCCGGAGCCCAACATCCTTCTAAAGAAAGATTTGAACTTCCTAACAATCAAGGCGAATCGAGTTCAACTTTCGATGCTAAATAAGAACGAGCCTTTTACATATGAGTTCTTTTAGGACAACAGGAATAGTTCTAAGAACTGTCAAGCTGGGCGAATACGACCGCATAATTACTTTTATAACTCCAGATCATGGAAGAATCAAAGCAGTTGCTAAAGGCGTCAGAAAAACTACCTCCCGAGTAAGTGGAAGGGTTGAACTCGGTTCATGGGTAAGTATTCAAATATTCAAAGGTCGCGGCGAGTTGCACCGACTTTCTCAAGTTGAAACCATTGACACGTTTCCCATAATTCGAGGCGATTTCGACCGCATAAATTCCTCGTTTGGACTGCTGGATGCTATCGACCAAGTAGTCCAAGAAGATGCAGTATCTGAAGAACTGATGGATATGCTAGTTGGAGCATTAAAGTGGCTGGACAACAAAGATCATGATCCTGAATTGGTAGTGGCTTCTTTTTATCTGAAGCTTCTTTCCAAGGAAGGGGCGGCTCCGATTGTGGATAGATGCGCAAGATGTGGAGACGAAGAAGCAAGTTTAGTGGCATTTGATTACAGTGCAGGTGGTTTACTCTGCAATAACTGCAGAAGCGGACGTGCGGTTCCAGAGGAAGTTGCTACGGCAATGCGCGCCATTCTTGGAGGCGGTCTAGGATCTATTCTTCTCATCAAGGGCTACCCTTTTGCAAAGGATCTGGAACTTCTCGCTACTGAGGCGCTTGAGATCCACCTTGACAGGAGATTAAAAAGCGCCAAAATCCTTCGTGCCACCGGGCATGCTTAACTCTTGGACTAATCTATGCCAACTGCCAAAAGTGCTTGGTTCTCTTCAATCGACCCGTATCGGATCAATGGTTCAAAAAGATCTAGCACAGTCCTATCATTGGAGAAGATCTCATCAATTGGATTAGCTGCCAGATGAGTCTTTGCATAACGATATGCCAAAACCGCTTTTCTAGCATTTCCATTATTCAGCCCCCACGCGGCCTCATCTAACAAAAGTGTGGCCGAGGTAACATCAGCGAGTAAATTTGCAACTCTTCTGACGTGAAGCAATGCTTCGTCTTCTTTAGTATGCAGCGAGACGTGGACTACTTCTTTGGCTAGTTCAAGGGACTTGCCAATCAACTCGCTGGTCTTTTGAATCAGCTTGTTTTCGGGCAAGTCAGTGAGCGAGGACTCTATTCGTGCAAATAGCGCCTCGTGTGCGGCAATGGATCTCATTGCACGTCTCACATCAATGCAGATTATATTTTCGGTTCCTTCCCATATCGGGTGACACTGGGCATCTCTAAATTGTCTAGCCATTGGCCAATCTTCCATATAGCCATTGCCGCCAAAAATTTCTAGGGCTTTGGAAGCGGCATTAAGTCCCTCTCTTGTAGCTCGCATTTTTGCCAAAGGCACAAGTATTCTCCGGAATTTTGCCATGTCATCGTTGGATAAAACTCCCCTGCCTGCACTCGCGCATTCAAACGTAAGAGCCATTCCGGCCTCTAACTCCATTGCAATATCAACTAAGGTCTCTCGAACGAGGGGATAGGAATCAATTCGGTTGCCAAACTGACTCCTTTTGGCTGCATAAATACAAGCCTCCAAAAATGATCTCCTATGGATGCCTAAGCCCATGAGAGCTACTCCAAAACGGCTTCCATTAACCATCTCCATCATTCTGTTAAGGCCTTTTCCGTCTCTGGCGAGCTGTTCAGGGGACATGTCTTCGACTTTTTTGTCAACCGGAAGCGAACTGGCAAGCCAGGCAAGGGATCCTTCCAAGTGAACTTCGCCGGTTGGGACTCCAACCGTTCCTAACTTTGGCTTAAGTCTTTTAATCGAAAAGCCATTGTTGTCTCCGTTTGGGAGATGCCTGGGGATCAAAAAAGTGGCGAGACCTTTTGAACCCTTTGGAGCATCGTCGGTTCTGGCGAGAACGACAAAGATATCGGCATCAACGTTGGAGCAAAAATGCTTGTCTCCATAGATTCGCCACTCTGAGCCATCTGAAACTGCCCTTGTAGTATTTGCCCCGACATCTGAACCGCCTTGCCTCTCGGTGAGAAACATTCCTCCCTCCCAAGACTCGTCGGGATCACAGGATCTCAATCGTGACACAATCTGGTCACGAACCTCGATTGGAGCGTAGCGCTCTACTATGTCTGCAGCCCCTGCAGTCATCCCAAGGCCGCACATCACTGCAGTTTCTGCTTGGCAGACTAAATAATAAACACTTGCAAGTGCCACTCCCGAAACCGGCTTTCCCACGTACCCTTCAAGCCCGCAAAGTCCGTGCCTGACTAAATCTGCCTTATTTTCGATCCATGAACTTGAGTGAATAACCTCATTTACCGGATAGCCCCATTCATCAAAGCTCTTTAACCTAGGGCCATTCTTGTCTGTAATCTCTGCCCGGGGCGCAATCTTCTCTCCAATCAACGGCCCGTACTCGGAAGCCAACCTCTCGGCAATCTCACGTTCCTCGTCTGTTAGAAACCTATCCAAAATCTGTCTTAAATTAGGGTCAAGGGCGTAAAAATCGTTCCCAATGCCCCTCTCAAGCTCAACATAGTCGCCGAGCATGAAAGATGAATCTGTTACCGGATGTGATGTAGTTACCATAACATCATTATAGTACATAAATACTACATATGTTTAATTAATGTAATACCTTTATTTTGATCTGGCCTTTGCTTGCCCTTCCGACAGGTTTCTTGCCATTTCATCTGCTCCGATGAGTTTGTTTATCTTTCTGGCGAACTCCGGAGCAATACTTGCGATCATGGACCCAATAGAAAGGGTAATTGGAGCTACATCGATTTCGGCGATATTATGCTCAATTACCCGAACTACGGCTTTGCCGACATCTTGTGGCGTTTTAGTTCCAACTCCCTTTGGAAGTTCTATCTTCGCATCGGCAAACATTCCAGCGTCTCTTATAAATCCTGGGCAAACTACGGAAACTCCAACTCCGGAAGAGGCAATATCTGCGCGAATTCCATGTGATAACCCTCTCAGGCCAAACTTAGTTGCACTGTAAAGACTGGATCCGGGGGTAGCAGCCTTGCCGGAAAGTGAAGATACGAAAACAAAATGACCTTTGCCCTTCTCAACCATTTTGGGCAAGAAGACTCGAGCCATCTGAGTCGGCGCCAACAAATTAACGCGCATAATTCTTTCAATATCTTCTTCGCTGTAAAACTCAAAGGGGTCGCTGGCAGGCAAGCCTGCATTTGCCACCACTACATCAACGTCGCCTGCTGCTTCCGCCATTTTTAAAGGAGCTTTAGGATCTTCCAAATCAGCCTGCAGCACTTCTCCACCTAGCTCGTGGGCAAGCTGTTCCAAGATTTCTACACGCCTGGCACTCAAAATTACCTTTGCTCCCTTTTTGGCAACAGAGCGGGCAATTGCTTGTCCTAAGCCTCCGGAAGCACCGGTAATCAATACAGAGGATCCACTTAATTCCATTTTCTACTCCTTTTGGCAGGATTTGTTTCTGGTTAAAAATTACTCGATCAAAGAGCTGCCTTTAAAAAGGAGTACTCAGACTCTTTCAATTTCTTAGTAGCTTTGCGAAACTCCCAGCTAAAACCGGGCCAGAGAGTCGGGTTTCTGCCCTGGGAATCTAAATACCAGCTTGCGCACCCGCTAGTCCAGACGGTGCCTTCCATCTTTTTATCCAAATCTCCAACAAATTGATCCAGCGCTTCTTGCTTGGGTTCAATTGCCACCGAGTCATTTCTCTCCATTAATTTAATCGCATCCATAACATATGCAATTTGAGATTCAATCATATAAACCATTGAGTTGTGGCCAAGCCCCGTATTTGGCCCCATTAAGACAAAGAAATTTGGAAATCCCGGAACCGTTGTTCCCATGTGAGCTCTCGGGCTTCCCTTCCATTGTTCGGAGAGAAATTTTCCTTCTTTGCCCCTAACCCTCTCGGAAAAAGGCATCTCTGCTACTTGGAACCCCGTGCCAAAAATGATAACGTCAGCTTCTCTTTTTGTGCCGTCGTAGGAAATTATTGAGTCTTTACCGACTTTTGCTATTGGGTCAATAACTAAATCAACATTTTCCTTTCCGAGAGTCGGGTAAAACTTATTCGAGAGCAAGACTCGCTTGCAGCCCATTTCAAAATTCGGAGTTAGTTTTCTTCTAAGTTCCGGATCGGGAACCTGCTTGGCCAGGTGCTTCCTTGCGACGAATTCGCCAATCTTCATTATTTTTCTCTGAGAAGTAAATGCCAAAACAAAAGTTTCTCTGGCCCAGAATATTGCGGCTCTCATAGTTAACTGGGCGGCTGGAAAAAACTTGTAAATTGATCTTTCCATATTGGTAACCGGTCGATCGGGGTGCGGCATTATCCACGGAGCAGTTCTCATGTAGACATCCAAGTGTGCAGCTTTTGGCTGAATCTCAGGAACAAATTGGATTGTAGAGGCCCCTGTCCCGATTACGGCAATTCTTTTCCCTTCAAGATCAACTTCATGATTCCAATTCGCTGAGTGAAACATTTCACCTCTAAAGTCTTCAATTCCGGGAAAGTCAGGCAGCTTGGCCTCACTTAATGCACCGGTTCCTGCTACAAGAATTCTGGAAGAGTAAATGCCATTTGAAGTTTTGGTGATCCACCTCTTTTTCGCTTCGTCCCAGTTTGTTTCTAATACCTCGGTGCCAAAATGTATGTGCGGCATAATTGAAAAGTTTTCAGCACACCGTCTTAGATAAGTCTGGATTTCGTTTTGAGGCGAAAACATGCGAGTCCAATTCGGATTTGGTGCAAATGAAAATGAATAAACATGCGAAGGAACATCACAGGCGCAACCGGGATAGTGGTTTGCATACCAAGTTCCCCCGACATCTTGGGCTCGCTCGATAACTGCAAAGTCGCGGTATCCTTTTTGCCTAAGACGAATGGCCATTCCCAAACCGCTGAATCCTGTTCCTAAAATCAAAACGTCAAAATCTCGCTTCTTGGAACTTACGCTTCCTTCAATGGCTACCATTTTTTCTGATACAGCCATCTGACCTCCTGATATTATAAATATTCCCAAGGTTTATTCGGGATAAACTTGACTTACTCAAAGTAGCTTACTATAAGTAGATCATGAGCACAACTCATTCTGCAGTCCAAAAAGCCACAGCCGAAGTCGAAGCCTACCCTCACGGGCGGGTGCCAAGACACATTAGAGAGAAACAGGTTTTAGCCCTAGCGGAAGAACTTTTTGCAGAAAAGGGATTTACAGCCGCTTCAATGGATGAATTGGCTCTTCGAGCTGGTGTTTCAAAGCCAGTTATCTATGACTTGGTGGGCTCTAAAGAAGAGCTTTTCAAAACCTGCATAGCAAGGGCCTCAGGGGAACTGAAAGTACAAATTGCCGAGGCAGTCTCCCATCAAAGCGAGCCAATTTCCCAATTGCGTGCAGGTTCATTGGCATTTTTCAAATTCATCGATGAACACCGACAATCGTGGAACGCCCTATTTGTCGGCGACGTAGCATCCTCTTTCTCAACAGAAGCAGAATCCGTCCGCAAGCAGCAGTTTGACCTTGTAGCTGGTCTATTGGAAAAAGCCACCAAAGACATCGGCACTCAAGTCGAATATAAGTTTTTAGAGGGCACGGCACATGCGGTTAACGGGGCCTTTGAAGCAATCGCCGTTTGGTGGTGGGAACACCCGGAACTTTCGTGTGAAGTCATGTCGGAGTGGATGGTGGCCCTCCTTGTTCCTGGATTGACATCGCTTTCTGAATTCCTAAACATTAGACCGTGATTTGATTTATTATTTTATATTGATCTAATTCCAAAGGTTTGCGTCATTTGAAAGCTCCACTTGTAATCCAATCCCATCTAGACAAGTTTGATCGCAAGGTTGACGACAAGGTATTCCGAGTTCTCGCTCCCGATGAGTATTTACAAGGTGCAATTGCACTGACAAACAGAGGTGACGCTGCCAAGAGGACGGTTGGAAAGGCAATCGGCATAGGGGCGAGTCTAGCAATCTCCACATTAATTCCAGGTGGAGACGGCTTGGTGGATTTAGCCACTGATCCTTCTTTCAAGGGAGTCAAATTGGGCAGCCAAAAACCGGTAATGGTTGCCACAAATAAACGCATTTTCGTGGCATGGAATGCTGTAGAGATATCTAGAACTCTTGCAATAACCGACGAAGTTCCGCGAAATACTTTTATATCCCTTGATCCACATCGACCGATTACCATTGGAAGTTCGAAGTACTTCCTCAAAATAGGCCAGAAAAAGAAAATTGAATGGATCAATGCTTTGGCTAGATCAAATAAGGTTGTTTCGGCCTATTAAATGCGCCGCCAAGGATTCCAAGCCGCTTCTAAATTCTATTGGCTTGCCACATAATTTTTCTGCGATGTGAATCAAGAGGGTGTTACATAGCCAATTATCGGATATCCGTCTGCTGTTGAACTCGACGGATCGATGTAGCCGGAGTTCCACACACTTGCCACTGCGCCATTATAGATAGCAGGACCGGCATTTCCCGAAACCACTTCTATCTGTCCATTTTGCACTCCAACTACCAAACCGACATGAGATCCATACCCACTGGAATAGTTTCCCCAAACTACTGCATCACCCACTTGGGGATCATTTGTGGCACCCAGGTGAAGTGAACCGGGGTGGTTCTGACCCCAATAAATGAATGAAATTGCTTGATCTGTAATTCCTGAAACATCGCTGATACCTGAATTTACCCATACCCACTCGGCAAAGTCCGCACACCAGTAGTTAGCCTCCCATCCATACGGGCATGGCACCGATGGATCTCCCCTGTGGAAATAGGCCGAGAATGGATTGCATCCAGAACCGGGGTCTGCCTCAACAAATGCCGAATGATACTGATCGAAGCTTGATGCAAGATTAGCTATGGATTGATCGAGCTGTGAAATATTAGGTTGTGTCGTGGTGGTCGAAGAAGGCGGGATCGATTGAGTAGTAGTTGTTACATTCGGCACGGTAGTGGGCGGAGAATAAACCGGCTCCAAAGTAGTCGACGGGGCCTGAGGAGCTGCGATGGTGGAACTGGATTGCGGAAGCGTGCTAAGAGCAATGCCGCCTTGAGAATCTGTTGTTGAAGAAGGAGTGGAAGATATGGAAATTCCCGGAGCGGTTGTCGTTGATTTATGACCAATGGTTGTAGTAACTAGATTTTGTCCCACTGGCGACGAGCTTTGTCCGCTACTTCCCAGGTAAATAAGGCCTGCTATTAGTGAAGCTAAAAGAATAAGTATTAAACTCGCAAAGATCATTCGCCTTGTTCGAATATCTTTTGGTGTGAGGCGCGAAAGTTCGTAAGGAGTCGGCCTTAATAAAATATGTCTTTTGTGTCTGGTTCGACTATGTAAAGCACGAGCCATACTCATTAGATTAGCGAACCGTATTAGCTATGTCTAGGGGTGGCAGGGACCTGCACTTTCGACTAGTTTCCGGCAAAAGGGCTTAATTTGACTTACTACGTAACACGTAGTAGTCTAGAGTAATTGAGACTTTTCTAAGGATGCGCCAATATTTAGGTAACTCTGTGGACTAAGTTGACTAGAAACCTGATAGACCTACTATTTCAAGGAGTAGTTATGACTGCATCCCAACCCAAGATCCAAAATGACAATGCAGTTGCGACTTACAATGCAGTTAAGATTTACGGGAAAATTGGTTCAGAAAGTGCAGTCACGGCTCTTAACGGCGTTTCATTGGAAGTTCCGCTTGGCCAATTTCTTGCCGTGATGGGGCCTTCGGGTTCAGGAAAATCTACCCTTTTACACTGCATGGCTGGTCTTGACGATTTGACATCCGGAAATGTAATAATTGGGTCGACCAATCTAAATGGCCTATCGGATAGACAGCTTACGCGGCTCAGAAGAAATTCAATTGGTTTTATGTTCCAGTCGTTTAATCTTCTTCCCACTCTAACTGCCGAACAAAATATTCGGCTTCCCTCCGATCTTGCCGGTTCAAGTGTGGATGAAAAGTGGTTTAACACCTTGATCGACTTATTGGGCATTGGAGATCGGCTTAAACACAGGCCAAGTGAGCTCTCGGGAGGGCAGCAGCAGAGAGTAGCCGCAGCTCGTGCATTGCTTTCAAAACCTACTGTTGTTTTCGCAGATGAGCCAACGGGAAATTTGGATTCAAAAGCCGGTGCATTGCTGCTGGGATTCTTGCGCTCAAGCGTGCATGAACACGGTCAAACAATTGTAATGGTTACTCATGATCCAAATGCTGCAAGTTTTGCCGATAAGGCAGTGCTCTTAGCCGACGGCCAAATCATCCACAGCATTGAAAGTCCGACTCAAAAAAGCGTCCTCGAAGCCCTTGAGACTCTGGGCGCCTAATTGCTTACAACAATACTTTCCAGCATTCGTGCTCACGCGGGAAGGCTATTTGCATCTGCGCTAGCCATTTCGCTTGGTGTGGCTTTTGCGGTGGGAACACTCATATTCACAGACACTCTAAAAGTCGCCATGATCCAGTCGTTCGCACAAGGAGACCAAGGAATAGACGTAGCGGTACTTCCTCCCCAGGCAACTACTCCAAACCAATCTGGACACGGAGGAGGTGATGGTGAATCCAAAATTATTCACTATCTTGCACCCGGCATTCTTACTCAGGTTCAGGGAATTTCGGGAGTAAAATCGGCATCCGGGCAGTTAATTGGTCCAGCCGTTATTCTTGACAAAGCCGGACATCCATATGGCGGGCGCGGCAATTCATTTGGCGTTGGGGTCCCTTCTGATCCCAGTTTCAAGTGGATTAAGGTACTTTCAGGTACAAGACCAAATACTTCCAGCCAAGTTGACTTGGATTCAAATACAGTTGCGACCCTTGGCCTTAATATCGGCTCTACAATTACCGTGGTTGGGAAAAGTGGGCTTCCCCAAAAGTTTCAGGTAGTTGGAATTATCTCTGTTGGACTAACTCAAGCATTTAACGGAAGCTCCATTATAGGATTTACCCCCAGTGAAGCAGCATCTGTAACTGGCCAAGCTGGCTTCAGAGAAATAGATGTTATTGCCGCACCGGGTGTAGATCAGACCATACTTTCAAACCGTATTGCATCGATACTTGGACCTAATGCCACAGTTGAAACGGGTGCCACTAAAACCTTTAATGACGAAAATGCAGTAATCAAGCGAGCAAATGCAATAGAAAATGCACTACTAACTTTTGCAGTAATTGCAATACTTGTAGCCTCAATTGTAATTGCAAATACATTTAGGGTGTTAGTAACGCAGAGATCCAGAGAACTGGCTCTTCTTCGATGTTTAGGAGCTACAAGAAATCAGGTCTTTAAAGCAATAATAAGTGAGTCTTTTGCAACCGGAGTAGTAGCTTCTGGAATTGGGTTAGCACTGGGTGTGCTTGTGGCAATTGGACTTCACGGAATCTTTGGGGCATTTAGAGGAGGGGGAATTCCAAGTGCCCCTATCCAAGTAACTGTCAGAACTTTTATAATTGGAATTCTTGTCGGAGTTGTTACTACTATGGCAGCTTCCGTATTACCTGCAAGAAATGCTACCAGAGTATCTCCTTTGCAAGCTCTCCACCATCACAGTGACACAAGTTTTGGCGGTGCTTTAACCGTCAAGAGATTGGCAACTTCGGTTTCATTGATTGCAGTTGGAGTTCTCATAATTGTCACGAATCTGGGCGCCAATGCATCACTGCCATTAATAGCTGTAGGCGGTGCGCTTGCTTTTGTAGGTCTTTTGATATTTGCTCCTCTTTTAGTGAGACCAGTGATGACCGTCCTGGGCATACCTACGCGAATTTTTGGAACAACCGGAAAGCTCGCAACTCTTAATACAATCAGAAATCCCTCAAGAACTGCTTCAACTTCTGCCGCCCTAACTATCGGATTGGCGCTAATTTCACTTTTTAGCGTGATCTCGTCATCGCTTAATGCTTCGATTGACTCCACCATTGCCAAGAATTTTCCGTTTGACTTTGTGGTGACGACAGCTCTTCGGGGCACTACTGTTCCATCTTCCATCGCAACGAGTGCAAATAAAACAAACCTATTTAAATACGTTAACGAAGTGAGATCCGGCCAAGCGATTGTGAATGGAAAGAGTCAAGACATTTCAGGGGTCACACCAGTGCTTCTCAGCCAGTCCCAGCTCATGATTACCTCTGGCTCATTGGCCAATTTTGGCGCAAGCGGCACAGCAGTCATATCTACGTCACTTGCCAAAAACCTTCATGTCAAAGTAGGAGAACCCATCACAATTTCAGGAGGGCTTTCAACTGCAACTGCTTTGCCGCCTCCAAGCACTTCAACTGTAGTTGCTATCTCAAATAATTTGGCATTTTTGAGCAACTTAGTCATCCCCGTGACAGATTTCGCTCCACGCTTTCCAGGGGTAGGCGACGATGAACTATTTTTGACGGCCATGCCCGGTGTGACTCTCGTCCAGGCCCGAGCGCAGTTGCAAAAAGAAATTGATCCCTATCCTCTTGTGACTTCTCAAGATATAGGAACCTTTGAAAGCAATTTGTCAAATAAGATTGGCCAGATTCTTGCCCTCTTCACGGCGTTGCTTGCCCTGGCTTTGTTAATTTCATTTATAGGAATTGCCAATACGCTGACATTGTCCGTGGTGGAGCGGACTCGGGAGTTAGGCCTTCTTCGAGCACTGGGCTTGACACGACCACAAGTTGCCTACATGCTGGCCTTAGAAGGAATGCTTTTGGCCGTGATGGGAGCAGTATTAGGCGTTGCAATTGGGATAGCGGCATCATGGGGGATTGTTTTGGTATTAAATGCCCAAGGCGTGACGGTATTTTCTGTTCCAATATCGCTTTTAATAGTTGATGTTGTAGTGGCAGCACTTGCAGGAATACTTGCTTCATTGATTCCGGCAAGAAGGGCAGCTAATACAGCTCCCGTGGTGGCTTTAGCTATAGAAGAATAAATAGCCCGATGCGCTTCATTATCTATGTGGCCTTGGAATCTGTCAAAATGGGATAATGGGACGCGTATGGAACGAGATTGATTCTAAACTAAAGGAGTTCATAGAATCTTCTCCGGTATTTTTTGTAGCTACGGCACCGCTTTCTAAAAATGGACACATTAACTGTTCTCCAAAAGGCAATCGTGGGGAACTTGTGGTGTTGAGCCAAAGGAGTGTAGCTTACCTGGACCAAACCGGAAGCGGAATCGAGACAGTTTCGCATCTAAACGAAAACGGCAGAATAACCTTGATGTTCTGTGCATTTGTTGGACCTCCTAGAATTGTGCGAATACACGGGATCGGCACTGTCATAAAAAGAGATGAACCGAGTTTCGCTGAGATGATTAATCATTTTAAAGATCCTGCAGCTATTGGAGCGCGTTCTATTGTAGTTATTGAATCTGAGCAAGTTTCTGATTCTTGCGGATACGGGGTCCCCCTAATGGACTTTGTTTCTCATAGGGACCAGATGAACGATTGGGCTTCCAGAAAGGGTGAAGACGGAATCAGAGAGTACTGGGTAGAGAAAAACCAAACTTCTATCGACGGGCTCCCTGGCCTTTAAGTTTTACTTTTCATCAAAAGTTAAACCGCTAAAACTTAATGATGGCTTCTTACGACTAAAACCGGGCACTTTGCATGATGAATTACATAGGTGCTTACAGATCCAAGCAGTAATCCGGCAAAACCGCCATGTCCCCTTGTCCCCACCACAATAAGGGCGGCATTGCCGGCCTCTTCCACAAGGGCTCGGGCTGCTGCTTCCTCAATTACAACTCCGTCTACCTCCAAATCACCATGATGGCTTTTAGCTCTTTCTATGGAACTTTTTAAAATAGTCTTCGCCGATTCTTGAAAGGCCAGATACGGTTCACCGTCAGTTGGTGCAATAGGCGCCATCCCAAGTGAAGTTGGCACTTGCCAAGAAACCAAGATTTTTAGTGGCAAGCCTCTCCAGGTTGCTTCGTCGCCTGCTTGATCCAGTGCATCAAATGATGACTCCGAACCATCTACGCCAACCAAAACAAAATGGCCTTCTTCTGCTGCATTATTCTTCTCGCTCATAGTTATGACATTAGTAGATATGATGCGCTTTGCGTGCAGTAGGGACTTTGTGCCTAAAATCCTCTAGCTGGATTGGCCCACTACCTCTTCTATTCGTTTCAAGGTGCTCTCAAGGGCGGCGGTGACTCTTGTCTTGACAATGTCATTGTCAACGGCCTTCCTATGTTTTTCCTGGCTAATATCCCAAGTCTCTCGCACTAGCGTCCCGCCGTCTTTTGGTTCAAGTTCGTATCTCCAAATGCGTCCGCCTATGAAGTTTCCAATAATCCAAGGAGCTCTTGGCTGCCATGCAATCAACTTTCCTTCTTCGAATTCGATTACTTTGTTAACCATCATATAGGGTGCGCCTATTTTCATCGCCATTCTAAATTCGTCGCCTAACTTAACTCTCTCAGGCGAGGATGCACTGGGTTTGCGAACAGTTCCAGAACCATCTATTTCATGGTGGCGCGAGGGTCTTGCAAGAATATCGAATATTTTTTCAGGCGGTGCCGAAATAAATCTCTCATTGGATATTGAATTGCCTTCCATTTTTAGATCTGCCTTCCATTGGTACTAAATCAAATAGATATTTATTCAATTAAATTGATCAATGACTATAACCTTAGTACTCAGCCGCCTGATTGATCAAAAGAGAAAGTTCCTTCAATAACTAGTAGTTTTTATTAACTATTGACTACTACGTTTTACGTAGTATAATGAAGAAATGACACCTAAGACCGGCAAAGTTGGTTTCTCTAGGCAAAGTGATCCGACCTTATTGATCCTCACTAGTCTTTCGTCGGGTCCCAAACACGGGCATGCCCTTATAAAAGATATTGAAGAAATTTCAGGTGTGAGGCTTGGGCCTGGGACTCTCTATGGTGCAATTACCCGACTTGAAGAGCAAAATCTAATAAAGCCATTAAATCCAGTTGGGAGAAGACAGCCGTATGCAATTACCTCAAGTGGAATCGAAGTTCTAAAAGACACAATTGCCAATTTAAGAATGCTCGCCGAAGTGGGATCAAAGAGGCTTGGAATGATCGACAAAATGGGTCCTGCCTTAAATACAAAGTTGAGAGTTCTTTGAGAAATCCTAATAAATCTATTGAGCAACTGCTCCGAATTTACCCCAGGGAGTGGCGTGTTCGTTACGGAGATGAGCTAAAAGTGACCATTGAAGACTGTTTGGAAGGAAATCCGCCGACACTTAGTTTTCTAATACCTCTTGCACTAAGCGGAGCAAAGCAAAGATTTGCAAAATATTTGTCTGCATTTTCCCCAGGAAGCAGTCCCCTTTCAGGCACCATGCTTGGCATAATCGCTTGGGCATTTGCTTTAATAGGATGCTCCAGTTTCGTCAAGCTCTCCGAGCATTGGCGAAATGTGCCGAAATTGTCGAAATTGCCTATTGAACTTATTTTTTCCGATGTCTTGCGAGTTTCTGGACTTTTGAGTTTATTATGCATATTTGCCGGAGCAGCCTTTTCGGCGCCTTACTACTTTAAGATGCCAAAAGGTCCCTCCAAGAAAAAGGTAAATAGGCGAATCATTTGGTTTCTCTTACTCGCATCAGCTTTCATATTGTCCACTATTGCTCTAGTGATCTTTGCCCATCACATGAACTCGATAGCGAGAAATGGGGGGAATCCTTTTTTCGTTGGAGTTTTCCTCACTTGGGGCACTCTTTATGCTGTGACAGTTATTGCAGGATGCCTATCTTGCCTTGAAGGAATACGCCAAATTAAATTCTCGGTTCAAACTATTAATATACAAGTCAAAATTGGTCTATTTGGAGCAATATTTGTGGCGGCGATTTCACTTTCAGCCCTGTTAATGCTTTTTTTGATGGTAGTTAAAGCGCCGGGATTCCTTTCTGGTGGTCCGGCAGGTCACCCTGGCTCGCCTTGGAAGCTAATCACGGTACTTACATCTGGGGCACTATCAATGGCATTTGGGCTATCTGTAATGAGCGTCCTCAAAACTTCTAGATACACTCTTGCCAAAAGGATGTCATCGAGGCCAACCTGAACGCAGAAAGTCCTTTAGGAGTTCAGAACTTTCAGACATCGACTGATTGGCTTTGTTATCAGATAAAACTTACTATTTGTTAATAATTTTCGAACATTTTCCTTCTACAGTAGTCTTATGATTGGAAACAAGGTATTTCTCCCTATCGCAGTTCTCTTTGCAATAGCGTGCCAGGCATGCGGTGCGTCTACTCAAACTAGTTCAACTACTTCTGCTCCTAGGAGCTCTTTCCAAAAACCCATGCTCTTAGGACTTGTGGACATGGGGTCCCAGCTTTCCTATGCCAAAGGCGTAAGCTTCCCAACAGTTAATTTAGCTGAACTCGGCAGCGACTACCCAGCCTTTAGCGGCATTGTGGTAAATGAGACATGGGCGCAACTTGAACCAAGCAGTGGTACTTATGCTTGGAACGATTTGGATTCTTCGCTTAGCGCCGTGGAAAGTTTCAATGCAGAGCACCCAAGCAATCAACTTGGTGTCAAGTTACGGATTTTTGCGGGGAAAACTGCACCCGATTGGGCAAAGCAGCTGGGAGGTTCACCCATCACGCTTACTTCCAAAAATACTTCTTTCACCTATGGCAGATGGTGGAGCGCTTCTTATAGGCAGGCATGGTCCAAATTCCAACATGCCCTTGCATCTAGATATGATTCAAACCCAACTGTGCGTGCAGTAGCGGTAACTTCATGTGCGACATTAACCGGTGAGCCATTTATTGTCGGGTTAGACCCTTCTAATATCCCCATTTTAGAAAGTGCGGGTTGGACCCCTCAGGCTCAACAGAGCTGTATTGAGGGAGTATTTTCTGATTATTCAGGCTGGGTCAAAACCCCAATTGACTTTCCCTTCAACCCTTTTAGAATACTTATAAACAATAGGCCCCAGGTCGATGAAGCAGTAACTAATCAGATATTGGAAATGTGTGCCAAATCAAAATCAACGGGTGGTCCGTTGTGCGTGGTCGGCAATCACGGCCTGAGCGACACCGCAACTTCCGGCTCAGAAGGAGTACTATACAGTGAGATTAATTCCCTGTGGAGTGCAAACCCGAACTCATTCAGTGTTTATTTTCAGACAATTGGACCAAATTCAGGCGCAGACTGTCATAGTATTAATATAGCAATATCCCACCACGCAACCTCAGTGGAACTTTGGCCTCCTGCTTTAAACTACAAAGGATTTGGCTCAATTCCGATTGGTACTTTAGAGCTTTGGAACAAAGATCTCGCATCTTCAACTTCGCTAAGTTGTTAGGTGAATGCACAAAGATATTGATTCCGGTTTACTTCAACGATTGCAAAGAATAAATGACACGAGCATTTCTGCACTCGACTTAAAACCGTTAGATGGGTTGCCCGACAAGTTATTGAAAGATCAATTAATGAAGTCCTTGCTTCAACTATTACAAATAGCGTTGTTGCGGAGCCACTTTAGACCTATAGTGAAGTTCAGTGGTTAAATATCAAAATCATTTCGTTAAGACAATAATTGGTTTTGTCGGAGTCATGGCACTTTCATTTTCAGGCTGCACAAAGCCAGCATCCGTGCCTGCTACGCCACTTCAACAGATAACATCGGTTGAGACATCCGTGAGAAATGCCGAGCATATTTCCTATATGGCCACATACCTGACTCATCCGACAGGATCTGGAATAACAAACGAGTACATTCAAGAACCGCCTTCAACCTATGCTTCGAGGTATTTTCAGCCTTCACAGCACTATGCCCAGGTGACAGTTACATCGTTTGGACACACGACTCTATGCATGTGGAACAATAATTCGCACAGTTGTCTTGGGGATGCTGAAGCAGGCTCGGCGACCGACAGCCCTTTCTCCTCGACATTTACTCTTAGACTTCTTCAGGCAGCAAGTATTGGGCTAAGTTCTAAAGACATCACGAACGCAGTTTTTGCAGGCCAGCAAAGTACGTGTTTTGCCTTCGATGTTACAATTGCCGATGCAAAAAGTATGCCAAACGCTGTGCTCGGAAGCCAAAAAGTTTGTGTCACTTCAACTGGAGTTCTAGCCGAGTACGACCAGGTTCCCGGAAAAGGCATTTTTCTAAGCCAGTTCAGTTTAAATGTGAAGCCTCAGGAACTTCAGACACTTGAGAATACTCCTGCAAATTAGATTTACGCTATTATCTCTGAACTAATTTTGCAGAATTATTAAAAGTAATTCATTTTAACCGACTCTTAAATAAAACTGAGTTAAATCAAATTGCCTTCCTAGAGGTGCCTTGAACGCCAGGTACGAAGCCTTTTGCACCGGATGCGAAACAGTTTTCTGCGAGCAACTATTTAAAGCCAAATGCTATTAATTTTAAAAAAACTAAAGCACATCCAGAGTAAGCCGATTCTTTGATTCCTTGGAGAATTTAAGTTGAAGGCGTTGAACTAATTGAGCCGGATTCAAAACGAAACAGTTTCTAATTGGTGGAATTATATTGCTTTTAGTATTGACTTAACGGGCTTGCGCTAATTGAAAGCGGCACTACCTAGAACACTTGGTAGTCTCACAGGGAGACAGCTTCCGAACTAAATCTCTTTATTGGAAGAACCGGCACCAAAAATGCTGCAGCAAATGTCATAGCCGCCAAAAACAAAAACGATTCCAATGGCGATTTAACAAGCTGCTGGACAATTAAGGCTATTACGAGCCCCCCGCCATTTCCGGCCAGCCAAACGAGCCCGCTTGCAATACCCGATGATCCGCTGCTAGTTCGATCCGCTATATCAAGCAATGTAGGTAATGCGCCAATTAGCAGAAAACCGCCAATAGCCATGGCTGCCATTGTCGCCACATAGTTCGAGACAAAAGCCACAGTTATGCAAAGAGCAGTTGTGACAGTAGTTGTGATATATAACTGGATTCGCTCCAGTTTTCTCTTCGTTACAATGCTTGGGATTATGCCTGCACCAACTGTTCCGGAGACAACCATAACGACAAGTAACAGACCTGCGCTGTTGGCACTTACTCCCCTGTCGGCGAGAATGGACTGCAGCCAGGTAGTGATTGCTATGAATGCTCCAAACCCAATGGCAGCTAATCCAAGCAGGGCTAAAAATGGACCGCTTTGAAGTAGTCTTCTCGCCCCGGAACCATCTTCTGCTGGCAACTGTTCTACAAGTGGATCAATATATTTTACGGCAAACACCAGTGCGACTACAAGAACAGTAGCTACCAAAGCTTCGCCTCGAATCAAGTTAGCTATGTCTGCAATGCTAAATGCGGACCCCAATATCAATGAAAAAAGCATCCCCAGAAATAGCGAAGCTGACCCTAGAGCGAGACCGTTAGGCCGATCCTTTTCATCTAGATACTCTCCTGCTACGCGGGTAATGGCATTTAAGAGCAGAGGTTGGGATATCGCAATGAGTATTTGACCTACAAGTATTATTGCGAATGATCCAGATAATGTTCTGACTATTGCCCCAATTGCGTTAAGTGCGGCACCTCCAGATAGTGAAACTTTAAAGTTTTTGTCCAGGGCGTGGCCAAATGGGATGGCAAGGAGGAAGTAGGCGAGCGGAAAAATTTCCGAGAGCCAGCCGATGTCTGAGACACTGACATGGTAATGGTTGGCAGCTGTCGTTGTCATTGGGGCAAAGGTGAGCCAGAGCATCTGGTTGGACGCGCAAACCAGCCCGTAGATCGTTACGAATGTCCATCTTCTTGACCTGGATTGCATACCGAAATACCTTAGTTAAAAATGCCTAAAGATGCATTCTTTTGGCATTTTACCCCTATAAGCGGCCAAGCCTCGTATGCATGCAGGGGATTTATAACTTAATCACTCCTTTGTCTGAGACGATCGCAGGGACAAACAATCCGGTAGACAAGCGAACATATGTTCGCTATAATTACGTTGTGGTTTTCCTCTTGCCAGATCCCTCTCAAGTTAAAAGTGCAGTACTTTCACCTCCTGGTATCCCTCTTTCCACTCCCTATGACGAACTTTTCCCCGGAGGGATACCTTATTCGAGCACTATCTCTATTACTTCCGCAATTCCATGTCTCTCTCCGGGCGTGACAACTCTTTCATTTGGTTTAATGGCAGCGCTGCAGAGTAACGGCGCATGGTGCGCAGTAGCGGGACTAAATGATTTTTCTCTGGCTAGTGCCAAAGACATTGGCGTCTTATTCAACAGGCTCGCAATTGTCCAAGATCTAGACCGGAATGGAAATGCACCTCAGGTAATCGCTTCGCTTCTATCTGGATTTGATGCCGTATTCATAAATGCAGATCTTCTCAAACAAACAAGAAATTCAAGAATCCTCGCTGCTCGCACCAGAAAATATAAGTCCCTCCTAATAGCTGTAAATCTGCCAAAAGCTAAGAGGACAGCTTCTTTTGATTCCTTTTCGGCTGATTATTCAATAGCAATAACTAAGAGTAGGTGGGAAGGGCTGACTGGCAATGATTTAAGCCAAACAAGATACGATACTTTGCAAAGAAGACTTGTTAGGCGCTCCTGCGCTATAGAAGTGGGTGGACGAAGATTTCACGGAAACATACACAAGGAATGGTGGCTCCCTGACTCTGATGGGCAGATTCGCCAAATCAATGAAGGCGCTCAGGTGACAGACATGCTTCCGCCACTGCCTAAGGGGGCGTGATGACGGCTCAAGGCTTTGGAAGGAGAACCGTTGTAGTTCGCTCTCCTGGCTGGCCGGTAGATGATGCTTTGGGCTTTGAACCGGTTGTAAATGCTCTGAGGGAGATTTCACCAGAAGTATCGCTTTTGTTCCCGGGTAAGTTGGCATTTGGAGCCAAGGGTCCTGCTCGTTACTTTGGCGGTGAGGACTCTCTAAGGGGTGAAATTCAAGCAAGAGTATCAACATTCTTGAATCGCCCGCTTGCAATCGGTATTGCAGATACTCTTTTTGCAGCTTCCATAGCCGCAAAAAGTAATTTAACCGTGCCGATTGGAAAAGATTCTGAGTTTTTATCTCCACTACCCATAGGGCTGCTTCCCGATCTTGATACCTCTGAAGTGTTGTTAAAGCTGGGTTTAAAAACAATTGGAGACTTTGGAGAACTTGAATTAAATGCAGTATTAGAGCGCATGGGGGAAATCGGCGCATGGTGCCACCGGCTTGCTCGTGGTCTAGGCCCTGGCGCGCCGGTTGGAGCCATTCAACCTATTACAACGCTGTCAGTAGATTTTGAACCGGCAAGTGACAGAGTTGATGAAGTATCTTTTGCAGCCAAGAGACTGGCCGATGAACTAATTACAGCCAAAACATCACAGGGCTTAACAGTTGTCGGAATTTACATAAGGCTTCAGTCTGAAAATGAAGATGAATGTGCGCGTACTTGGCATGCACAACTGCCTCTCCAAGTTCCGGGAATTGTTGACCGAGTCAGGTGGCAATTAGATAGTTGGCAACCCTCAACAGGTGTGACAAAGCTCGAAATAGATGCTTTGACTTTAGTTCCTGAAGGAATGTTTCAGGATACTTTAGTGAATGGTTTTAGCAATGACTTAGAAGAGATCGAGCGCACCGTTGCAAGGGTGGAAGCACTCTTGGGTGCAGACAGCGTCAGTGTGGCTATCCAAGTTGGTGCCCGCCATCCATCTGAGATGATCAAATTAGTCCCTTGGTCCAAAAGGCCAATCTATCGAAATTCCAAAAGCGCTCATACTCACCGCCTATTTAAGGATGCAACTGCAGATCTGCCCTGGCCGGGGAAACTCCCAACACCTCTCCCGGCTTTAATCTATAAAGAGCCCTTCCCCATAGATCTCGAAGACGAGATGGGCCAAAATATAAGAGTAAGCGGGAGAGCCGTGCCTAGCGGCGAACCTTTTACATTATTTGCCAGAAGCAAAAAACGGGTAGTTGCTTGGAGTGGTCCTTGGCCTAATGAAGAACACTGGTGGGAAAAGAGCAAAATGCATCGGAGAGTGTTTGCACAAATTTTAACAAATGATAGTACTGCCTGGCTTGTTTCGCTTAATAGCGGGGCATGGAAGGTAGAGGGTTTGTTTGACTAAACATACCTTATTGGATCATGTAACTTGCGATGAATCAGCAACTCAAATATGTTGAACTGCACTGCCACTCAGCTTTTAGCTTCCTTGACGGAGCGTCACAGCCTGAAGAGCTTATAGAAGAAGCTTCTAGACTTTGCCTTGGGGGGATTGCCTTAACTGATCACAACGGGCTCTATGGTGTAGTTCGTTTTTCTCAAGCTGCAAAAGATTATGGCATGAAAACTGTTTTTGGCGCTGAGTTAACTTTGCGGGAAAGCGACTCTGACACATCTCCAAATCCACGCCCCGGGCAAAACGATCCGCTAGGAGAACATCTAGTAATACTGGCTAAAAATCCAGAAGGATACAAAAAATTGTCGTTGGCAATCACAGATGGACAGCTAAAGGGATCTAAAGCAGATCCGGTATTCACGCTAGAAACATTGGCTGAATCTACCAACGGCGACTGGATGATACTGACTGCCTGTAGAAAGGGTCCATTGGCTGCGGCATTAGCTGAGAGGGGACCAGGTGCAGCAGAGCGAAGACTTTTAAAATTAATCGATCTATTTGGGGCAGATAATTTAGCTGTTGAACTCTGGGACCATGGAGATCCATTGGACACAGCCAGGAATGACGTGCTGGCACAAGCTGCAGTGAGAAACAACATCCTACATATCGCTACTGGAAACGTTCACTATGCCACCCCGCTTGGAAGGCGCATGAGTGCAACACTTTCTGCTATCCGTTCCAGAAAATCGCTAAATGAAATAGATCCTTGGCTGCCTGTAAATGGCGGGGCTCACCTGAGAAGCCACGGCGAAATGTCAAGAAGGTTTGCACAGTGGCCTGGCGCAATTGAAAATGCAGCTCTCTTAGGAGATCTGTGTGCATTTGATCTCTCCCTGGTTGCACCGCAGCTGCCGGCATTTGAAGTCCCAGCCGGATACAACGAAGCCAGTTGGCTAAAGGAACTTACCTACAAAGCAGCAACCCTTCGGTATGGGGAGAGGAACAACGAGAAGGTCCCAGGTGCTTTTAATCAGATTGACCATGAACTAGAAGTTATTACCTCACTTGGTTTTGAAGGATATTTCCTTGTCGTCCTAGACATAGTCACATTTTGTAAAAGAGAAAAGATCTTGTGCCAAGGTCGCGGCAGTGCGGCTAACTCTGCTGTTTGCTATGTACTTGGCATCACAAATGTTGACGCCGTATCCCTTGGACTTTTATTTGAAAGGTTTCTCTCAAGAGCAAGGGAAGGCCCGCCTGATATCGACATAGACATAGAGTCGGGCCGCAGGGACGAAGTTATTGCATACGTTTACGAGCGCTACGGGAGACACCATGCCGCGCAAGTTGCCAATGTAATTACCTATAGGACCAGATCTGCTCTCAGAGATGTGGCCAGGGCATTTGGTTACAGTGAGGAAAGTATCGACACCTTGAGCAATAAATTGAGGAAAGAAGGCTCCAACAGCCTGCCTGGCGACATAAGAGATCTTGTATTAAAGTGCAAAGATCTTCCTAGACATTTAGGGATACATCCGGGAGGGATGGTCCTCACCAGAGAACCTGTGGCAAGCATCTGTCCGGTTGAATGGGCAAGAAAGGAAGGCCGTAGCGTTCTGCAGTGGGACAAAGACGACTGTGGGGCAGCTGGACTTGTCAAGTTTGATCTTTTAGGTCTTGGCATGTTAGAAGCAATCCATGGGGCTATCGATCTGATTGAAGCCAACTACGGAGAAGTTATTGATCTAGGAGCTCTAAAGCAAGAAGATGAAGTTTACGACATGCTCTGTGAGGCCGATTCAGTGGGGGTTTTCCAAGTGGAGTCAAGAGCGCAGATGGGTACTCTGCCCAGGATGAAGCCTCGTACTTTTTCCGACTTGGTAGTTGAAGTCGCTCTCATCCGTCCGGGACCAATACAAGGAGGCTCCGTCCACCCATACCTAAGAAGAAGAGCGGGGAAAGAAATTCCGACATACCCTCATCCGCTTGCCAAACCTGCATTAGAAAAAACTCTGGGAATTCCTCTGTTCCAAGAGCAACTCATGAGACTTTCGATAGATGTTGCCGGATTTTCCCCGCTCCAAGCCGATGAGCTAAGGGCTGCCATGGGGGCAAAGCGCTCCCGTGAGCGAATGGCAAAACTT
Source organism: Actinomycetes bacterium (assembly GCA_021777355.1). Classification (GTDB taxonomy): domain Bacteria; phylum Actinomycetota; class Acidimicrobiia; order Acidimicrobiales; family JABEUL01; genus JABEUL01. The sequence goes on along the minus strand of JAJYDO010000012.1, from coordinate 3,006 downwards.
GAACAGCGCCTCTTAGACGGCATGAAAGCAAATGGCCTAACCCAGAGTGCAGCAGAACATATTAGAAATCAAATAGTTGCATTTTCCGGCTATGGTTTTCCTGAAAGCCATGCAATCTCTTTTGCCTATATTGTGTATGCCTCGGCTTGGCTGAAATTTCACTACCCTGCATGTTGGCTGGCAGCACTTCTAAACGCTCAGCCAATGGGTTTTTGGTCGCCGTCTTCTCTGGTGACAGATGCAAGACATCATGGCGTTGTAGTCCTGGGACCTGATGTTAATCTTTCATCTGCAACGGCAAAATTAGAGAGCCTGCCAGGATTAGATGAGATAGATGCCTGCACCAAGAGTAATTTCGCTGTGCGATTAGGGCTTTCAACCATACGAGGCTTGAGCGCCAAGTCCGCAAAAGTCATAGAATGTAATGCGCCCTATATAGATCTCGAAGATTTGGCAAAGAGATGCGGCCTTGAGAAAAAAGCAATGGAAAACTTGGCAAGTGCCGGTGCAGCAAGTTCACTAGTGAATACAGGCAACAAAAGAATTGCTCGCAGATTAGCCATCTGGGATATCGGCAATGCAACAAGATCGCACAAGAATGATCTCTTGTTCACATCTATTGGAATAGATAGGCCAAAACTGCCAGAAGAAACAACACAAGAAAGCATTGCCCTGGATCTTTTCAGCACAGGGACACCCCTGTCAGGTCACCCAGTATCACAACTGCGAGATGAACTAACTCACGCAGGAGCACTTAAGGCTATTGATTTGAGGACCTGCCCCAGCAGCACAAGAGTCAAAGTAGCTGGCGTGGTGACCCACAGACAAAAACCTCCTACGGCAGGCGGAGTCGTCTTTATGAATCTAGAGGATGAGACTGGTCTTATAAATGTTATATTTTCTCCCGGGGCGTGGGCCAGGTGGAGAGATATTGCAAGTGACAGCGATGCGCTGATAATCACAGGTCGCCTAGAGCGCGCGCAAAACACAATCGCACATACCCTCAAAGCTGAAAAAGTTGAACAGCTTCTAGTCGCAGCAACTCCCGGGTCAAGAGATTACAGATAAAAAGTAGCCTATGCATACCTATGCCGGGGTTGCCGGATTCGTCGGATTACACGACACTCTTTACGGCCAACAAACCAAGGCTTGATGTGCAATTCGCTCATATGTACGTCCGGCCACAAAACAGTGATAGGTATGTACGGCCATATGATACAGTTGTAAGCGTACGGTCACATCTATCAATTGAGACCCGAATGTGCAGGAAAAACCTATGAAAATCAACACCATAAGAGACCTAGCCGCAACCATTCGTGGCCGCCGACTTGATCTCAGCCTCAGCCAGGCTGAATTGGCAAGAACAGCTTCGGTCTCTCGTGAATGGGTAAGCGAATTTGAATCAGGGAAATCAACCGCTGAGATTGGTCTCGTTATTCGGGTAATCGAAGCCCTTGGACTCAGGATTGAACTCACTGAATATGAAGACGTGCCAGATTCTTCGGCACTAGATCTTGATTCAATATTGCAGGAGTACCGAGAAAAATGACGGAATCACTGGTAGTTATTCTCAATGGCCAAATTGCCGGCGAGGTACTACGCCAAAAAGGTGGAAAGCTGCAATTCGACTATTCAGATAAATACAGGAAGCAGCCCGGGGCCACTCCCTTGTCTCTGTCGATGCCAATTCAGATCCAATCACACCCAGACTCAGCTATTGTCCCGTGGCTTTGGGGCCTATTGCCCGAAAATGACATGATATTGACAACTTGGGCCCGTGAGTTCCAGGTCTCGGCTTCATCTCCTTTCTCACTGCTTTCAACTCCGATCGGGCTTGACTGTGCAGGAGCAGTTCAGTTCACCACCTCCGACCGATTAGACGACGTACTCAGCCGATCTGGAAAGATCACTTGGCTTTCTGATGACAATGTAGAAGAGCGGCTCCGATCACTTAGACAAGACGGCGCGACTTGGTTGGGAAGCACATTCACTGGGCAGTTTTCTTTAGCTGGAGCACAAGCCAAAACCGCTCTTATTTTCAAAAACAAGCGATGGGGAGTTCCTTCAGGTTCTATACCTACAACCCATATCCTTAAACCAGCGGTTATCGGATTCAAAGACCACGATCTAAACGAGCACCTATGTTTAGATGCTGCAAGAAGAGCTACTCTACTCGCCGTCCGCACAAGGATTGCCCACTTTGACACAGAATCTGCAGTTGTAATCGATCGCTACGACCGGCAATTCAAGGGGGCTGACATTCTTCGAATCCACCAAGAAGATCTTTGTCAGGCTCTTGGCATTTCGCCATTGCAGAAATATCAAAGTGAAGGAGGCCCAAGCCCATCTAACATCACCAAGCTCTTTCGAAACGTAATGTCAACTTATGATGCGAACAAAGAGGCCTTGCGCTTCGCAGACTACCTGATCTGGAACTGGATAATTGCCGGAACCGATGCTCACGCAAAAAACTACTCGCTATTACTCTCAGGTAACCAAGTTAGACTAGCTCCATTCTACGATGTGTCGTCTGCCCTTCCTTATGGCAAGCACGAGAAAAAGCTGAGGCTAGCAATGAAGATTGGCGGCGACTACGCGGTTTTTGCCTCACGCAATACATGGATCAAGGCGAGCAAGGAACTAGGGGTCGACACCGATTTACTTGTAGCTCGGGTAGTTGAACTTGCCAGGCTTGCTCCGGATGCTTTTGCAGATGCGGCTCGTGAACCTCAAATTGCCTCCTTGAAGCGAGAACTACCAACAAAATTAGTGGATCTAATCGCTGAACGCACAAAGAGATACTTAAAAGTCGTTTCTTGATGAGATAAGCGAGACTGAACCAATCCATTTCTAGGTAACGTTTATTAGATCTTATTGCCACTTCGCCGGAGCGGTAGTCATATTGCCAGTAGGCGAATCGCTTCCAAAAGTTGAAGGGGACCTAGAACCTCTCGAACTTGATGAACTCGACACATTATTGCGCGGACTCCCAAACAGGCCTTTTGG
>JAJYDO010000011.1 GCA_021777355.1 Actinomycetes bacterium | reverse complement strand
CGCTCACTCATGGACTATCAAATGCCTTGATCGAATCAACCAACACCAAACTACGTTTGATTACAAGAAAGGCATTCGGATTCAAATCAACAGATAACCTCATAGCACTATGTCTTCTCGATCGTGGTGGCTACTGCCCACCTCTACCTGGTCGGAAAGCTGCATAATCGACCCACGGATTGGTGCGAAGAGCCCTATTATTTCATTACTATTGCCATCAAGGTATAAGAAGAAAAGATAGATGCGGTAGATTGTGATTCATGTAGCAATTGTATTGTGTGGTGCTATAGCTTCAGGTATCTTGGCGCTGTACATTATGTATTTACTTGGCCGATATGCCTACAAGAGGGGACATGAAGAGATTCGACTCTCAATGCTAATGACTAACTCTGGGGTCCTCGTTGCCATTGGGTTTTACATGGTTGGAGGTGGAATATTGTCGGCTATATTTATTCTCAGAATTCCACAAAGCATTTGGGCACTAATTGCCGGCTGTTACATTGCAGGTATTTCAGGCTGGTTATTACTTAGAATGTACAAACGCACCGAATATCTCAAAAAAATGCTAAAGAATCGGGATGAAGGTGAAGTTCGATCTAAAGACTTCGACGAATAAGTACGGCTTCTCGAGGAAGTAGGGTCAATGATGATAGAAGTGTCACTTTCTCATGAGTGGAGAATGGATCAACTACTAAAGTTAGTAGTTGAAATTAGCGAGGCCTGCACTTTCTTGGGCCCTTTCGCATTGAGGCGATTTAACTACTTATTCAACTAAAGGCTACTTCGACATTCTGTGGGGTTCCATTTCTGATGGTCCCTAAGATTAGGCATTGAGGTCCGTCTTCAACACAAGCACCTACGACGGTATTGTCATTTGTCAAGCTGTTAGCCGATACAGAACTAAAACTCGGTTGTCCGGTCATCGTAACCGAATCAATTTCAGATTCGGTAGGGAATAGACAGGCGCTAGCGTTGCAAGCAAGGAAGGTGCCTAGAACGCCACCCTCACCAGATACTGCTGAAGGAACTTCCGGCGTATCATTGACTGTAACGCCTGTAGCTGAAAACTGTATCTGTTCCACTACTGGGCTCACTGGCGCCCACGAACTTGTTCCTGAAGCACTCCCATCTGATGGGTACGCGACTATCATCCAACATGTGCTTCCACTTGTCGGGCACCGTACGGCGTATACTGTGCCATAATTACCCATATTTGTGTTGTTAGTCCAAGTTTGTCCGCCATCGATCGTAAAAGCTTCGTAGCTATAATCACTCCCTGGTTGCCAGTCTGGTGAAGGTCCTGGTTGCGAGTATATATCACTGTATCCAGCTATAACGCACCTACTTTGATCGAGACAGGATATGCCAGTTACGTCAATGCCAGCGAGCATAGTCCCAGTTGCAATATCCGACATCCAGGTTAACCCGCCATCAGTAGATTTAGCTAAGTAGCTATTCGAATAATTTGAAGAAGAATTTCCACCGAACAGCAAGCAAACTTGAGTTCCATATTCACAGTAGATAATTGAGGCGTCAAAAAACGACGATGAAAGTGCGATTGACTGCCAATTTTGCCCGCTATCAGTTGTCCGATACTCTACATCAGATTGCTTGGAATTCAAGTAAGCCTCACCAACAACGAGACATGTCGTCGACGATAAACAAGTAAGTGACGACAGCTCTTGGTTGCTAAATTGTTTTGTGCTCCAAGACTCTCCGAAATTGTTGCTCACATAAACCACTGAATTACCTACAGTCGGAGCTCCTGGTTTGGCCGTAGCAACACAAAATGTCAGAGTGGGGCACGAGAGACCAGTAATCGCCAAATTTGAAAACATACTCACACCAGTAGAAGGCACGACGTTATGCCAACTCGGTAGCGGGGGTTCTGTAGTCGTAGAAGTTGATTGAATCGTTGTTGTTGATCCGTTAGAGGTTGATGTTGTTGTATTCGTTGAAGTAGTAGTGCTTGAATCAGTAGTCCCTAAGGAAGTAGACGTTGACGAAGCAGATTGATTACTGCTGGTTGAAGTTATTGACCTGGCATCTTTTTGCGTGGGACTTGAAATGATTGAAGTGATTGTAACTATTACTACAATGCTTACAATTACTCCCACCGAAGTTATGAAAAGCATCCTCTTGGACTTAGTTGCCCAGCTGAGTTTCTTTAAAAGAAAGGATCTCATAGATTAATTTTATTCCTTTTTACGCCGAACTGCTAGATAAAATCAGGAATCTTGGTCGATAGTTATTCCCATTTGGTGCCCATGGGCAACCTATAACGTTATAACTGATAACCAAATCGCCATTAGTCTCCAGTGATGGTTGCTCTTTCGCGTTATAGGCGGCCAATTCACATCCAACAGGTACCGAATATCCTTGCATCCTCACCATCAATGGCCTAAACCACACTTGTTGTAATCATTTAGAGAGTCGCCTAACAACACAATGCATCTGGACTAAAAGGAACTAATCGAATATGGCGCACAGTTTAGGTAGGAGAGTTTCGCAAATCACACTATGATTCGCCAGGGCATCCACGTTAACGCTTTTCCCAGCTGTAATGTTATTACCTCAACCAGCCAGAATCAAATAAGCAATTAGAGGTTAAATTAGGCTGAAGAAATGAAGGGCCGTTATTTTCGAAGCTTGGGAAATATCAGAATTGTAAATTTAAGTTTGAGCAACTAAATTTATGTCTTTACAATACCGGCAGGTAGTATCCCGTAACATCCACTACTGTCATAGCCTCCATGTTGGCTGCCATCGATACATCGGGAACTCCAAAACCATAGTAGGAACCTAATTTTGCAATAACAAGATTTGCCACTGTTTGCCCAGAGCTCCAGTTCATATCCGATGTTTGTGGAACTGGGTAATCATAAGGCCACAAGGTTAGATAACCAGGCCCCCAGACGTCAGTTACAGTAACATTTAGCACTACAGCATCTGTATTGGATGGCAACGAAGGATCTCTTATCAAAATCTCAAGATTAATTGGGTATGAAAGCCCGCCTTGGGAACCGCCATAGAATCCAAATAAGGTACCAGCATCCCATAGTCCAGAATTCGGACGACTATCAGCCTCCCGTGTTGGAGTGGTTGGAACAAAAAGATCACCTGAGCCTCCCGGCAGGTCTCCAGTGAACCAACCAGAGATATCCACGATTAAGTCGCATCCGACATTGCAGAAAACATCAATCTTTCCATCTGATCCAACAGGAACAATGGAGCGATTTGTTACCACATTCCCAGGAATCATATTTAGTGTTGATCCATTCGGCTTTGAGGTGCCGTCTGGATAAATGGTTGCGAAGCCATCAGAGGTCACATTTGTGACAGTCAAATTGACAACTACTGCTGAAACATTATTTTGAGGAAGCCCATTTACGCTAGATCCCATCCCGTCAACTTGGAAAACATCGGTTCCACCTCCAGTCAGTGTTTGCCCAGCGTAGGTAGGGGGATCGGTAGCTCCCATCCTTGTATCGGCGATTCTGATTGGGTCGAGCGAATTATATAATCCAGGAGAGTTTGCAGAATTGGGAACCGAGAAGTATCCTTCGACGTCTACCAAAACATCAACAGCACCCTTGAAGTTTGTAATGTCAATTGATCCACCGGAACCTAATCCGATTTCTACCATGTTGGCTACTGCATACTCGCCCGAAGTAAAATTAAGAGTTGACGTCCCAGGAATAGGATCGCCTCCAGGATAAACCGTCAAATACCCGGAACTTGTCGGACTAAGCGCAGTTATATTTAATACCACTGCAGTTGCTCCGATTGGAACCTGGTCACTGCCAGCACCAACAACAGGGACACTTAAAGTTTCTGAATTACCTGAAAGCCCAAGTGTCTCACCGGCATAGGTGCTTGGATCTGAAGCTCCTATTCTTGTGTCGACGATTCTTGTCAAATTGACCGGAGTATATATTCCACCATCTTGAAATATCAAGTGGTCTGGATTCCAGCTAGATGAGCTTCCATACGGAGTTGTGACTGAAACGTCGGTCACTCGGGCAGAAAGAACAGGAGGGGTAACGAATGTGATCTCATTATTTGAAGCAATAGTAAAATTTGAAACCGCAGTAGTCCCGATATTTACTTGAGTTGCCCCAGCAAAATTTATCCCATAAATATTTACCTGCCTGCCACCAGACAGTGGTGAAATATTTGGAGACACGCCAGATACTACGGGTTGGTTCGGGGAATAATATTGAAATTGACCGGCCGCAACATTTTGAGAGTAGCCTCCTGCATTGATTAACTCGAGACCTACAAAGCCGCTTATAAAAGGCGGTGAAACCGCAGAAATTGTAGTGCTGTTGATTATCGTAAATGAAGTGGCATTCCCCCCATAACCACCGCCTCCGAATACAACACCAGTGACACCTGACAAACCAATTCCGGTAATAGTTACTGCAGTTCCTCCGGAAGCTGGACCAAAACTTGGAGAAATGCTAGTGATAGCGGGAGGTATTAGCACAGGCGCGGAAGCTTGTGAAGGTGGACTTGAGAAATACGAGTTCTTAGCCACAACGGAAAATGAGTATAAATCACCGGGCACTAGCCCTGAAAAGGACGCAGCGGTAACCGGCGGTGAGCCACTTGCCTGAACGGATCCAATTATTGTTCCCGTCGTCAGATTTGTGCCTGTCACAATATATGACGAGATCCCCATTCCTCCATCTGTGATAGGGGCGGTCCATGAAATTTGGGCGCCTTGGACTTGCGATGTGGCAACTACTGAAGTTGGAGCACTCGGATTTGTCACATTTAACCCGAGAAATACCTGCTCATAGCTTTCTCCGATAACTTGACACTGCGTATTAGTGACGCATGAAATTGAAGTGATTTGCCCAAAGGGTATTCCGTTAATTTGGCCAGGTCCTAATCCCACTTGGAAACTATTGCCCCCATCTGTCGTGCTTAGAATCTCCGAAGTTGGTGGAGAAATAAAAATTGATGAGTTAAAGGCAATAAAGCAAGAAGTACTCGACGGACAGGACATTGTGACAGACATTGCCGGCGAAGTGGAGGCAGACATCGGAATGAAGTGTACTGATTCCGAACCATTATTCCAAGTTATTACTTCAAAATTGGTAGTATCGAAAAAATAACATTTGGTAACAGTCGGGCAGACTCCGTCTGTCACCGTTGCGCTATTGTTAATGCCGATTGTTATAAAAACAGAAGTCCAAGTCGCCCCGTTATCTTTGGTTTCGAAAGCATTTATCGATCCCCTAGTAACCCAGCAAACTCCGGTTGCCGGACACGATACTGAATTGACCGAAGTTATACCATTAGCTTCAAATGATGAACTGTAATTCCAATTAACTCCAGAATTAGTAGTTGAGAATACAACACTTCCATTCATTGAAGAGCCGGTAAAATTACCTATTACCATGCAACTTGAAGATTCAGGGCAGCTAATTGAAACTAGTGAGCTAGAAGAAATTCCTGATATTGGAATAGACAAGATTTGTGATGTCCAAGAATTACCACCGTCAAAGCTTGAAATTACAAGAGGCAATCCTGACAGTGACCCAGCAATATAGCAAGTAAGTACACTCGGACAAGATACCGAATTGAACTGCGCACTACTTAGATTTGAAGAAAGCGAAGCCAAACTCCAAGAACTCCCACTGTCTTTAGATACTTCTAAACTATTTCCTCCGGCAGCCACACACAATGTGGATGCACAACTTTCTGAGCTTAAAGTCGAAACTGTGTTTGAAGTTGAAACTCCAATGCTGGTCCACGTGCTTCCGTCATTACTGGACACAATTGCAATAGGCTCTGAAGCATTATTTGCACCGACCAACATACATGAAGTTGAGTAGCAAGATAATGAATCAAGGGTTATCCTTGATATTGGCAGCACATCTGTCACTGTCCAGGTCACACCATCCGACGTTTGAGCGACTCTTATAGAGCCTCCATCGCAATCAATTGCAAAGCACGAAATTGCAGAATAACAACTTATTTGAAAAAATAAATACCCATTAGTTGCTGGCTGATCAACCCAACTGTTTCCTCCGTCAGTTGATGCAAACAGGCCAGGAACATTGGAGGAATTTGTTCCGAATCCAACGCAGTAGTTTGTTCCAACAGCGCAACTACCATTTTCTAAAAAAGCATTCCCAGTGGCAAGTGAAGCGCTCCAACTTCCATTTGAGTATGACAGGTAATAGGGGCCGCAGATAAAAAGATGCACTGAGTTGAACTGGAACATGAAAATGCGGTGAAATTGTCGCTGTAACTGGCTATGGAAAGATTCGACTGAGTCCAATCAATCCCGCCATCGGTGGTTTCAGTCAATCCCAAAGAGGATGTTGACATTGAAACAGAAGTTGCCGCCATACAGACTCCCGGGCCGGTGCAAGAAAGTTGCCAGAAATTTGGTCCCGGTGAAGATTCTTCCGTCCAAGTGTTCCCGGAGTCAGTTGTTGCAAAGAAAGAAGTAATTCCGCTTATGCCAAATTCCGGGTCTGAAAGGCGATAAAAAACTGCATAACACTCCGTAACAGATACGCAGGATATCTGCGCGCCTCCAATATGAGGTTGAAAGGGAATGGAACTTGATGTCCAAGAAGCTCCTAAGTTCTGTGTTTTTAGGATTTCACTGGAATTATTGGATGCTTCTACGGCATAACACACCCGAGTGCTTGGACAGGAGACCGAATTAAAAGCATTTGGGTTGAGGTTTGTTTGACCTTCCACAGTCCACCCCGGCGAAAGTGCTCCGGCAGTGCTGGGCCGCTCAACTACGCTTGCTGCCCAAAGAAGAGATGTCAACAAACACGCAGTAGACACAAGTGCTGATATACGCTTAACCATTCGACTCACCAAATGTTTCCTCTTAGCTTGACAAATAAGCACTGGAAAGTTCTGCCCATTTGTTTACAACCTAAGTAATGAGGTTGTATTTAATCTCAAATTACCACCCTAAATTTCAGAATGCACCGGAACCTTAAGTGAAATTCTGACGATCTTTAGAACTTGATCATTTTCAAGATTCGACAACCCGCTCAAATCAATTAATTAGAAAGTAGTTTGGCCAATGCTATGTAATAAGTCCTTGGAGGGCTTGCCTGGCTTTGGCATTTTTGGCGGCTAACTCTGCCAAACAATTTGAAAGCCTGGTTATCCACTCGTCGAGTTCAACTTCTTCGGTTTTTAAATTTATCCCTCTAACTTCTTGAGCGATGAGTGCTTTATAAGACGAGCCATTGCGTTTTATTAAGTAGCGCTCGTCACCGATTTGAGCAGTTATGGATTCAGCTCCAAAAGAGTCTGCTGGGGCTTCATTTTTTTTGAAAAACTTGTGCTTTTTTGGAGCCTGAATTTCTACGTGGTCAGGAAGTGTGGCCAAAAGCTTTCCTCCCAACACGTCAAGAAATGTTCCTAAATCCCCTGCATCTGCTCGGATGGATGCAGCAATCATGTCAAAGTTTAATGAGTCATCTCCTGAATTAGTAATGTCTGTTCCCATTTACTTAGTTTTACTCATTTTTGCCTTTGATGCCAGCCAAACATTCCGACCAGCCAAACATTCCAATCAAACTTTATCCTTTAGAAGAATCTATTCTCTGTGCAACAAGAATGTTCCGGAAGATCTGCTGACAGGTCGTTCTGATTCATCTACAACTACAGCCTGAGTGAATGCAACTTGCCTAGCCAGCCTGACAGTCTCTCCTCGAAAACGGTAGCTTTTGCCTGCCGACGCCGGACGAAGCAGTTCAGTTTTCATCTCCAAAGTGGCTTTCGTTCTGTCTTTTCCGTCTAATGCCGTATTGGCCGCAAAATTCATGGCTGCGTCTAGCAGCACTGCGTGGACCCCGGCTTGGACGGTTCCGTGGGGATTACATGCTACTTCTTTGGGCAGCCAAGTGCCTTCCACCCAGCCATTTCCGTGCTCATCAACCCCATAAAGTGAGAAGTCCCCCCCAATGAGGCCTATTATTTCCATGCCTCCGTTGCCGAGCCAGCGATCCATGCTTTTCACCCCTGTAACGTTAGCTCAAATGAAACATTTTGTGCATATAAAAATCCCGACATATTGAATACAGATATCTCTGACCAGTGCCTTTTTGCCTAATTATGCAGATATAAATTTGAGTCGCTATGGCGCCCAAGTCGAAAAACGCCGTCAGGAACTTTCGCAAGTTCGATGCGGAAATTTCAATTTCCCGCAAATTCTCGAATTCAAGAGCTTAACCTATTGGGAAAATTGGCTCTTTAACAGGGATATTTCCAAAAACCAGCACGAAATATCCAAAGAACAAACTTATTTAGTGAACTTCTAGTTGACTTTAAAGTCAGTTTGTGGCAGAATCATAACTGACCGATTGGTCATTTATGAAATTATCCCGGGTGTATCTACAATTTGTAGGAATGCTCGCCTTTAGGACTTTGAAGGAGCACAAATAAAATGACAAGTGCAGTAATTGTCGATGCAGTGAGAACTGCGGGAGGCAAAAGAAACGGACAGCTAAAGAATTGGCACCCGGCGGATCTTCTCGCCGAAGTTCTGTCATCTTTAGTGAAGCGAAACGATCTCGATCCAGCCTTGGTGGAAGATGTTATTACAGGCTGCGTGATGCAGGTTGGTGAGCAGTCGCTCAATATCGGAAGGAATGCGGCACTTGCAGCAGGGTTTCCGGAAGATGTTTGCGGCACTACTATCGACCGGCAATGCGGCTCTAGTCAGCAAGCTGCACACTTTGGCGCTCAAGGAGTAATTGCTGGAGCGTACGATGTCGTAATCGCTGCCGGGGTAGAGTCAATGTCTCGGGTTCCCATGGGCGCATCAATTTCACAAGGAGTTGGATTTCCATTTGGATCAAGAATGTCTCTAAGATATGCAGCTTCCGGAGGATTGGTCCCTCAAGGGATTTCGGCCGAAATGATTGCAGACAAGTGGGGGCTATCTAGAGAAGACCTTGATGGATTTGGAGCACTAAGCCAAAAAAGAGCTCTGACTGCCACTGAAGAAGGGAGATTTGAAAGAGAGATCATTCCCGTTGCGGTAAAAGACGACTCGGGCAATGACACCGATGAAATGGTAACAAGAGATGAAGGCATTCGTCCCGGAACAACAGCTGAGACTCTAGGTGCATTAAAGCCGGCATTTAAACCAGACGGCAAAGTAACTGCCGGAAACTCCTCGCAAATTACCGACGGAGCAGCAGCTGTCCTAATAATGAGCGAGGAAAAAGCAAATGCGCTCGGTCTTAAGCCAAGAGCCAGATTCCACACTTTCGCGATTGCCGGTGTTGATCCCGTAACAATGTTGACAGGTCCTATTCCTGCGACTACAAGAGTATTAGAGCGAGCCAAATTGACTCTAGACGACATTGATTTAGTTGAGATTAACGAAGCATTTGCTTCCGTTGTTTTAGCTTGGGAGAAAGAGCATCACCCTGATATGTCCAAGGTCAATGTAAATGGCGGGGCAATAGCCCTCGGGCATCCACTTGGATGTTCCGGTGCCAAGCTGATGGCAACTCTTCTTTGTGAACTGGAGCGAACCGGCGGACGTTATGGTCTCCAGACAATGTGCGAAGGCGGCGGAATGGCAAATGCCACAATCATTGAGAGGCTCGGCTAATAATTAAGTGTCGGTTGGCACTTTCTTCCAGCCTTCACCTTTTATATAGCGTTTAACTATTTTGGCAGGTGCCCCGGCCACCACGCAGTGGCTGGGCACCTCGCCTGAGACCACTGCACTAGCTGCGACGACAACATTATCTCCGATAAAAGTTCCGGGAAGAATTACGCAGTTTGTTCCAAGCCAACAACCGTTTCCAATGTGGACACCCGAATCTTTCGGCGCTTGCTTCCAAATTGGTTTTTCCACGTCTTCGTATCCATGGTTTTGATCGGTTATGTAGACATAAGGACCGGTAATTACATCATTGCCGATTTCAATTCCAAAGTGGCCCACGATGTGACTACCTCTTCCGATCATGCACCGATCGCCGATTGCCACGACTCTATCTGATAAAAGTTCCTGCCCGGGCATCATTCCTGCAGATATAGAAACCCAAGGACCTATCATTGTGTCCTCGCCTATGCATATCGCGTGTTCTCCGTAGATTGTGCCGGGAGGGAAAGAGATGAAGCTTCCCCTTCCAAATTGGTGAAATCGTTTTCCTCGCGGGTGCTCTTTAGTCAGCATCCCAATCTCACAAACTCTCTGCCAAAGATCTTGCACAATTGGAGCCAAAAACTTTCTAACTTTGGCCTTCCTTTTGAGAGAGGACCCAATATGCCTAGCCGGAGGATCAGAATCCTTCTCCCAAAAACTCACCCAACACCTCTGTTGGAAGGGCCAGTTGGATCCGGAGATTCCTTAGGAGGTTTGGCGGCAAAAAATCTTCCCAATAATGGAAGTTCTGCAAATGATTCAGCTCTGGCAATTGCTATTGCTGCAGGTAATGCTACCTCTATATTTTCAAACGCCACGTAGCGGGGAAGCCAACTTGGTTCATATTTGGAGTTAAAGCGCCAGAGGGATTCGATCTGCATGCTCGAAGATAAATGCTTCAGTATCCACCTCTTTCCCTTCTCAAGATTTCCAGGCCCGGACTCTCCTGCCAGCACTGCTCTCCAGGTTGAAAAGTTTAAATCAAGGGCTGAAAAACCTTGCTCTTTAAGATGAAAAATGGTGGCACACAGCACAAAATCGATCAGTCCGTTTGGGTGTGTAGGATCCGGGTCTCTTCTCATCGAGTCGAGTGAAAAGCCATTTATTCCAATTGCGGGAACAAAGTGGCAGAACGCAACCGGCTTTTGATTCGGATCCCTTGCAACGGCAAGCAGCAAGCCTTCATCTCTCAAGTCAAAGATTCTGCCCAAAGTCATCGAAAACCCACGCTCGGCTTCACCCTTTCTGGTCTTGGGCATAAGTTCGACTAGCGAAGCTTTGATTATTGGATCAAGCTTTGCCGGATCATGAAATTCAATAGTATATCCATACTTTGCGATCCGGTTATAAGCTTGGCGCAGTCCTTTGAAATTACCTCCTGCCAATGAAAAGTTCTTGCAATCTACTACCGCTTCGTCTCCCATGTAAACCGTTGTAAGTCCTGTTTTGTTATAGAGCGGCAGTGATTGCTCGCTTGCTGCCAATACGCACACCGTCCAACCCTGTTCGTCTGCAAAGTGCAGAAATGTACGCCAAGCCGCTTCTCTCTCAATTTCGGGACCAATGGGATCAGGAGAGACTAAGCACACGCCGCCGTAAATTGCATATGCAACGAGCGTGTCATTATAAAAGTAATTCCGCTTGTCATCTCGGAGCGCAAAGTAGTCAAGTGTTCCTGAACCAAATCTCTTTACTATGTCAAAAGCTTTGCCTCTGTGCTCTGTTGAATGCACCAATCTTCTATCTACTATTGGGCGAAATGCCAATGCCAATGCCACTAGAGCAAGACCAATGCCTATTGTCCCTAAAACCGTGGATGCAAAATCATTTAATGTATCAGGCAGTACCGGGCCATTTAGGCCAACAAGCCTGGTAGCAGTTGCGTGAAGGGCATCAGTCCACGATATAGGCGTGACCAATTGGTGTCTCCTATTTTGGATCATAGCGCTCGTTTTGATTCCAACCGTGCCGGCCAAGATCGCAATTAGACCCCCAAATATAAGAGTTGCTATTCCGTTTCTCAGAGAGGGAAGATCAATTTTGGCCGAAAAAGACTTCCTTGTGATGAGGAGAAAAATTAAAACTCCACCCGAAATCAGGGCGGGCGCCAGCGCGAAGCCTTTGAATATGTGCGCAATCGTCGAAAAAGTGAGCAGGATGACAGCGACTACCCAAGCCTGTCTTTGGCCTCGCCTGACCCCTCTTGCGACAAAAAGCAAGGCCAAGCCGCTTAGTGCGACAAGCGCGCTTGCCGTGACCGAGACTCCCAAAGGCATAAATTGGCGTATTTTATGCAGATGGTGCCTAAGAGGAGGCGTAAGTGCCGAAATTAAGTCAAGTAATGCCGTGATTGCAATTGTGTAGGCTGCAATTCGGCGAATTCGCTTTACATGGACTAAGTGCTGGATGCGCGAAGAAGGATCCTTATACTCACTTTCTGTCACATTTTCCGGTATTACCACTAATCGGCCCTGCCATTTTCGCTACTCAATAGTTTCACAGATTTGCCATGTCTATTTGTTCTAAGGTGAAATAATTAAACCACACTCAATTTAGTTTCATGGAGGACCCAATGAATGACACAGACCCATCTTCGGCTCTCGACGAAAAGCCAGGCTCCATTAGCAAACCAGGCGGACCCGCCATCGAGGACTACTTTAGCGAAAATCGATCATTCCCACCATCTGACCAGTTCAAGGCGCATTCTATTTATGGTGATGCGGCAATTTATGAAGAGGCAGAGGCAGATCCGGAGTCCTTTTGGGCAGCAAAAGCCAGCGAATTGAAATGGGATCAGCCTTGGGATGAAGTCTTAAATTGGAAACTTCCCTTTTCGAAGTGGTTTGTCGGAGGAAAGTTGAACGTGTCGGTCAACTGCCTGGATCGCCACGTGGAGGCAGGTTATGGCAACAGAGTCGCTTATTATTTCGAGGGCGAGCCGGGAGACAAAAGAACTATTACTTATTCTGCACTTTTGGACGAGGTTGTGATTTTCGCTGGAGCATTGCGTAAATTGGGCGTCAAAACCGGAGACAGGGTGGCAATTTATATGCCAATGATTCCCGAAATAGTTGTGGCAATGCTTGCTTGTGCGCGCATTGGTGCCGCGCATTCGGTGGTTTTCGGAGGGTTTTCTTCAGATGCACTAAGGGACCGCATTGACGACGCAAAGGCACACGTACTAATAACTGCAGACGGAGGCTGGAGACGCGGAGCGGTGGTGCCTCTAAAGGTGAACGCGGACGTGGCAGTCAGCCAGTGTCCAAGTATTGAACATGTTGTGGTTGTACAGCGGATAGGTGATAGTTCTCCCGAGGGCAGCGTCAATTTTGTGGAGGGAAGAGACATTTGGTGGCATGAATTAGTCGAGCAGGTTAAAAATGACCCGGACGCAGATGGCTCTCCAGAATCTCTGGACTCTGAGCAGCTTCTGTTCCTCCTTTATACTTCCGGAACAACCGCCAAGCCAAAGGGAATAATGCATACCACCGGCGGATATCTAACACAAGTTGCATTCACGCATAAAGCAGTATTTGACCTGCACCGTGAGACCGATATTTTTTGGTGCTCTGCCGATATCGGGTGGGTAACGGGACATAGCTACATTGTCTATGGACCGCTTGCAAACGGGGCTACAAGCGTCATGTATGAAGGCACTCCAGATTTTCCGAATCGAGAGCGGTGGTGGTCAATTGTGGAGGACTACAAAGTAACAATTTTGTACACGGCACCCACGGCAATAAGAACATTCATGAAATGGGGCGCCGAGTATCCGGCGAAACACGACCTCTCCTCACTAAGGCTTTTAGGAAGTGTTGGCGAACCGATAAACCCAGAGGCTTGGATGTGGTATCGAGAACACATAGGTGGAAGCACTTGCCCCGTGGTTGATACTTGGTGGCAGACAGAAACCGGCGGAATTATGATTTCGCCTCTCCCAGGAATAACTGAGACTAAACCGGGATCAGCAACTTTTCCCCTTCCTGGCATTGGTGCCGAAGTGGTGGACGATGAAGGGAAGAAGGTGGAAAAGGGAGGGGGATATTTGACACTTACTCGTCCTTGGCCATCTATGCTTCGCGGTATTTACGGTGATCCTGAAAGGTATAAAGAAACATATTGGAGCCGATTTCCGGGGAGATACTTTGCAGGAGATGGAGCCAAGGTCGATGATGACGGATATCTGTGGCTGTTGGGACGAGTAGATGATGTAATGAATGTTTCAGGCCATCGGGTTTCAACTACCGAGGTTGAATCTGCACTAGTGGATCACCAAAGCGTGGCCGAGGCAGCTGTAGTAGGAGCAAATGACGCCATGACGGGTCAAGCCATAATGGCCTTTGTTACCCTTAAAGGGGGACATGAAGCAACGCCTGAAAAAGGGGAAGAGTTAAGAAGCCATGTCGCTTCTAAAATTGGAGCTATTGCAAGACCAAAGACAATAGTATTCACAGACGATCTTCCCAAAACCAGAAGCGGCAAAATTATGAGACGTCTTTTAAGAGATGTTGCCGAGGGGCGGCATCTTGGAGATACCACCACTTTGGCAGATCCAAACGTAGTTGAAGAGATCAAGAAAAGGGCACAAAGCTCCCCGTCCGAAGAGTAAGTTTCAACACTCAAATTTGAAAATAGCTATTGATTTAGTTTCTAGATCAAATAGGCAAAAGTTCAACTGAAGTTAACTTGAAAGCACCACTATTGGACGCAAAAGTTTACTTTTGCCTGCCACGATCTTGTCATGGCAGAATTTCAATCTACTATTACAAAGCAGCTGTCACCCACCTGGCCTAAAACCATTGCAACAAGTGCCGGGTATTTGATAGGTGTCGTGATTGCTATTGAGACGGGCATTCCACCTGAGATCGGAGGCTTGGCAGGAAGTGCCACCACACTCTTAATTGAATGGCTAATTGAGATGTTTAGCCAATCTTTTGGATCAGCCATGGTTTCTCTGAAAAGAGCGGCAATAATTTGAACCGGTAATAAAGAAGCAAGCAACAAAAAAGTTCACTTTTGTGTCACTTGCCGCTAAATTATCTGAATTTATTGAACTTGACTAGTTCCGGTCACTATTGTGTCAAGTTTCCATTCAGGGTGGTCTCCTTGAATTCGCTGGAGCCAGTAGGGGCTTTCAAAAAGCGCCAAATAAGTTCCGTCGCTCCGCTTCATTACTTTGTTTCCGCCGACACCGGCCAACAAATTAGCAGTATCAATATCAGTGACCCTTGCCAGTTTGTGCGGCGTTCTTGTCATCTCAATTTCTGCGCCGAACTCGGCTTGCATTCGATGGGCTAATACTTCAAACTGCATCTCACCAACGGCTGCTGCAATCGGGTCTCCCTCAGCTTTGAGATCATAGAGAAGCTGAATCGTGCCTTCACGTTCCAGCTGCACAATTCCTTTTTTGAATTGTTTGTATCTGCCGGTATCTTTTGCCCTGACTTTTGCAAATAATTCAGGGGCAAATGAAGCAATTGGAGGATATTTAACTTCTTCGTTTTCAAATAATGTATCTCCGATTTGCAGGTCACTGGCATTAACCAGCCCTATGACATCTCCCGGATATGCCTCATCAATAGTGTCTCGTTCAGATCCAAAAACAGATGCCGCATACTTGGTCCTAAAAGGCTTCAGGCTGGGTTGATGAATTAAATTCATTCCACGCTCAAATTTTCCCGAGCACACTCTTACAAAGGCAATGTGATCCCGATGAGAGGGATCCATATTTGCTTGGACTTTAAATACAAATCCCGAAAATGGAGAATCAAGTGGCCTTAGATCGCCCTTATAATCGGGCCTGGCACTTGGACTTGGGGAGAGTTCAATTACGGCTTCAAGCAGCATGCGTACGCCAAAGTTAGTTAATGCCGAGCCAACAAATACGGGAGTCTGAATTCCCGAGAGGAAAAGGCCAGAGTCGAAATTGGCTCCGGTCCCATTGAGAAGGTCGCACTCCTCTATAGCTTGCTCGAAGTATTTGCCCTCCTCAATTCTTGCTCTTTTGGGATCTAAAATCTCTTCTTTTGCTTCGGTTGCTCCTCTGGCGGTTCGCGAGTACCTTATGAAGTTCCCATCTCTCCTATCTACTACGCCCTTAAAATCTCCTGGGATGCCAACCGGCCAGGTGAGAGGAGCCGGGATGAGATCGATCTCTTTTTCTATTTCGTCTAGAAGTTCAATAGGTTCCTTTCCTGGCCTGTCAAACTTATTTAAGAAAGTAATTATTGGCAATTTGCGAGACCTGCACACCTGGAAAAGCTTCAGAGTTTGCGCTTCGATTCCCTTAGCTGTGTCAAGAACCATCACAGCAGAGTCAGCTGCCGAAAGCACCCTGTAGGTATCTTCGCTAAAGTCACGGTGGCCTGGTGTGTCCAACAAGTTGATCACATGATCTTTATACGTGAATTGGAGAGCAGTTGAGGTGATCGAGATTCCTCGCTCTTGCTCCATTGCCATCCAATCGGAGGTGGCACGCCGCCTGCTTCCTCTTGCCTTGACGGCACCAGCTTCGCTAACGGCCCCAGCGTATAGCAGCAGCTTTTCTGTCAGAGTAGTTTTTCCGGCATCGGGATGGGAGATAATGGCAAAAGTTCTGCGTCTTTTAGATTGGCTTAGTACTTCTCGATTAGTGACTTCATTCATAATTTCAATGCCGGATAGAGGTTGAACGGTCTTATTCCATCAGTGGTCAAATTGGCAGATTCGCTGGATCATAAGAGCTCAGATGGGCTCATTAAGGATACCACCGAAAAGAATCTTCCAAGCCACGCTCCATTAGCATTTTCAACTTGTCAGGTGGCGGGCCCAGAAAGTTGTTTTTCAAATCCTTTTTCAGTCACAAACAATGTGAATGGTTTTTAAGAGCTTTAGTTTTCCAAAAGTCTCGGTTTTCATTGGAGGTATCGCCAGTCTTCTGGCTTTGGCTGCTGATGGGATCATAGGTTCTATTTTCATCCCAATTTGTCAAATGTCTGGTCAGGCTATAAACTGATTGAGTAATCAGTTAGGTTCATAAAAGCTGTCCCGAGGAGGTAATTTAAGTGGAAGGCAAAGAAAGTGGCGCCATAAGCGCGAGCGGTCAAAAAAGCATCGCAAAATGGGAAAATAACAAGTCTTTATATCAAGTACTGGGTGCCATAGCTTACGGCGAGTTAAAAGCCTACGAAGGTGCCAAGGAGTTGGCAGAAAAGAGCGTCACTCCAGATATCTCGGCCACTTACAAGAAATTTGCGGCTCAAGAGCTGAGACATCATAAGGGTTTTGTCAAACGGCTTGTCGCCCTTGGCGCCGACCCGGAACGTGCAATGAAACCCTATGTTGATTCCTTAAACCAATACCATGGCAAAGAAAGTGGGAATGAGATTCAAAATGCCATGTGGTCTTTTTTGGGAGAGGGGATCGCATCCGACTTACTTAGGTGGCTAAAAGAAGTGGTAGACACCGATACTGCCGATTTTATCGACACTGTGTTGAATGACGAAGCACAGCACGAAAAGTACGCTGAAGAAAAGCTGCGAGAGCTAATTGACAGATCCCCAATTTCAAAGCTTAGAGCAGCCATAGCTGCAAGAGAAATGTTATTTAGAATGGCTTCGGCCAGCGGAGCAAAATCTGCTCCTTTCCTAGCTTTCTTGAGGCTTGGCCAAGGCCACAAGCTAGTTGCTTATCTCTCGACGGGATATTTGAAACGGCTGAATAATTTAGGCCTCACGATTTATGGAAACACCGCCAAGAAATTCTCAAGTCTAATAGCTGCGTAAGTGGACGCTTCAAACAAGTCTTATAGCTGCGAGATTCGCTGGACCACAAAAGGCGTTCCACATATCAAGGCCAAGAACATGGGCGACCTTGGGTTTGGACAAGGATACGCGTGTTCGAAACACCATATAGCAACTCTTATGGACCAAATAGTAAAGGTGAGAGGAGAAAGATCCTTTTACTTTGGCCCGGGAGAAAACGATGCAAATATTATCAGCGATGCCGGCTATAAATACCTGGGCTTGAGAGAAGTTGCACAAGATGGATTCGACACAATTCCGCAAAAAGGCCAAGATTTTGTAAAAGGCTTTGCTGCCGGAATCAATTACTTTCTGAAAAACGCCAAGCCGGAGGATTTCCCGGCATGGGTAAGAAATGAGGAGTGGCTAAAGCCTATTTCGGAGTACGACTTGGTGGCATTTTATTCAGACATTGCCCTAGCGGCAAGTTCGAGAAACTTGATTCCATTTATGGCAATTGCAGCGCCGCCGGGTCCCGATGGTCCTGCTCCAACGCCGCCGCTCTCTTCTCTTCCAGGCGGGGCGCTTGCGAGTAACGGATGGGCAATTGGAGGCGATTTAAGCAGCAATGGCCGAGGCATGGTTGTAGGAAATCCTCATTTCCCGTGGTATGGGGAGAATAGGTTCTGGGAATGCCACTTAACTATTCCCGGAGAAATTGACGTTTACGGGGCCACATTGGTTGGCGCACCCGGCATTTTAATTGGTTTTAATGCCAATGTCGCATGGACCCATACTTTTTCAGTCGGGAAACGCTTCACTATTTACAAACTTCGATTGAATGAGGAGGATCCCACTAGCTACTACTATGGCGATCATTTAGTTCAAATGGATTGTCACCGCATAACCGTAAAAGTTAAGAGAGACGAGATGGTTGAAGAGGTGACAAAAGAAGTTTGGTCAAGCCAGTACGGACCAATTTTAAATCTTCCTCTTCTAGGCTGGACCAATGAGTTCGCTCTAAGTTCAAGGGATGCAAATATCGGGAACTTGGCCTTTATTCCGCAGTTCATGGAGATGGATGCTGCTAGTTCAATGGAAGAGTTCAAAAGAGCCCACGAGAACGAAAATGGAATGCCGTGGGCTAACACGATTGCAGCAGACAAAGAGGGCAAAACTTGGTACATTGATTCATCCAGAACTCCAAATTTGTCGGAGAGCGGCAAGAAGTGGCTATTGGACAAAATAGAGAATGATCCTTTTACCAAATTGCTGCTTGATAATCGGATTGCAATGCTAGACGGTTCTAGCCCTGACTGCGACTGGGCAGACGATCCTAATTCGCCGGCTCCGGGACTTGTGCCGTTTTCTTCACTTCCACAACTCTCCAGAGATGATTTTGTCACAAATTCCAATGACTCTCCTTGGCTGACTAACCCTAAGGAGTTGATTGAAGATTTCTCTCCGATGCAGGGACTAATCGAGGCTCCCACTCCGAGGACGAGGGCGTGCTTAGCCACGCTTCAAAGAGGCGGAACCGGCGAAGGAGGGAGAATAACCAAAGACGATTTGATTAAAAAGGCGCTTTCAAATAAAAGTGAGACAGGCGCTTTAATCATAGACCAATTGGTGCGGCGACTTGAAGAGTTTGGTGAAGCCGGAGAGCCTGAATTTTTGGAGATAAGTAAAATCTTGAGAAACTGGGATTTGCATTTTAACCTCGACTCAAAAGGCGCCATTTTATTCAGGGAGTTTTTGGCCGGTTTTGACCTAGCCAGCCTCAAAGATGCAGGAGCTTTATATCAAGATTCATTTGACGTGAACTCGTCTTTTAACACTCCTTGCCAATTGGTAAGCCTTGAGAACTCTAGCCATATTAAAAATGCAGTTATCAATGCGGTTAAAGCTTTAGAAAGTGCCGGATTACCACTTGACGCATCTCCGGGAGTTGCGCAGTTTGCCCTAATCAGCGGAGAGAAAATTCCGGTTCATGGAGCACACGAAACTGACGGAGCTACCAATATTTTGTCACCGGTAAACGAACTGCCGAACTCCTCACGCGAGAAACGTGAAGATCTGCTGGGAGTAGGAGAGCATATTCCAGGAAGAACCGAGAAAACTGGACTTACAACCGGCGGGTATTCGGTTTCCTGTGGAACTTCATTTCTATATGTGCTTTCCTTTGAAGAGAGTGGTCCAAATGCCCATGGCGTACTTGTATACGGCCAGAGTGAAGACCTTGCGTCTCCCCATCATAAAGACCAGATTCAAGATTATGTAAATAAGGAACTAAGACCTCTTCTCTTTAGTGAAAAGGACATACTTTCTTGTAGCGATCTATGGATTGAGGAAGTTGTCAGCGATTAGAGAGGTATTGTTCGGTTTCTTTTGAGACGGGTGCTTCCAAGATTGAAGTAACAATATCAATTAGGTCACTTGTAAATAATTTGTTGTCTCGCCTTTTTGGAGAGGCAGCCCGCCTGGAAAGTTCCAAGTGGGCAATCCGAATAGCTACAAAGCGCCTATGCAATTTTGATACTGCCACGTCAGGGAGTAGTTTTCCAACCATTGATCTCCATCGGTCGGTAGAGTCATTTTTTCTGGAGCTAATCAAGTCCCTGAACAATAGATCCGGGCGATTAAGAATCTCGGCCATTATTTGGAGGTACTCTCGACCGCCTGAGTCATCTTCCAACTTGGAAGCAAGAGGTCTAACCAATGCAGCGGCCAGAGTTCTGATTGATGTCGTGTGAGTTGACTCAATTTCATCCAAAAGCGCATGCCTTTGATACTCAACTGCCATGTAGTGCTTAGCTAATACTGCCTTTAACAGTCCTGCCCGGTCCTCAAAGTGATATTGAAGCGAAGTTGAGTTCTTCTGGCCTGCCAGGGAATTGATCTCCCTCAAAGAGGCAGCGTCAATGCCCTTTTTGGCGAAAAGCTTCTCGGCGGAGGAAATTATTGCGTTTCTGGTGTCGTCTGATGGCATCTTCAATTAGCATTCTAATGCATATGCATTATATAATAAATAATATGCCTCAAATTGATGCCGTTTTTTTCGACTTAGCCGGAACCCTGTTCAGCCTTAGAGATATTAGGGACCCTTTTGGCGTGGTTCTTTACGAACTGGCAATAGATGCTGGTCTTGAGCCAGATTCGAAGAATTTGGCCGCCGCATACCGCCAAGGCCTCGGCGAGGCTTTTCTTGAAATTGGATCCGAGCCCTTTTACTTGCACAGAGATCTATTCAGCCAAGCTCTTGTCGGTTTTTTGAAATACTTCGGAGCTTCTCCTAATAAAGAAATTATCGACAAGGCCCTTGAAGGCCAAAGAATGGTAACTGTTGGGAAAACCAGTCTCCGGCCAGGAAGCAAAGAAACACTTGTGAAGCTCAAAGACATGGGAATCAAAGTTGGAGTGGTTTCAAATATCGATGATGATTACTTCGATGAGATACTGAATCGTTTTGAAATTGACAATTTAATTGACGTGTCGCTTAGCTCGGAAACGGCAAAGTCATGCAAGCCCGATAAGCAGATCTTTGTCATGGCGTGTTCAATGGCAAATGTAAATCCCCAAAACGCAATTTTCGTTGGGGACACTCCATCGGCTGACGTATATGGAGCCAAAAAAGCCGGGATGAAAGCAGCTTTAATAGTCGAAGAGGGCTCAAGAAGACCAAGACCCGCCAATGATGAACAAATTCCAGACTGGGAGATCTCCACTATTCCAAATGTTCTAGAGCTTTTAGAAGGAAAGTAATCATGTCGACAAATAATGAAGAGACTCAAGGAGCAATAGATAAGAGTATTTTGGATTTTTCAATCCTAAGAGCTTGGATGGACGAGCAAGGTTTAGAAGCCGGGCCAATTGAAAACCCCGAACTATTGGCAGGCGGGACGCAGAACATATTAATAAGATTTCAAAGCGGCAGGAAAACATATGTATTAAGAAGGCCGCCCAAGCATCTTCGCTCCGCTTCAAATGAAGTATTGCGAAGAGAGTCTCGAGTACTTAGCGCGCTAAGAGATACTAATGTGCCTCATCCAAGATTCATTGCGGGCTGCAAAGATGAATCCGTGATGGGAGTTGTCTTCTACCTCATGGAAAATGTTGACGGTTTTAACCCGGCAGGCGGGCTGCTCCCGTATCATCTGGGAAGTTCAGATGTTCGCAGGGAAATGGGATTTGAAGCAGTGGATGCCATTAGTGCGCTTGGAAATGTAGATCATGTAAAAGTCGGCCTTAGCGACTTCGGAAAACCCGAAGGCTTCTTGGAGCGCCAAGTCAATCGTTGGATGAAAGAGTTGGAAGGATACAGCGACCTTGACGGCTACTTAGGGCCTGATATCGGAGGTCTTGATGAAGTAGCAGGGTGGCTAAGCGAGAATGTCCCCAAGAATTGGAAACCCGGAATTATGCATGGCGATTTTCATCTTGCCAATGTTTTATATGAACGAGAGAGCTCCAAATTGGCAGCAATTGTGGACTGGGAGATGTCGACAATTGGCGATCCTTTGGTTGATTTGGGCTGGCTTATTGCAACTTTTCCGGGCAAAGATGCACTTGCTGTAGGACCATCAATGGCGCTTGCAAATATTGACGGGTTCCCAACAACAGATGAGCTCACCGAACGCTACGCGCAGAATTCAGAAAGGAGTTTGACTTCTATTGACTGGTATACAGTGTTGGCGTGTTTCAAGTTGGGAATCATTTTAGAAGGCACTCATGCGAGAGCGTGTGCTGGCAAGGCGGAAAAAAGCGTTGGAGATTTACTTCACGACATAACAGTTGCACTGTTTAAAAAAGCATTAAAGGTGTCAGGGATGGGCTGAATTGGCCTGTCCGTTTATAAAAAGGAGAATTAGATGGCAATTGATTTTACGCTAACCCCGGAAGTCGAAGAAGTTCGACTGAGAGTCAGGGCATTTGTCCAGGACAAGATTATGCCAGCGGTTAAAGACTTTGATGATGAAGAGAAGCTTCTCTCAAGACAGGAATACATATTAACTATCTTGGATCTGAGAGAACAGGCTAAAGCAGAGGGACTTTGGCTGCCGCACATGCCCAAGGAATGGGGAGGAATGGGCCTGGGTCATGTCGAGATGGCAATGGTTCAGGCAGAGGCGGCCAAAACTCGACTGGGCCCGTGGATACTTAATTGTCAGGCTCCCGATGAAGGAAACATGCACACATTACTTCACTGGGCAAACGATGAGCAAAAGGAAAACTACCTTAGGCCGCTATGCGAAGGTACTACGATGTCTTGCTTTGCAATGACTGAACCAGAAGTGGCAGGAAGCGATCCAACTTTGATTAGAACCACGGCAGTCAAAGACGGCGACGAGTGGGTAATTAACGGCCACAAGTGGTTTATTTCCAATGCCAGACGCGCAAGTTTTGCAATTTTACTTGCGAAAACCGAGTTAGATATGCCAGAAGGCGCCAGAGGAGCCAATACCGCATTTATTGTCGAGACATCCAAGAAGGGGTGGAATGAAGTTCGAGAAGTTGAAACAATGCACGGCTCTACCGGCCACTCCGAAATACTTATCGAAGATCTGAGAGTACCGGATTCAGCAATTTTAGGTGGAAGAGGCAACGGCCACAAACTAGGTCAATATCGTTTAGGACCGGCAAGGCTTGCTCACTGCATGAGGTGGATTGCCCAAGCCGAAACTGCACTGGATATGATGGTGGATAGAGCAATCAACCGTTACTCGCACGGTTCTTTGTTAGCAGAAAAACAAGGGATTCAGTGGTTAATTGCAGATTCCGCAATGGATCTTTACCAGTGCAAACTAATGGTGCTCCATGCCGCATACAAAATAGACAGGGGAGATGATTTTCGAACTGAGGTTTCAATGGCAAAGCATTTTGTAGCAAATGCCCTCAACAGGATTGTGGATCGCTCAATACAAGTGCATGGTGCTCTTGGATACTCAACCGACACCCCGCTGGCATCGATGTTTCAGCACGCTCGCTGGGCCCGTTTTGCCGACGGCGCAGATGAAATCCACCAGATGCGGATAGCAGAACGAACAATTTCTGCCTATCGAGACAGCGGCTCAACAAATGCGGCAACCGGTTCGTTGCCAATATAGTTGGATAGAACTGAGATAGGAGGCACGAAATGACATCTTATGAGGGCAAAGTGGCACTTATAACCGGCGGCTCAAAAGGCATCGGCGGGGCAGTGGCCAAAAAACTGGCGACCTTAGGTGCCAAAGTCGTACTGGTTGATATTGAGCAAAAACAAGGAGAAGCTTTAGCTGAAGAACTGGGCGGAATTTATATCGACTGCGATGTTCGTGACTTTGGACAGATGGAAAGGGCATTTAATCGGACAATTGACGCATATGGCCAGATTGACATAGCGCACTTGAATGCAGGTGTTTCAACCGGCTTTGGATTAGGTGATGACTTTGATGTAGAGCATTTCAAAAAGGTAATGGAAATCAATTTTGACGGCGTGGTATACGGAATGCATCTAGCTCTTAGAGCAATGAGGGCAAAGCAAGGCGGCGACATCATTGCGACGGCATCAATGGCCGGCATCGTTCCTGTTCCCATGGATGCTATTTATTGCGCCAATAAACATGCCGTTGTCGGATTAGTGCGCTCAGTTGGCAACCTTTTTGGCCCAAGTGACAATATTCGAGTTAATGCTCTGTGTCCTTCATTTGCCGATACTGACATAATCAAGGATGTAAAGCCGTTCTTGCAGGAGGCTCACTTTCCCATCCTGAGTGTTGATGAAGTAGTTGAAACCTTTATGCAGATTCTAAGTAGCAATGAATCAGGCAAATGCTGGTTTGTGGTTCCCGGGAGAGAAAGCCAGCCCTTTGAATTCAGAAATGCCCCCGGACCAAGAAACGACCTGCAGTAGTTTCTCCCCTAGGCGCAGAGGATTTTTAGATCAATTATCACCGAGTTTAGTTTTTAGATATTAAGCTCATTTATCCTGGTTAATTGGATAAACCTACTCTGGTCCCAGGTAAAGGAACAATTGGATTTAACAATTTCATTAATTCCATTAGACATCCACGTAGAAAAGTTCTGAAATTGTCGTAGCACTGTGCCATCATTGCTTGTGATGTCACAGTTGCAGGAAATACAGACATGAGTGCCGTTTTCAAAGGCCCTCCGACTCAAAAGGATCCACTCTTAATGAAAATGAATATGAGTTTCCCACCCTGCATTTTTTTGGCCTATATTTCCAGCTCGCAAAAGTTCACGGTTAAAAGGGCCGCCGAAAGAATCGGAGATTTTTAAATGGCAGAAACTGAAAATAGGGTTCCTCAATTAGTCACAGCTAAGTTTGGCAGCGAGGCAATTGAAGCAATTGGTTATGTGATAACTCAGATTCGAAGTTCAAATCCTATGACACCCGTTACGGTGATCACGTCTTCGTCACATGCTTCAATTTCACTAAGGAGGGATCTGTCTGCACACGGAGCTGGAATTGCCAATATCAAATTCACCACAGTAGATCAGTTGGTCAAAGAACTAAACGTTACGAATTCATCACTTGAGAAAAAGCAGAATTTGAGCCAAACATTGGTTCGACACTTAGTAAGAGAACAAATTCAAGAGGACTCCAAGTACGCATCTGCTCTATGGCACGATTTATCCCTTGAAGTTATATCGCGGGCAGTAGCCCAACTGCTTAGACTTAACGATTCAGATTTAGAAAAGCTCTCAGCGAAGTCGAGGGAAAAGATAAAAGAATTAATAAGGATAAGAAATATCATTCAAGCACTTCTTGCAAACACTTACGAAATGCCCATCGAAACCGCGGCCGTTGCCGCAGATAGGCTGTCTACCAATCCACAGTTACAATCTCAGCTGGGCCATATCATAATTTATTTGCCTCAGGTACTTTCAACTCTTGACAACACCATTGCAAGGTTTCTTCTAAAACACCTAAATACAACCGTAATACTTGGTTTCACTGGAAATAAAATGGCAGATAATATATGCAGCACAATTGTCAGGCAATTTTTCGATGATACTAATTCTTTCGTGGCCAGTGAAGCAAAGCCGGAAATTAAGCAATTCTTAAGTGCGCCTAATGCCGATACTGAAGCCCACTACATAACCCGATTAATTACAGAGGCCCTGGCTAAATCAAGCCGGCCGAGTGATATTGGGATAATAGTCCCTAACAACAGTTACTTAAGACTGTTTGGCGAATACTTTTACAATTCACAAATTCCATTTTATGGCCAAAGCTATTTGAAGCTAAACGACACAATCGCAGGAAAATTTATTATGAAAATCCTGGCCTTAACTCTGGCTGACGGAACATCGTATATCGACCTGACGGGCTTGGTCAGGTCGGTTCCGCTCCAAATTGCTTTAGATACTGGTTTGAGAGAACAAGTGGACGAAGTGGAGATGGTCGAATGCATTGAGTCAATAGGTCGCCAGGAAAGCCTATCTACCTGGATTAAATACCTAGAGTTTTCTATTGAAAAAACTCCCGATGCACCAAATAAATCCAAGAATTATCAAGTGCTTCTTGACCTGATGAAAGACATCGAGCTACTTGGCTCGAAGCCGATTAAAACGTGGGCGGATTTTGGCGACAGGTTGATTAATTTTGCCAAAAAATGGCTTGGCGAGCCAGATAATCTAGACGATTGGAGCCCTATTGACAGACAGGCCTTCCGTGACATTATAAGCGAGCTCTCTTTATTAGATCAATTAGACAAAGCTGCAAAACTAAGTTCACATAAAAGAGCTGCAAGAGAAAATGAAAGCCCAAATGCTTTACTTAAGAGGATTGTTCAAGAGATAACTCTTATATTGAGAAATAATGCGGCAACAACTGCAAGATTCGGAGAGGGCGTTTATTTAGGGAAGCTGAGACAAGCCTACGGCATGAATTTTGAACAGCTTTTTGTTGTAGGACTTGTCGAGGGCCA
Source organism: Actinomycetes bacterium (assembly GCA_021777355.1). Classification (GTDB taxonomy): domain Bacteria; phylum Actinomycetota; class Acidimicrobiia; order Acidimicrobiales; family JABEUL01; genus JABEUL01. Next base: position 22,135 of record JAJYDO010000011.1, on the reverse strand, counting down.
GCTCCCTCAATCGATCAACGAAGACCCGATTATGCCTGACTCGGTTAAAGAGGAAATGGGATTTGATTTTCTAAGTAGAAGGCGAGAAAACGAAACTGAACTTTTTATTTTTCACGGACTTTTGGCAAGCTCAAAGAACTGCACTCTCAGCACTGCTAGAGGGGATCAGCTACAGGGGAGAGAGCTAAGGCCATCTCCATGGTTTTTGGATCTCTTAAAACAAGCGGCGTCAAAAGAAAGGCTGTTTGCAAGTGAATTAAAAGACTTGGAATTCGATAAGTTCTACCGAATTCCATCATTCGCGTCTTCGATTCGATCTAAGCTTCCCCCGGCAAATCTCAGAGATTTTGACATGTCGACGATAGGAGAATTGAAAAACAACTTGGAACTTGGCGAGCTTGCAAAATTCACAAAATCAACTAATCCAAGACTTTCGAAATCACTTGAATATATTTCTGGACGCGCGAATTTAAAGTTTGACCAGTTCAAGGGAAAAGTCAACCCTAGCGAATTTCTCCTTGCCTCCTCTGTTTCTGCGACTTCGCTTGAAAAATTTTCCAAATGCCCCAGGCAGTATTTTTTCCGTCATGTGCTTTCCATATCGAAAAAGGACAAAGTTGAAGAAGGAATAAGTGGAAGTAAAAAGGGAAACCTAATCCACGAAATATTGAAGGACTACATTGACCATGAAATTAAGAATTACCCTGAATTCGCCGGCTTAGACCAGTGGAGCATTGAAGACAGGGAAGAGTACATTATTTCACTTATAGAGACTAAGGTCAATCAGTTCTTTGGAAATACTGGGTACTTTGCGCCGAAGGCCTGGCTTTTAGATGATCTGATTTTGATGCTTAAACGATTTGTGAAGGTCGACTTAGAGCAAAGAAAGAGAGGTGAAGGTGAAATTTACAGGCCTCGCGCGACGGAGGAACAAATCAACATGAAGGTAAGAGTAGCCGGGGGCACAAGTGACACATTGGAAGTCGCAGAGGTTGAAGTCAATGGGAAAGTTGACAGAACTGATATTAGTAACGCCGGCCATATTCGTGTATTTGACTACAAAAGCGGCACTCTGCCTAGTGCCCCCAAGCTCAAAGACGGAAAGGACAGTGAGACTTCAAATCCGGTAGAGAAATATTCTCTTGGCGGCAGGTATTTGCAGCTCCCCATGTACGCGCAGTCTTATGTTGAAAGCACCGGAGTTCCTGAAGTCTCTGCGTACTATTGGTATCTTGAAGAAGATTCATTGCCGATAGAAGAAGAAAAGGCCAAGCCCTTTAGCGCTAATGCCGAGATGAAGGAATATTTAGAAGCATTTTTAGCTAATTTAGTATTCTTCATTGTCAATGGAATATTCCCTGCCACTCCAAGCAATTCAAGTTTTAACAATGACAGTAAGAGCCCCTGTGAATATTGCGACTTTAGCACTGTTTGTCCAACTGATAAAGATTTTGAATGGCTAAGAATTAAAGATCATGAGTCACTCGTAAAACTCAGTTCATTGATACAAGGGGAGGTTTAACAATATGAGTAATGAGGCTAAAAGACTCTTAAGCGACCAAGATGTCAGGAATCGAATAAAAGTTGATACTTCAACTCCGCTATTTATCACGGCAGGGGCCGGAACGGGAAAAACAACAGCTCTAGTGAACAGGATTGTTGAATTAGTAGTTTCAGGAACTGCGAAAATAACTGAAATTGCAGCTATTACCTTTACTGAAAATTCGGCTAGTGATCTACGAGAAAGAGTTGGCGAAGGATTGGAGACCCTTTTTTATTCACTAAGCCAATTTCACCAAAACGACGAGGAAAATGCAGAGCTTCTAAGGGTTGAGGAGGCGCTTAGTGAGTTGGATTTCGCGCCTATTTCAACTTTGCATGGTTTTGCCAGGAGAATTCTTAGGCAATTCCCGATTGAAGCCGGTCTCCCCTTAGTTTTTGAGACCCTTTCGCCAGAGGAAGGTAATTTAGAAAAAGATGAGCGGGTACAAAGTATCTTGGGGATGCTGTTCGAAGAGGTTAGTTTGCAAGAAGATATTTTTATACTTCACAAACTTGGTTTAACAGAAAAGCACTTGAAATCAGCTACTAAGCTTCTTGATGATAATTGGGAAAAATGTGAAGAGATCGATATTGCAATTGAACAATTCAAAAGCGTAAATATCACGGTATCAAAGATTGATAAGTTCATTGTAAAATTGAATCAGCTGGCAGAGAACGGTCTTCTTGTCAGCAGGGAATGCAAGAAAACAGAGGACACGTTATACGTCAAGGCATTTCCGGTGCTCACAAAGCTAACAAGTTTGCTCCAGCCAGGAGATCCATTGGACGTAATCATTGGAAAACTAAGCGGGTCTATTCCTAATTGGACCTGCCTTGCTCGAGACGGCGGAGACAAAAAAAAATGGCAGGATATTGCCAGAATGCAAGAAGTATGGAATGAGCTGGCTGATAGTCTGGAGTTGTTCTATAAATCAATACTTGACGCCAAAATATATAAAGTTATTTCATTCCTCTCCAGGTGCGTTTTAGAAAAGGCTCATGAGCGACAGGAAAATGGAATTTTGGAGTCGCAGGATCAACTTGTAATCGCACGAAACCTCCTGCGTGACAATCCAGATGTAGTGAAGAGAGTATCGAGGCTATATCCAAGAATAATGATCGATGAATTTCAAGACACCGATCCCTTGCAGGTCGAAATTGCTTCATACTTAGGTGCTCTCGATGCAAATATCAATGAGGAAAGCAGCATTTTTTGTTTTGTAGGTGACGCAAAGCAATCAATCTATAGATTTCGACGCGCGGACGTTGAAGCTTTCAATAGTGTTAAAGAGAAGTTTGATCCAGGCAGCGTGATTTCGCTTGATAATAATTTTCGTTCGCTTCCTGGGATAATTAACTGGATCAATCATGTTTGCTCGACTATTTTTTCAACGGGGAATAACTCGAAGGTGGGCCTAAACTATGACCCCATTGTCCCAGTTGTGCCAGAAGGTGAAATAGAGATTCCTGAAGACCAGCAAGTAATTCTTCTGGGTACAGATTGCCTCGCCGAAAATGTTGGTGAGGCAAGAGAAAAGGCTGGAGCCGAGATTGCATTCACAATTAAGAAACTAATTGAGACAAAGCGCCAAGTGCGTGGAGAAGATGGAAGGTGGAGGGCAGCCAAATATTCAGACATTGCAATCATATCCCGAACAAGAACGGGATCTTCTGGAATTGAGGCTGCACTGAATGCACATTCAATTCCTTTTCGACTGGCGAGCCAATCATTCATTTTTGGACACAACGAAGTAGTGGATTACATAAATTTACTTAAAGTGTTAAATGATCCCAGTGATCAAATTGCACTGCTAGGAGTTATGAGGAGTCCAATATTCGGTGTCAACGACGAAGATTTGCTTCAATATGTCGAGTTGATCCGACAAAGTTCCGTGGATAATTTGAAAACTTCCAAAGGCCAAAAAGATAGCTTATGGGACTTTAGAGTTGTTAAGAGCCTAGATAACGACACACTAACGAAGTCTCCAGTTGTTAGTGCACTTACCTTCATTAATGGACTTTATGAATTAAAACATTCAATGGAACCGGGCCTCTTTATCGGACATGTGGAGCATCAAAGTGAATTGCTCTTGAAAGAGCTTGGCAATGAGAGATCAAAAGATGGCATAAGACGAATTCGCTATATCACAGCTAAGGCTAGGGAGATATGTGAAAACGGATCTAGGTCGTTAAATGACTTTATTTTGTGGGTAGATCAGATGCGAGACAATGGATCACGAGTTCCCGAAGCGGTCCTTCCTGAACTATACGGAGATGCTGTAGATATCATGACCATTCACTCCGCAAAAGGATTGGAATATCCTATAGTAGTTGTCTGTGGTTTGGAGATGCGCCCGAAACCCGAAGTTAAGATGCTCTTTGATTCCGAAAGTAACTGCCCTGAATTTCATTTTAATAATAGCCTAAGAACGTCAGGTTCCGCAGTCCTGTCAGAAGTTGAAAAAGATAAGATCGCTGCCGAACATGAAAGACTCCTCTATGTCGCCTTCACGCGTGCCAAAGACATGCTAATCGTTGCTCTCCATGGAAAAGAAAAGAAAGGATATCCAAAAAAAATCTTGGAAGCTTGTGATGCATGCAATGGTGAAATAAAGTACAGCCTTGGAAGCGAGTTATTTGGGCGATCAGATGACAATATATTTTCTATGCCAAATGGCCAAAGTGAAGACTCTTCAAAATCGCCGGCCGAAAAGGTTCAGGAATACTTGGACGAACGTGAGATATTCGCAGCCAAATATGATGCCGAGATAGTTTCACGATACTCCCAATACAATCTGAGCCCAACCGGAATTGCCCGATTGGCAAAGAATGACATAGATCCAAAAGACATCGACTCAGCCGCTAGAAAGTTTTACGAACAAGATAGTTATGAGTTCTCTGGTGAAACTACAAATAGTGAAGATTGGGTTGGACTAGTTCCAATTAGTTTGAAATCACGCGGGAGGGCTGGGACTAGTGTTGGCAGGGCTGTTCATTCTACTTTACAGACTATAGATTTAAGTACCGGTAAAAACCTTCAGGATCTTGCCGCTTATTTCGCGAACTCGGAATTAGTTCCGCAATATTCTTCTGAGATTGCCAAGCTGGCAAGTCATGCACTTTCTTCACCAATTGTTTTAAGTGCAGTTGAGTCCAACCAATACTGGCGAGAAGTTTATATTGGAACTTCAATTGGAAACAGGAATTTAGAAGGATATATTGACTTATTGATTAAAACCTCTGAAGGTTTTCGAATTGTTGACTTCAAGTGTGACCGAAGTGAGTCTGAGAGCGACATAGACAGGGCAATGGAAGCTTACGAGTACCAAGGCGCTGCGTACGCATTAGCCGTTGAGAAGGTTCTTGGAGAGCCTGTGGTGGATGTTACATTTTTGTTTTTGCAGGAATCTGGTGCAATTGAGCGGAAAAGCCGCGATCTCAAAGCCAAAGTTCAAGAGGTTCGATCATTAATAGGCTCATTGGGTTAGCAAAATAAAACAGTTCAAAGCAACACTCGAAAGCTGATAATGGATGCATTTGCAGATGCCGCACTCATCAATTCAATATTCTTATACTTCGAAAATAACTTCGTGAGCGAAAGCAAATTCAGTTTTAGTTAAACCGCAAGGCTTATTTGCAAGAGAAATAGCCGGAAATGTTCGTCTATTTCCCCCTTTGGACTGTTTAGGAGCGGTTTTCTGCACATGGGCAGCCCACCAGCGTCTACGATATAATTAGATTACTTTTCAGACACATCTGTGGGCATTTTGTAAGCAGCTTTTACCTGCTCAGATGCGAAAAGTGACTATCGGATCCAAATTACTTGCAAAAAGGATGGCAGCGCAAATATGGTAAATGCACTTTCATGGGACGAGGCGGTAGCTCAGGCTACTTCTGCCGGGTCGCTATATGAAATTTACGAGGCCGAGTTGAATGGGCGAGCGATGAAAATGTTTAAGAGTTCGCCACCATCACTAAGAATGCTATTTGATCTGGCGAGACTTAGGACCGATACTACTTCTCTTGTCTATGAAGATGAAGTTTGGACATTTGGCGACTTGGTAAAAAAGGTTGATAGCTACGCGTCCATGCTTGTAAATAAATACGATATTCAAAAAGGTGATCGAGTGGCAATTGCCATGCGAAACTATCCCGAATGGATTGCAGCATTTTTTGCAATTGAATCTGTTGGCGCAATTGCCGTTCTTCTCAATGCCTGGTGGACTCCAGAGGAACTTGAACATGGTATCAAGTTGAGTGGTTCAAAGTTAGTTTTTGTAGATTCCGAGAGATTACTGCGGATTGAAAAACTTGTTACGTCCTCTAATGATCCATTGCTAGAAAGCCTTAAAATTATTGTGGTCCGGCACGAAGGCGGTCTTTTGGAATCTTCTTCCAATGTGAGCAAAATTGAGGATCTTGTCGAAGAAGGCGCAACTATGCCTTACGTTGAAGTTGGAGCTGAGGACTACGCCACAATGTTATTTACTTCAGGGACTACGGGACGCCCAAAAGGTGCGGTTTCAACTCACCGGGCAGTTCTCCATGGCCTGCTTGGTTTTGGATGCAGGCGAGCTGTCGATGCTTTGAGATATCAAACAGAATCTGGACCTAAAGAAGACGTGCAAAGCAGCTTCATATTGGTGGTTCCGCTTTTTCATGTGACGGGAGCAATTCCAGTGATGTTAGGTTGTTTTACAACGGGAAGCAAATTAGTAATGATGCACAAGTGGGAACCCGAGAGAGCACTGGAACTAATTGAGCGGGAGAGAGTAACAACTTTTGTCGGCGTCCCTACTCAGGCTCACGATTTGCTTGAGTCGCCTTCTTTCGCCACGCGTGACACCTCAAGTTTGAAAAGCGTTGGAGGAGGTGGAGCTCCAGCCCCGCCCGAGCTTGCTCGACGAATTGAGCGAAGTTTTAAAAACGGAAGACCCCAGATTGGTTACGGGATGACCGAGACCAATGCTTACGGCCCGGGAAATTCAGATGACGATTACTTAGACAAGCCGAGCAGCACCGGACGTTGTGTTCCGATTATGGAAGTAAGGGTAGTTTCCCAGGAAGGGCAAGTACTCTCCACTGGAGAGATTGGTGAAATTGAATTTTTCGGTGCCAACCTGATATCTGGTTATTGGGAAGATGCCGAAGCTACAGAGGAAGCCTTCCATGACGGGTGGTTAAGAACCGGCGACTTGGGTTACATTGACGAGGACGGATTTGTTTTTGTTGTTGATCGGGCAAAAGATATGGTTCTTCGAGGCGGCGAGAACATTTACTGTGCTGAAGTTGAAGCGGTGCTCTACGAACATCCGGCTGTCTCCGAAGTTGCGGTTTTTGGAATTCCGGATGAAAGACTAGGCGAAGAACCAGTAGCAGCCGTGGTTTTAAGAGAAGGAGCTTCAGTTGATGAAGGTGAACTCAAATCATTTGCATCCGAGCATCTGGCACCTTTTAAAATTCCTGTTCACGTGATATTTAAAAAAGACGGCCTTCCAAGAAATGCCGCAGGAAAAGTCCTGAAGCGAGAGCTTAAAGAAGAACTGATCAAAACTCAAAAGTGATCTCTTTGGAATCTAAATACCGAGAAATTTGCTAATGCCGCTCTAAGATTGAATCATTAGAAGGGAGGCAATAGATGGATTCTAAAGATTCAGGAGCCCAAGACGCTGCGGCTCCGCCGGAACACGCAGCTCTGGCAAGCAGGAGACAGAATGTAAATATGCTTGGAGTCTTAGGATATCCTACGACCTACCTTCGGGATCGCCACTTATTCCATAGCGAGACAAACGAATGGCGGAGAGTTTTTTCTGAGTGTTTCGGAACCTTCATGCTTGTTTTTGTGGCAGTGGGAGGGCCAATGGTTAATGCCAAGTTTGGCGGCCATGTCATTCCCGATGCGGTTAGAGTAACGGCTCCCGGTTTGATGGTGGCGGCCATTATCCTTTTCATGGGATCAGTATCAGGTGCCCACCTTAACCCCATTGTTTCGATTGCATTCGCACTAAGAAAGGATTTCCCATGGAAGCGAGTCCCGGCGTATATAGCTGCCCAACTAGTGGGCGGAATGCTGGCTCCACTTGTTCTTATTAGCCTCTTAGGGCATCAGGGCAATGCTGGGCTGACACTACCTGGTCTTGGCATAACGCCAGTAGCTGCAATGTCATGGGAAATTATCCTTACCCTGGGTTTGGTCTCTACGGTTTTAGGAACGAGTTCAGGAGCGCAAAATGTCGGACCGATGGCTGCCATTGGAGTGGCATCGTATATTTCATTGGCGGGAATGATCGGCGACCCGGTGAGCGGAGCTTCCATGAATCCTATTAGGTCGCTTGGACCGATAATCATATTTGGCCACTGGACTAACTTTTGGATCTATATTGTGGGACCTGCAATTGGAGCGATCATTGCGGTGGGATTTGCATGGATTCTAAGGGGCCCCGGAGGTGGTTTTTACGGCAAAAGGGCTGCTCAAGGAACCCTTGACTGGTTGTGGCATCCTGGACCGATAGAACATGAAGTTCCGGGCAGTCCCGAAGAGGTAGCTTCAAGAGGAGAAACTGTCGATCCGCCAGCAGAGTGATTGCAACTCAGGCTTAATTAATTGCGTTTCGATAGGTGAAATTCCCTAACTTACACGAAAGCAATTAGTGCTCTTAGGTTCAGAGAGGCAAGCATTTAATTTTTACTTAATTAGAGATGTCAATGGCTAGGGAAACCATCCATTGCCATATGGCAAAAACCAAAGTGCAACTAAAACCCCGACTATTGCAGCAGAGAAAACCAAAGATAATCGAAACCAAAATCCTCTAATCGGACCTTTTCCAAGCCACTCTTCGACACTGACTTGGAGGGTCTCGATAATATGGCCCAATACATGGATAGTCATGGAGCCAAACCAGAGAACGAAACTTGCTTTGTGAATAAAGAGAAAATTCGGCCGATCACTAATTGGAACCAGAACTAATGCAATGCCTGAAGCGATTACTACGACCGTGAGGACAACAACAAAGGGCGCCAAAAGGCGCAATATGATAGGCGGAGGGCCTCGCCTTTTATATGCGGGCCTTTTCATGTAGTAACTCATAAATCGGTATCCAGTGGTGGCAAGTTTTAACAAAATAGGAGGAACTATTAACATCCCCAGAAAAATATGCAGCCAAAGCGCCTTGCGGATTAGCGGAATAGTAAGTCCAACTAATCCCAAGAGGATGAACAAAAGTGCTCCATTTAGTGTAGTTAGCCTGCTGTTAATCTCAGCGCCGCGATCCTGAATTTTTTCAATGCGCGAAGGCGTCTTTTGGCCCACCCGTCTATTTTGGGAGATTGTCATTATAACAAAAGTAGTATTCCGGGCTTGATAAGTGATGTCACTCCAGGTAACAATAGTTGAACCCCTTAATTTAGAAAGGTCAGCGATGAAATCAAATTCAGTTGAAGTAATAGTTCCTGCAAGCAAGGAAGATGCCTGGGCATTAGTCGGAGATTTCGGCGGGCTTGATAAGTGGACCCCTGGCGTAGAAAGCTGCAGAGTGGAAGGTGATTTGCGTTATCTCTCTATTATGGGAAGCGAAGTGGTTGAGAGGCTAATCTCGGTCAATGACGCCGATATGGAGATCACATATTCAATAGTCAGTGGAATTCCAATGGACTCCCACGAAGCCACGGTATCGGTTTCCGACGGAGAATCCGGAACTGTAGTGAAGTGGGCATTTACTGCAGATCCAGACGATGCCGCAGATTTTCTTACGACAATTTACGGCTCGGCCCTTGAGGCCTTGAAGAAAAAATTGTCTTGAGTTTTCTTGATTAGCGAGCAAGCTAACTCGGAACTGCCGAGGATTCGAATCTAGATTGTTACTTTCGGTCGGTAGCTTTCAGGAAGTTTTGGAAGTCAATCTCGACTTGATTGGAGTATTCGTGGGCGAAATTGCTTATTGATGCATCGAATGTTTCCGAGCTTCCAAGGTAGCCGCTTATATATGCCGCATCCCCGGTTCTGGCGTGCGCCCTGGCCAAAACCTTGCCACAGATTCGAGCATATTCACCTAGGGCTTTGTGATCAAATGCCTCGAGATCCGGACTTACTTTTCTATCCCAAAGCTGCCTAACGTAAAAGGAGCGGCCACCTGCTTCACCCCAACCCAGGAATAGATCGCTTGCGCTTTGCAGCAGGCGCTGCCCGGTGACCACTCTTTCACCGGGCTTGAATTGGCTGGGCCCAACATAAGGTTCCAAAACACTTTCCATTGCCTCTTTGACCTGTAAAAATAAGGGTTCGCCTTCACTGCCTGCCAGCACCGCTACCCAGCATCTAGTTCCCACGCTTCCTACGCCTACTACCCGTCTTGCAATATCTACAAGTCGATAGTGATCAAGCAGTCGTGCAATATTGGGGGCAAGGCTTGACCTATACGAGTGATAAAGAGCGGTAATGAGCGAGATTGAACGAGTCTCCCTAGTGTGTTCCACCAATGGCGGATCATCTAGTATTCGCCACCTCCCATTTACCTCTGTAGTTAATCTTCTTAATGCATGGGAATGGTCCCTCTTTGCCTGTTTGTCAATTACCTTTTCAGTATTTATTCGAACCTCGGGAGATAGTTCGTTTAGTACTTGCTCCATTTCAAAACGTTCCAAAAAGACCTCTAAAAATCCAATATGCGAAAGTTCTTGCAAGTGGGTTCGGTAACCATTTACGCAGGACTTCACTGCCGCTTCAGTCATGGATTTATCTTGGTTGCCTAGTCTTGCGGCTAATACAACACTTGTAGCGAGTCTTTTAACGTCCCACTCCCAAGGACCCGGAAGAGTCTCATCAAAGTCATTTAAATCGAAAATAAAACGTCTTTCGGGAGTTGCAAACCCTCCAAAATTTCCAATGTGGGCATCGCCGCAGGCCTGTACCTTCAATCCTGTAATCGGAGTTGTAGCCAAGTCATTTGCCATTATTGCAGCTCCGCCACGAAAATATGAAAATGGGTTTTTAGCCATCCTCTCTTGCCTGATTGGAATTAAATCGGGCAAACGATAGCGGTTTGTCTCCTCGTAGATTTTAAAGGGATCTATAGTTCTTTGCGCATTGTCCCAAGTGGAGTGCGAAGATCTTGGGACTTTGCTTCGAAGTTCCCGTCCTTGATTTCGTCTTTTAGTGCGCGATGACCGGACGTGTGGATCTAATTTGGCTACGGGCAGAACTATTTCGTTTTTCTTAGCTATTGTTCAAGTTTTACAGATTACATATGTCAAATGCTGTGATAGCCGACAATTACTTAAATTGCACCGATTGCAATAAATCCTCCGTCGACTATTAACGACGTACCGGTTATAAAAGAAGCTTCATCGGAAAGCAAAAATCGAATGCTCTTAGCAATATCTTCAGGAGTCGCCACTCGTCCAAGCGGAGCTTGCTTTGAAAGTTTGTCGCGTATTTCATCAATTGCTAAAAGTGGGGCCATCATCGGAGTTTCCACCACGCCTGGGCAAACTGAGTTTATTCTTATTTGATCCATACCCAGCCGTTGGCTTAGTGCCCTGGTTAATCCCAGTAGTCCAGCCTTTGAAGCACAGTATGCTGTCAAAAATCCACTTCCAACATGACCCTCAATTGATGAAACCATCACTATCGAAGAACCCGGCCCTGAAGACTTTAAAGCCGGAAGAAATACTCGGGTCAGTATTGCACCTGCCCGCAAGTTAACATCTAATACCGAGTCCCAGAGTTTGTCATCGACCATGTCTATGGGACCTGGACCCGGGACGCCTGCTGCATGTACTAATCCCCCAACATTTCCAAGCGCCTCTACTGATGGATCTACTCCTTGTTCGATCGCTAAAGAATCAGATACGTCAATTTCTAAGTAGTGTGATTTGACCCCATAGTCGGAGTTGCAAATCTCAGCAACTTCTTTGGCACTGGCTCCGTTAATATCCCAAACGGAGACTGGTCTTCCAACAGATGCAAGAGCAATACATGTGGCTTTTCCTATCCCTGACCCACCTCCAGTTACCACAACTCCCGAATCGGGATTTCCCAGCAGGTTTTCTTTCGGCGCATTATTATTTTGCAAAATAAATTCCTTTCTTAAATTTGAGCTGCCGCACCTATGACGTAGTCAACAGGCGATTGCCTGGCAGGCTCCCTTCTTTGCAAAGCTTTTTCTACATATGGCTTTAATTCCTCTTCCTTTTTCGCCTCGATTTCAATTGCTCGCTCATGGAACTCACCCATTACTTCGTCAGCGAAGAGCTTTAAAGATTCACAGATATGTTCGTGTTTGTTTCTCCCGCACTGCGAAACAAAAATAATCTGATCAATGCCGGCCTGCTCGTATCGGGCAATAAGATCACGCAACTGGCTGGGTGTTCCAATTGCCCCCCTGAGGGCCCCCAGCCCGTTTTCCATTACCTGTGCGCCAAGTGGCTCTCCCTGACGTGATGCGATGTTCTTGTCAAACCCAAACAGGCTACGGCGCTGTTCGAACTCTTCATGGATATCAGTCTGACCCGGCTTGTGCTGGCCAAATATGTAGAAATGAGCCAGTGAATAACCAAAAAAGTGTGCTCCGTCAAGCCCTCTTTCTATTGCGGTTGCTTCATCATGGTGGCACATAAAAGGAAGAACGCAGGCAATTTGTGGGTTTACCGCAAATCCGGCAGGAATGCAGTTTTCAGACTTAATAGTTTCGTAGTAGTCATCCACCCACTCTTTTGCCGCTTCAGGCTCGATGAATGAAAACGACAACGCCCCAATTCCTTTTGTGGCTGCAAGATGGATAGTTTCTCGGCGTGAGCACGCTACCCACAGGGGAGGATGCGGAACCTGCATGGGCTTTGGAATTACATTTCTTGGCACCATATTGAAAAACTTTCCTCTGTAACCGGCAAATGGCACTTCAGTAAGCATCTTGGTGACAACATCAAGTGCTTCATTCCATTCATCACGTTTGAAAGCTCTTTGTACTCCGAATCCGCCGAGTTCGGCTTCACTGGATGATTCTCCGGTCCCAAAATCAACCCGACCGCCTGAAACAAGGTCTAAAGTGGCAATTCTTTCTGCAACTCTGGCCGGATGGTTTACCTCGAAGGGCAATTGCACGATTCCGTGGCCCAGCCGAATATTTTTTGTCCTCTGGCTGACGGCGGCCAAGAATACTTCCGGAGCAGAAGAGTGGGAATATTCCTCCAAAAAATGGTGCTCGACTTCCCAAACATAGTCGTAACCAAGCGAATCAGCCAGTTCGATCTGGTCTAATGCTTCTTGAAGGAGCCGGTACTCGTCCCCGTCTGACCAGGGCTTTGACATCTGATGTTCGTAAAATAATCCAAATCGCACGGGATTTACCTCCTTGGAAAAGCAAAAAAACTGAATTCACTTAATGGCTTTTGGTATTTTGCACCTTGTTGATTGATTTGTCAATATCTTTTCGCAGATTCTATGCAAATTTAATACTTTCTCTAGCGTTTCCCCGCTTTAGGCGCTAGCCTTTCATGCGTGGAAGCTGAAAGAAATCTCCAAATTGTCCCAGATGCCTTCGAAGAGGTAAACCCCAAGCCAATATCAAAGAGCAAAGAAAAGGTTCTGGCAAAGAAATCCCCTGCGGCTTCTCAAGACGGGAGACAAGCCCGTGCGACCAGGACTCGTTTGGCCATAATTGATGCTTTACTGGATCTGATCGTAGAGGGAGACATCTCGCCAACTGCAAGGCAGATTGCAGTTAGGGCTGGAGTTTCCGAGAGAAGCGTATTTCAGCACTTCGTAGACTTAGAAGAACTGCACAAAGCTCTGGCGGAAAGGCAACTATCTCGCATACTTGCCATGTCAGAAGATATTTCTCCAAGTCTCCCGCTTGCAGAGCGCATCGATGCCTATGTCAAACAGAGGAGCCGTATCCTAGAGGCCCTAACGCCCGTTAGAAGGGCTGCTTTGGCAATAGAGATGCACTCGGCGGAACTGCGGCGCTCCAGAGACTTATTCCACGCGCTGAGCTTAGAAGAGGTAAATAAAGTTTTCGCCAATGAAATAAAGAGTTATAAACGCAGCGATCGATCTATTTATGCAAGTGCAATTGAAGTTGTCTCGTCCTGGAATGCTTGGGAATCTCTAAGAGTGCAAGGACATTCAAGTGATAGCGCAGAAGCGGTTATGAAGTTTTCGCTCAAAGCTCTCCTTTATATATCATCCGGTAACGAAAGTAATTAATTGCCCGAAGTGCCTTACGCGTTATGAAAATCGAAAAAGTATCAGGAACAGGCTCTTTGCCGGTGTTGGAATGCAGCCATTTGGTAAAAAGCTTTGCCTCCAGAAAAGCCGTTAACGACATAAGCTTCCATATCGACCAAGGCGAGTGCTATGGAATGTTGGGCCCCAACGGAGCGGGAAAGACCACAACTATCTCAATCGCGTGCGGACTTCTACAAAAAGACAGCGGAGAGGTAAAAGTAAATGGAAAAGAACTCAACCATAAATCCATTCTGCCCAAGAGAGATATTGGTTACGTTCCTCAAGATCTCGCACTTTATCCGGAGTTGAGCGCTTCAGATAATCTTAGGTTTTTCGGCAAGCTTTACGGTCTTTCTGGGCGCGATTTGGAAGGCCGCATTAACGAAACGCTTGAAACTGTAGGACTTATTGATCGACGAGATGACCGTATCGAGAGTTTTAGCGGTGGAATGAAACGCCGTGCAAACATTGCAGCGGGTCTTTTGCATAAGCCCTCTCTCCTGGTACTTGACGAACCGACAGTTGGAGTGGATCCTCAGAGCCGTAATGCCATTTTAGAAGCCGTTCAGCTTCTAAGCAACGAAGGGATGGCGGTCCTCTATACGACTCACTATATGGAAGAGGCTGAAAGACTCTGTGACAGAGTAGGAATAATAGATAAAGGTCAAATTGTGGCTGAAGGCACTAGGCGTGAACTAGTAGAACAACTCGGCTCGCTTGACCGTATTCGCATAAGTGTGAGCGGAATGCATCGAGAGGGCGCAGAGGTCTTAAGAAAACTTCAAGGAGTTCAAGAAGTCATTGAAATTGGTGATGAGATAGAAGTTCTTATTCCTCAAGCCAGATTAAAGCTACCAAGTGTCATTGAAGCTTTGATCGAAAACCACTTGCCACTTACTTCGCTGGAAGTGGTCGAGCCCAATCTAGAGGCAGTATTTTTGGCGCTAACCGGACGGGAGTTAAGAGACTGAAAGTTCCTAACTCGTTTTATGTAGTCCTAAGCGTGACTTGGCTTGACTTCAAGCGACGCATAAGAGACAAAAGCGCCATTATCACATCCTTCATTGCTCCTTTTGTGCTTGCCAGTATTCTTGGGCTGGCGTTTGGAAATGCACAGACCGCAGGACTAGTCAGAGTCGGAATTGTGATTACCAGCCCCAATGCAGCCTCAATATCTATTGTGAACTCAGGTTTGGCCGAAGCAGCGCTTCCCGGCTACATAACTATTAAAAGGTTTAATAGCGTGGCGCAAGTAAACTCGGGGATATCCAATCACACTATTGATGCGGGAATTATCGTGCCCGGGGATTTAGGCTCTAAAGGCAGTTTTACGGATCTATTGAAAAATATTAAGGATCTCTATTCCACCATGTTTGTCCAGTCGTCGAAACTGCCTGACAAATACTCTATAGCAGTCATTTCTTCAGGCTCTTCTGCGGTCCCAGGTCAAGTGGCCAAAGGGATCGCAGCTTCGATCGATTCGAGAATTTATACCGGATTGCTTGTGGCAACTACAACGGAAATCACAGGTGCAAATCAACCAAAGACAACGACAAGTGTGGCAAATTCGCCGAATGATTTTCTAAGCCTTTCCGTGCAAGGGGCAGTTACGCCCTTGCCATTTACTCTAAAGTCCAGTGATTTTGGTTCCGGAAAAAACATTATTGGGTACTTTGCCCCATCAATGGCAATAGTGTTTCTCTTTATAGGTGCAGGAATGGGGGCGAGAGGAATTGTTGCTGAAAGATCAGGCGGGACGCTTACCCGTCTGGCCGCTGCGCCAGTTAGATCAGGGGCTGTAGTGGCGGGAAAAATACTTTCCATCTTGGTGCTCTCTTTGGTCAGCGTTTTTCTTCTTTGGGGAGAAACGGCAGTAATCTTTGGCGCTTCCTGGGGAAATCCTTTAGGCGTAGCCTTGCTGATCGTAGCCACTACTCTTGCCATGTGCGGCCTTTCAATATTTTTAACTTCTCTTGCCAAAACAGAGCAGCAAGCATTTTCCGCGTCTGCAATTGTTGGATTTGCACTTGCCCTTTTGGGGGGTAACTTCTTTCCCCCGGGAAGTTTGCCACCGTGGATGCAAACAATTAGTCTCACGACCCCGAACGGCTGGGCATTGGTTGGATTTGGGCGGCTTTCCCAGGAAGGATTTGGGTTTTCTGGGGTACTTGGTCCAATTGAAGTATTGGGAACCATAGCGATTGTTTTCGGAATTGCCTCCCTTATAAGGATAGGAAGAGTGGTGGAGCTTTGAGGTCGATCCATGCGCTTCTATGGGTAGGCAGGCGCAGAGCTGCCAAAGATCAAAGATTAGCAGGGGTAGCCATTTTATTCCCTGTGGTCATAATGCTGTTAGTCGGGGTACTTTTCGGGAGCAACCACCCTGCACCAATAGGTCTAATAATAAAATCCAACGACCAAATTACTCAAAGGCTCGTTTCAGTACTTGAGAGTTCCAACTCCGTGTCACTTCACTACTACAACAACCTTCCTCAGATGCAAGATGACATTCTGAGAGGACGCGTGGTCGCCGGGGTTGAAATTCCTCAAAACTTCATGTCACAGGTGGATGAAGGAAAAAATCCTTCAATTGATTTAATCGCACCGGCTGGGCAAGCTCCCGCAATAACTGCTAGAACAATTGTTACCGCTGCTGTAGCTGTAGTGTCCTCGGAGTGGACTGCAGCTCTTCAGGCTTCGAAAAAAAATCATATATCCCTTGATAAAGCTTTAGCCGAAGCTGAGAAACTGACAAATTCGGCCGAAACTCTCATATCAAAGAAAGTTAGTCAACAACAGAGTCCTTTCTCTTATACTGCTCCATCAAACCTTGTTTTATTTGTTTTCATTACGCTCCTTGGGGCATCATCGGCATTTGTAGATACACGCAAGCTTGGAGTATTTTCGAGAATCCTTGCCGCTCCTGTGAGACCAATATCAGTTGTAATTGGCCATATGCTCGGACTGTTTTTTCTCGCAATAGGGCAATGTGTTTTTCTCGTAGTTATTGGCCGCGTAATGCTTGGAGTTAATTTTGGCGATCCTCTTGCACTTGGAGTTTTATTAGTAGTGCTTTCTCTCTGTGCCGCCGGAGCTTCCACTTTACTTGGCACCGTTGCAAAATCTTCTGAACAAGCTATTGCAATAGGGACCGTAGCGGGTATTGCTCTAGGCATGTTGGGGGGTTGCATGTGGCCAACTTCCATTGTGGGACCAGCAATGGCAGAGTTTGGTCATATTGCCCCGCAAGCTTGGGCGATGGATGCTTTCGTAAAATTAATCTACAACGGAGCTGGCATTGGGCAAATTCTTCCCGACGTACTTGCTTTACTTGCTTTTTCAGTGATATTGGTTGTTATCTCTTCAACTCGACTAAGGCATGTTATTTCAAATAAATAAAGTTCTTCTTACTCAATGAGTTCCTTAATTGGAAGTAATGAATTGAAATAATTTTCCGTCGGACACAAACGGCAAAGGAGCTTTTTCCAGCTGGTAAGTCCCTACGCTAAAGTCATCCTTATCTGGAGCATCGAAAGCTACTTCTTGATATCCAAATTCTTCGCACCAATTTCTAATTTTAGGAGTTACATCGGGTTTCCTTCGATGTCGAGTCCAAATAAGAGTTCCTCCAAGCGTTAAAAAGGAACTGGATGCGGCAAGAGTTTTTCTTATGTCTTCTAAAGTTATATTTCCAAATATTCCACAAAGCATTAAAATCTCGACGGGGACAAAATCTGAATATAATGCCATATTGGCTGCGTCCCCCTCAAGGTAGCTTACGTTTTCAAGTCCGGATAATCTAATTTCACCTTCCCCTATGGAAACATTTTTTGGATCAAGCTCGACCAACAAGGCCTTGGAGATGTTCAAAGAAGGGTTTTCTCTTAGTGTCTGAATCACATCGTGACCTTGTCCGGCGCACAGGCTAAGAACTTTAACCGGAACTTCAAATTGCCCGATTGATTCCTTTAGTCTTCTTTTGACGGTTTCAAGTCGATGAGATAGATAGGAGTCCTTGTCTCTATAGGGATCGTGCCAGCTTTCCCAATGTGACTTTGTCATGTGATAATAATACTTACAACATGAGTCGAGCTAGAACGGGAATGATGATGAAAAGCAAGTACCTGGGCTTGGCAAAATAGAGCTGCGGCAATTTCCGAGATTAATTAGAGGCAGGTGGGATCAAGTAACTTTATTTAGCATCTAATACCAATTTATACCCAACATCGAGTCTAAAGGCATCTTTGTTTTGCTCAATGTCTTGTTATACTTAGAATGTCTTAACTTTTGGGTATTGACTCCTGGTTAAATTAAGAGTTAAAATGGGTTAGTGTGGTGAGTAGGGAATTTTGCGTCTCGCTTGCTTCTTTTATTTTATGAACTATGGAGGTTTCGATGAGGTTCAAGAAAGCTTTCCTTAAGGAGAGATCCAGCATTGTCCGTTTGACGGTAGCGGTTTTGGTTTTTATGACGGCAGGTTTTCTTTCCGCAGTGGTCGGAGTAGGTTCAAATGGTTCGGCTAGAGCTGCAACTTCATCTCAATGTAACTATTCCATTGCATCCGGTCCTGGAACCGTAATGAGTGCTGCGGGAACTCAGATCATTACCGGGGTGGTTGGAGGGTCCACGGTGGTATACATAGACTGCAATTCAAGCGCCAATCCTGCAGCTGCGGTACAGGCTTCGCTGTTGGCAGCTGTCGGAACTACCGGTGTGTCTCAAATTAATGAGGCAGGTCCACCATTAGCTAAACCTCTTGCCACCCATGATACACTTTGTCCGGACGCCACTACTTGTACCGGATTCGACTTGGCATTGCCAGCCACATTTACGGCGACGAAGGATACAAATGCACAGTGCCCCCCTACTCAGGCCCAGATAAATGAAGGTCTTTTTGGATGTGCCATTGCAGTGGTGAATGCATCGCTGGCCCCGGTTGCTGAGACTCTTGATCTGTATGCCAGTGAATCTGCTCCGGCTCTACCAACTCTTGCACTTGTTGCGCCAAGCTCTGGTCTTACCGTGACTTTGGGAGATGCTTCTGGGAGTACAAGTTTTTGGGCAGCGGATGCAATTCAAGCTGTACAGGCCGTTGTTAACGGAACCACACCTACGCCGCCTCCTGCAACTTGTGGTACAGGCGGTGGCTATGGATATACTGCTACCAATTTCATCGAAGCCGAGTTGCAACCCGTTGGAGGCGGTTCGATTATCTCGCTGTCTCCTTCCAATGTCCAAATAACAAATGATTGTTATGACGGCACGACACTTTTTGCTCCCCAAATGGGCGGAACTCTGACCCTGCCATCCGGCCTTGCCACTGGCAACTACAACGTATTTGTTTGTGAGCAAGATCTTGGATCTAGCGTTTTCCCAGGTAACGACACCTCAAAAGTGTGTGCAGGAGATACTTCGGGAACTGGATATGAAGTCGCATCTGCCGAAGTGAGCGTTCTTGCAAATGGAACTCTTTCTACAACCAGTATTGTCGCACCCCCAACTACTGCACCTCCAACAACTGCTCCTGTAACCACTGCTTCTTCAACCACTCTTGCACCAACATCGAATTCTTCTACAACTGCACCAATTGTGACCAATTCCCTTAGTGCTTCAACAGGTAAGCCGTTCTTTGGAGAGACCTTGCTGAGTATTGCTCTGCTTGTATTGGGTGGATTGCTGGTATTTAGGCTGAAGAAAGGTAAATAGGACTAACACAGTTGGGAGTTAGTTGAGTGTGCAGCTGATTAGAAGATCAAACCTCGCAATCGATGGGCTTCTGCGATCTTTTCCACTGCAAGGGCGACTGCTCCTATTCTTAAACTAACTCCTAAAACTTCTGCTTTAGCCCAAGTTGAATCAAATGCTTTTTCCATGGTGTCTCTAATACGCGTGGCAGTGAGTTCTTCTTCCCAGAGGTAGCCTTGGAGGTCTTGAGCCCACTCGAATGAAGAAGCTACGACTCCGCCTGCGTTGGCAAGAATATCTGGAGCTACGATTACTCCCCTTGTATTGAATTCCTCATCTCCCGATCCAAGCGTTGGACCGTTTGCGGCCTCGACTACAAAACGAGCCTTGATTTTTGAAGCAATTTGGCTATCAATTACTCCTCCGAGTGCAGCAGGAATAAGAACATCGCAGTCAAGCGACCAAAAATCATCAGGAGATATAGGTTCTGCCTCGCCAAAAGTCGAGATCGGATTCCTGTTTTCAATATGCGAGAGAAGTTTGGCGATATTTATTCCCGCCCGGTTTGTTATCGTTCCAGAAATGTCTTGGGCCCCAACTATTCGAGCGCCTAAAGAAGATAGAAGAAAAGCCAGCGGACCTCCAACTTTCCCGAGTCCTTGAATAGCGACTCTAGTGCCTGCCAGACCTGCATTGTGCTTTTCAAGAAGCCGCTTACATACTGTCACCACGCCTTGTGCAGTTGCGCCTTGGTGGCCCATAACTCCGCCAATGGCAAATGGCTTGCCGGTTATTGTTGCACTTTGGAAATTGCCGCTGATGTTCCAGATGGTGTCTGCAAACCAAGCCATGACATTTGCATCCGTATTTATATCGGGCGCCGGGACATCTTTGGCAGGACCGATTAACGATGAAATTTCAAGGGCGAATCTGCGGGTGAGTCGTTCGAGCTCGGATTGTGAAAGCTTTCTGGGATCTACCTTTACCCCTCCTTTGGCGCCGCCAAAAGGGATTCCAACTAATGCCGTTTTAAGAGACATCTCGGCGCTCAATGCCATCAGTGTCTCCTCTGTTAATTCTGAGTGGTATCTAATGCCACCCTTTCCCGGACCTCTAGTCGTGTCGTGGAGTATACGCCACCCCTGGAATATTTCGATTTTTCCGCTATCTCTCTTTATTGGAATTGATACCTTTAGAGATCTTTCCGGAGCAATTATTACTTCAATTATGTCTTCACTTATCCCTAAAATCTCACCCGCTCTTCTAATTTGGGAGACTACTGCATCCCAGGTGGATCCTGAAGATTTCTCAATTTGGCTTGTTAAAAAGTTTTCATTCATGAACTTTTATCTCGTTGTCAATAGATCTCATTTAAAAGATTCTCTTAGATGTACCTTCACTTAGCAATAGCATAAGCATTCCACATTTTGGCATAATACCCTCCCTTTGCAATTAGTGTATCGTGAGTGCCGGTTTCAACTACTTTTCCTTGGTCAAGGACAATGATTCGACTAGCCGTTTTGGCGCTTTGAAGCCTGTGTGCTATCAGGATGGTTGTTCTCTCCTTTGACACGACTTCCATTGCCTTTTGGACCTTGGCCTCGGTGGATAGATCCAAGTTAGCTGTAGCTTCGTCTAAAAGAAGGATTGAGGGGTTCACCAGTTTTGCCCTGGCAAGGGCAATTAGCTGCCTCTGTCCAGCTGAGAGGGACCTGCCGCCTGCCACTATTGGCTGCATGTAACCGTGTCTAAGCCTTGATATAAATTCATGGGCACCGACTGCCGTGGCAGCCTGTTCGATCTCTGCGGGACTTGCATTAGGGTTTCCATAGGCTATGTTTTCTTTCACTGACGTTGTGAACAAGAAAGCCTCTTGGGGAACATAACCGAGGTGTTGGCGGAAACTTTGGAGGCTAAATCTCTTAATGTCTGTTCCATCTACCGATACAACACCTTCGTTAGGATCGTAAAACCTTGCAATCAGCTTCACAACTGTAGATTTTCCGGCACCCGTTTCTCCAACCAAAGCTACAGTTTCACCGCTTGCTACGTTGAATGTTGCTCCGCTAAGTGCCAGTTCACGGTTGTGGACGTATGAAAAATGAACGTCTTGGAAGGAAATCTCACCTTTAATATGGTCAAAGATCAGTCCGTCCGAGGGATTTTCTACAGTTACTTTTTCAGACATCAACTCTTCAATCTTTGCCATGGATGCCCGTGCCTGCTGCCACTGATCAAAGGTCTGCGACAGCTGCTGTATTGGACTAAAGAATTGATTCACCAAAAGCAAAAAAGCTATCAGAGATCCTATTGCCATAGTTTTGTCAACTACCAAGTGGGATCCGAAGCCGAGGACAATTGCCGTAGCTACATCTGAAAGAAACAGCACAAAAGGAAAATATATAGCCACAAGCTTTTGTGCACCTACTCTAGCTTCCAAATAGTCAGATGAGACTTCCTTAAAGGCCGTGGTGTGTCTCTTTTCCTGATTGAAGGCCTGCGACACTCTTATGCCTGAAATACCTTCTTGTAAATTGGCATTTACTATAGCAATTCGCTCTCGTGCCAAAGCGTACTGTCTTCGTGAACGGTCTCTGAACCACCAGGTAGCGATAAATAGTGGAGGCACAACCGTAAATGAAATTGTTGCAAGATATGGATCAACTACGAATGACACTCTGCCCA
>JAJYDO010000010.1 GCA_021777355.1 Actinomycetes bacterium | reverse complement strand
GGTAACAGTAGAAGGCGAGAAGATGTCAAAGTCTCTTGATAACTACACAACCCTTCCGGAACTTCTTTCGCATCACGATCCGAGAGCTTTTAGACTTCTTGTGCTTCGTTCTCACTACCGCTCCCCAATTGAGGTAACTCCCGAGACGCTGACTGACTCCGAGGCGGCCCTAGGCAGACTCGATGCTTTTGTGAGACGAGTTTTAGGAGAGGTCAAAGAAAACAGCCAAGTTGAAAATGTATCCGATAAAGTTGCATTGCTTCACTTGGAAAACTTTAAAGCGGCTATGGATAACGACTTAGATACGCCGGGTGCCACAGCCCAAATATTTGAATGTATTAGTAGAGGCCATGTGATGCTTGATCAAAACAGCTACGAAAAAGCTTGGTCATATTATTTGGCAGTTTGCGAAATGGCAGATGCAGTTGGTCTGGAGCGAAAATCATTTTCCGATCGAATTGACCAAAAAACAATGGAAACTATTGCGGCCCGTGACCAAGCCAGATCACAGCGTGACTACGCATTGGCGGACAAATTGCGAGACGAATTGGTCTCGATGGGTTGGAGCGTCGAAGACGCTCCAACGGGAACTAGAGTCCACCGCTCTTAATTATAAGTAATTTTCCCAAGTAAAAGCCACTTTTTTGAAAAACTCTTCGCTATTTCACCCTCGGCGGGGCCCTTACTAAGAGAAAGTTCTGCGACCATTTCCCATTTATCACTTAAAGTGATACTTTGAATTCATTGCCACCATTAGTAGCGATTCGCTTGCAATTGGTAGCATTTATATATAAAATGTATTAAAGTTCAATTTGATATTGCCGATATCTGCTGATTTTCACTAAGCGTCGTTTAATAACTACAAAGCGGTTGGGGAAGATTAAGTCTTAGGTACAAGGGAGAAACATAATAATGCGAAGTGTTTTTAAGAGAGTGCTAGCCGTGGGAATTGTTGCCATTGCAAGTGCAGCATGCGCAACATCGGGTGGATCGAGTAGCCAACTTCCTATTGGCACCCTTTCACAAGCCGTGACGGCAGGTCTCACATCCCCGGATTCTCCTCCTCCCGGCTCAAACGTGTCAGGATGCACGCTATCTAGTGCTCATCCTTACCCTGTGATTTTGGTCCACGCAACTTTTGCCAATGAAGCTGACAACTGGCAAGCCATTTCACCTACGCTTGCAAACGCCGGATACTGTGTTTACTCATTTAACTATGGCCAAACAATTTCGAATATATTCTTGGGTCTTGGCGATATTGCAACCTCTGCCGGCCAACTTGCAACAGAAGTAAATAATGTGCTAGCTCAGACCGGAGCTTCTAAGGTTGATTTGGTTGGACATTCGCAGGGCGGATTAATGCCTAATTACTACATAAAGTTTCTAGGCGGAGCTTCTAAAGTAAATACTTTCGTGGGCATTGCACCATCAAATCATGGAACAACTCTTGACGGATTAACTAACTTGGGTACCCAGTTAGGAATTCTATATGGAATCAACTCAGTCTTTTCAGACCTATCGCTTCCCGCTCTTGCCGAGCAAGAACAAGGTTCGACTTTTGAGACAAACTTATTTGCCTCAGGCGACACGGTTGCCGGACCAAACTACGTAGTAATAGAAACCAAATACGATGAAGTGGTTACTCCATATACAAACGCTTTTCTAAACGGACCTAATGCAACCAACGTAACCATTCAAAATCAGTGCCCAAGTGACAATGTCGGACACATTGGAATGGCCTACGACAATGTCGTGATACAAGATGTTCTTAATGCGCTTGGACCAAACAGCTCGTCCTTCCAGCCAACCTGTGATGGCTACGGCATCCCGGCATAAGAGATTATCAAAAGCCTGGATTTTTAGTTCAAAAACTAAAGCGGTTTTTGAAAAGAGTTGACATTTACTGACACGTCAGTAAATAATGAATGCATCAATCAAATTCTTTCTATTTCACGAAAGGTAGAAATGCATGCATAAAACTCTTAAAAAAGTCATTGCTCTGGGCGCAATCGCGCTTTTAGGAGCAGCTTGTTCCTCGACAGGGGGCGGATCCGGAGCACTTCCAATCGGCACTCTCACTCAAGGAATATCTGCCGGGATCTCGACACCTAATACCCCGCCCCCGGGAGCTAATCTGTCGAGTTGCGCATTGAGCTTTGCTCATCCTTACCCGGTTATCTTGGTCCACGGGACTTTTGAAAATGAGGCGCTTAACTGGCAGGCAGTTGCCCCTTCCCTAGCTAACGCCGGATACTGCGTTTACACCTTTAACTATGGTGAAACTGCAGCTTCATCGACATTTTTGGGTCTTGGCGATATTGCCACTTCGGCTGGGCAACTTGCTACAGAAGTAAATACTGTACTGTCTCAGACCGGTGCTTCCCAGGTAGATCTGGTTGGTCACTCACAAGGTGGAATGATGCCCAACTACTACATAAAGTTCCTAGGCGGAGCATCAAAAGTCCACATGCTCGTAGGTCTGGCGCCTTCTAACCATGGAACGACCCTTGACGGATTAACCAACCTGGGCACGCAGCTGGGTATTCTTGCTGGTGTTAACTCAGTATTTTCCCAGCTCAATGCTCCTGCATTGACCGAACAAGAGGTTGGCTCAACGTTCCAAACCAATTTGTTTGCATCAGGCGACACGGTTCCGGGTCCAAGCTATGTAGTCATCGAGACTAAAGACGATGAAGTTGTAACACCATATACCAACGCATTCTTAAGTGGTCCCAGTGTAACTAACATAACCATTCAAAACCAGTGCCCAGCCGACACGGTCGGTCACATAGCGCTCCCTTATGACAACGTAGCTATCCAGGATGTTTTAAATGCATTAGGTCCAAATAGCCCAACGTTTGCCCCGACCTGCAGCGGCTACGGAGCCGGAGTCTAATTTAATCAAAAGCGTGCACCACGGTCGATCTCCCCTTTTCGACCGTGGTGCTATCTTTTGCTACCACTTGCAAACTTTAAACTGCACTTTGTATAGAATTTGTGCTATAGTGACAGTAGTGTCAGTATGTAATAGATAAGGTTTGCTCCTTATACGTCGAAAGGCAAGTTTATGTCAGCAGTCGCAAAATCCAGAGTCAGGATGGATCCAGACGAAAGAAGAGCGCTTCTTTTAAAAAGTGCTACGGAAGTATTCGCCATTCGAGGTTACGCGTCGAGCGGCCTTAGCGAGATTGCTGATATAGGTTCAGTTTCAAAGACTCTGCTTTATCACTACTTTCCCGATGGCCGCCCCCAGCTTTATGCAGCAGTTATGGACGACGTACTGGCCAAATTGGTTTCTCGCCTTAGAAACATCTCTTCCCTCCCCTTGAAGCCGTCAGCGAGACTAGACCGCTTGGTCGAAGAGTTTGTCTCATACTTTGATGATCATCGTGAAGCATTTAGGCTGCTATTTAGAGAACCATGGGGATCTGGCGAAGAGGTTTTGATCATACGAGCCATTGCAGCTCAGATCCAAATTGCTAATGAACTGATTCATCCACTTACTGACCAGGGTGCCAAGGCCGATCTCGTGCTCATAGCAACTTCTGGAGCTATGGGAACGCTTTTGCACACAACAGAGCTTTGGCTTTCAGGCCAAATCGACAAAACCACAGTAATTAAATCCACCGCTACGCTGCTCCGCCATGGGATGTGTGGACTTGGTGTAATAAGAGAAGATTAAATCAGTCTTCAAATTTCAAAATATGTAATTTTGGCGCTTTAAATTCTTCGACCTCTGCGGGTTCTTCGTCTTGGGCCGATCTGCCACCTAGTGAAGCTCTAAGCAATGTTCCTTTGCCCGGCGAACTTTCAACCTCAATGCTTCCCCTTGCAAGAGAAGCAAACAACTTCATGGTTGAAAAAGAATTTTCATTGATATCGGCGGGCTTTATTCCGACACCGTCGTCGGCAATTTCTACGAATAATATATCGCCTTTGAAAAATAGTCTTACGTGAACAGCCTTGGCATTGGCATGCCTTGTAACATTCCTCAAAGCCTCTTGAGCAATTTGGTAGACAATAGTCTTGGTGGTCCAATCAAGTTCGACTTCCGGGTCAATGCGAATTGAGAGATCGGGTCCTCCGCTTTCAGGCACCATCTCGGCAAAACTTGCCGCAATAGATGATGCCAGTGATTCGTCTTCCACCTTTGGGCTTGGCCTGACTGCTTGCATAAGCCTTCTAAATTGCTCGGCACGGTCGGCTAAATCACTTCTCACGACACTTAGGGCATCGCTTACTACATTTGTGCCGCCACTTGCCATAGGAGTTGCCCGATATGAGGCCTGCATAACCGTTCCAATTGTTGCCAAAGACTCCATGGAAAGTTCATGCAACTTTGCGGCCATGCGATGTCTATCGTCTTCAACTGCCCTCACTAAATTAGAAAGCAGCTTCTTTCTCTCTTGTGCATCTAGAGCGAGTTCTTTGTAGAGGTACTTGGTTTCTGCAACCATGAGAGTGTGCCTCAATGTTGCCAAAATGACAATGAGAGCAAGAGATGCAAGCGCATAAGGCTCGGCCCAACTCTCCCTGGAGCGCACAGCCATAGCTACGCCAATAATTGCTCCGACTCCAAAGATCACCCCGATCGAAACTGGCTCCCAACTACGAACTTGCGCTTCTGGTGATAGTCGATCGAGCCCTCTGGGGCCGCCTTTTCTCTCATAAAGGGGATACAGAAAAAACAGTGCGTGGTTCGCTCCGACTAATGCAATTAATACCGGAAAGGGGAATCTGTAGTTATTGAGAATCTGGGCAATTTGGAGCCACGCATCCAACGTTGACACTCCCGCGAGCAAAAGCCCCAGGCTCGCAATTTCTCTCTCGCCCTTAGGCAGACGATAATAGAACATGGCCTGTGCTCCCCCGAAGGCCGGCATGGAAAACGACATGCAAAGGATGGGTACAGTGATCCACATGTCCCTGCCGTGCGTTGCCAAAGAATGCGCAATGAGAAGAAAAATCGGTGATATTACAACCGTTACCCCCATGAAAACATCCAAAAAATCTACTGCTGGCGCACGTTTGCCCGACGCGGATCTAAGCCTGGTAATAACTGCCCAACCCAAAAGTGGAACTATGGCAGAACCTGCAACCGTTGAAATTGTTTTAAAGACGACCCAGCCATGAAACCAGCTTGGAGCGAAAAATGAATTCCATTCGGGCACTGACACGAATGCTAAAAATAAACCGAAGGTAAACAGACTTATAAATCCTGCGAACCAAATTCTCCAAAAGTGGCGCTGTTTGGCCGGAACCCGATTTGTGACGGCAAGCGAGGCCCAGATTGCAGGAATTGTAAAAAGCCCGGCAGTTAATACGGCAATTGACCAATACCCGGCTCTGCCATGTACGAAAAAAGAAAAGCCGACGGAAAAGACCATCATGGCCGCCACGTAGATCAGCGCCTTTTTGCGAACAGCCCACGTGAAGGCCATTGTCTCATCCGGGGGATGACTAAAAAAATCAATAATCATTTAGCGCACCATTCAAATTCACTCCGAATCGATAATTGGATTTCACTGATCACCGCGCAGGTAACTTTGGAGCGACGAAGTTCTAAGCCCGGATAATGAAAGCCCAATTGGTCCAAGTGCTACCAATACTATGAAAATAATAGGAATCGGAAAATAAACAGGTATCGAAACTGAACCTAATCCAAGGTAGCCTAAGTTCCTGGCAATCGCAATTCCTATTGCCAGACCGCAAATTCCACCGGTTAGGGCTCCAACTAGAGCTATAAACATCGACTCACCTAAGACCAATCTTAAGATCTTACTTCTATCAAAGCCAAAAGCATAGATAAGCCCAAATTCACGCCTCCTCTTAACCAAGGCAATTTTAGAGGCAAAAAAGACTGTAACGAGTGCCAAAATAAAGGAAATAACCACTAACTCCAGTGCATAGTCCCTCACATTTGCAATTACTGAGGTCATAAGGGCAGAAAAACTATCAAGTGTAAAAACTTTAAGCGAAGGAAAATTCCGAAGACTCGCCTCAAGGACTTTCATCCCGGTGTCGAGAGACCCGGAATAACTCACCAGGAAAAAGGCAGCTTGTGGCTCTCCATATCCCGCGTCAACTGCCTCACCGTCATAAATCGCGCCTCCTGTTAAAAGCGAGTCCCGATAAATTGCCACCACCTTCAGTTGCACCATCCCAACCACCGATGAATCAACAGTTGCCACCGAACCCAAGTGCCAGCCTTCCCCTGACGCCACGCTTTGAGAAACTGCCAATCCCCCTTGGTCCAAATTTGCCATTGACCCGGAGACCACATGCACTTCTACGGCTTTGAAATAAGTAGTCGGGTCGACTACGTAACTTAGAACAGCTGAGGATCCAACTGTCATTCTGTCCAAACGAACAATCGCTACCTGCTTTACTCCCGGTGTGGCTTGCAAGTAAGTGGATGAAGCAGGATTGAAAACATTCAAATTTGAAGACGCCACAAAAAACTGTGCTTTGACATCTCCGTTGAATGAACTGGCAATTGAAGCGCCAACGCTGGCTGACAGACAAGTTATTGCCGTCATTAATGCAGAGATTATGAATGTCAGAAACAAAAGGTTGGAAACTCGCTTCAAATCCGATTTCAAATTGCCAACTATTAAGTAAAGCTCGCCTATTCTCGTATGAAATCTCCGTAAAAGTATTGAAATAACAAATTCCAAAGTGTACTTAAGCCCCATTAAAATCAAGGCAATACCTGCCGCTTCAAAAACCACAGTTCCAAGCAATGATGAGGCTTCAGTGCCAAAAACGATTAACAAAACTCCTAACTCAACTAAAAAAGTTCCAACAAGGGGAAGTAATCGGCTTTCTTGACGAAAACCATCTAAATTCCCATTGAATGCCTCTAATGGATAAAGTTTGGAAAGTCTTCTTGCAGGGATAAGTCCCCCAACGAAAAGTGAGCATAGTGCGAGTGCCAAGGGATATAAAACATTTGCACTTAAAGAAAAGGAAAGTTGTGCCGTTGGAAACGAAATGCCAAAACTGTCGACGATGGACGCAATGGCTGAAGTGCCAATGATTCCTCCGGCCATGCCGACTGCCGCACCTAATGACCACGAAACAAATACGGGTGTCCCAACAATATAAACAAGATCTCTCAGTTGTGCGCCAAGCAGTCTTAAAGTAGCCAACTCCCAACTCTTGATCTCAATATAAAAACTTAGTATGACTTTTATTGAATAGGCACACAGAAGCAGTGAAAGAATCCCAACTCCTAATAGAACATCATCTATAGGCCTAAATGGCGCTGACAGTGTCGAGGCATCTTGGCTCATCACGTCATTTGTCGGCTCAAGCACGTATTGAGGCCCAAGTCGATCAGAAAGACTTACTAACATTTGAGGCGAGGGATTATAAAGGCTAATGTCAATTTCACTTAGATACGAACTGTAGGCCCTGGCTGCTCCCAGTTGAGAAAAAAGCGCAACTGTGCCGCCGGGAATATAACCGAGTCCCCCGATTTTGGCAGATCCAACCAAAGTGGCCTTAATCACCCCGTTGACTAAGCCAATTGACACTTTCTCCCCGACGGAAAAGCCGTATTTCGAAAAAGTCTTATAATCAAGTGCAACTTCATCTGGGCCAATGGGCAGCCTCCCCAGAATCTCCTTAACACTGCCAAGAGGAGATAGCGGCACTCTGTCCGGGCCAATTGCGTAGGACAATCCAATGTCGGAAGAGCCGATTAACCCGATTGATTTTCCCGATGGATCCAAAAACTGGGCATATCCAATGGTCTGGCCAAAACTTCCCCTTACACCAGGAATTTCTCCTATCGAAGCGGGCAAGGATGCCGGAATGCTGTGCGGGTATGACAGCGATGACGTCCCTTGGGGCACAGTGACGTGGGCAACAAGTTCAACCCCACTTGAACTGAGATTGGAAACCTCGGCGTATTGCCCTGAGACGCTGTGGTTCGTCGAAAGAGCAACCTCCGAGAGGAAAAACGAGAGAAATACCGCAACTGCCAGCGGAATTAATTTCAAATTGTCGCCTAGATTAGGCAACTTAGTGGCTTTTCCCATCCAAGATCTCAATCCACCCATCTGAATAATCCGACTTTAGCGGACAAAATGCCCGAATCCGAGAGCGTGTGGAGGATTTTTCACGAATTTAACCAGCCTAGTGCCTATAAATCCCATGGTTAAGGGTTAGTTTAAATAAATATAGCTCGAAAGTTGAAAGAAACTCCCAAAAGAGGATACGATGGAGCTAAATTACCAATCGGTAAGTAATGAATATTTCCGGCCTCAGTTTTGACGGCCCTGAGTTTTGTGAGGTGCCAAAATGGCAGAGTTCTCGATGGAGCTAAATGAAGATCAGCAGCAGCTGCAAAAGTGGGTACACGATTTTTCCGAAAATGTTATCCGCCCGGCAGCCAGTGAGTGGGATGAAAGGGAGGAGACTCCATGGCCTGTCATCGAAGAGGCGGCAAAAGTGGGAATTTACTCTTTTGACTTTGTGGCCCAAGCATTTTTTGATCCAGCCGGCATCCTGATGCCGATAGTTAACGAGGAACTGGCATGGGGAGATGCCGGAATTACTCTCTCTCTTCTTGGCACGACATTGGGACTCGCAGGAATTGCCGCCAATGGAACACCCGAGCAAATGCTTGAGTGGGGACCGCAGTGTTTTGGAACTCCCGACAAAATCCAACTTGCCGCATTTGCAGTCTCTGAGCCAGATGCAGGAAGCGATGTCTCCAGTTTGAGAACCAGAGCAGTTTATGACGAGGCAACTGACGAGTGGGTCCTAAATGGAACCAAGACTTGGATTACAAATGGTGGAATCGCCGACATCCATGTGGTTGTAGCATCGGTCGAGCCTGAATTGAAAAGCCGCGGCCAAGCCAGTTTTGTTGTACCTCCGGGCACCAAAGGCCTTTCACAAGGTCAAAAGTTCAAGAAAATGGGAATTCGCGCTTCGCACACCGCCGAAGTGGTTCTTGATGATGTCAGGGTCCCAGGCAGATGCCTCCTAGGCGGGAAAGAAAAACTCGATGAAAAGATTGCCCGTGCTCGTGAAGGAAAGAAGTCCACTTCCCAAGCTGCGATGAGAACCTTTGAAGCTTCAAGGCCATCAGTTGGAGCCCAAGCGGTCGGGATTGCACGTGCAGCTTACGAATACGCTCTCGACTATGCCAAGGAAAGGTCAGCTTTTGGCCGCAAGATTATTGAAAACCAAGGAATTGCCTTCAAACTCGCAGATATGAAAACTCGGGTAGATGCATCAAGACTGCTGGTCTGGCGTGCAGGATGGATGGGAGCTAACGGCAAAGAGTTCACTGCAGGCGAAGGTTCGATGTCGAAACTTTACGCAGGCGAGACTGCTGTTTGGGTGACTGAAGAAGCTATCCAGATCATGGGAGGATACGGATACATTCGTGAGCATCCTGTTGAAAGATGGCACAGAGATTCAAAGATCTACACCATATTTGAAGGAACCTCCGAGATACAGCGTCTAATTATTGCAAGAGCAATATCAGGACTTCACATAGTTTGATTTAGCTCTGATTTAACAAAAGATGCCCATGCAGTCAAGTACTTGCGTGGGCATCTTTTATTTTCTGGAGAGACAAGTCTCCATATATAAACCAAATCATTAAAGAAGTTTTGGCTTCAGAGAATTTGATAGGTTGCAACTCATTTATTAATGCGATTCAAGCTTGTTTAAAAAAAGCGATCATCATCAGGACAATTGCCTCGCCCAAAAGGCTGCAAACTACCAAGCGGTTAAACCAAGTTATGACTTGATTTAAATAGTCTCCCTTCATCAAGAAGTCATAGCTGTGACAAATAGATCCACATGGCTAGATAAGCATCTTCGCTCCAATTGGCTGCGGATAGTTTCAAATAAGACTTCCGAGTCAACTCTTTATTGCCCTTCTCTCAACTTCGCTTTCTCTAGTGGCGCCCGTTAAAGAGAATTGGTTTTGAAAAAGGACTTTTAGAAGCGTCATTATCTCTTTCTAGATCGCACAAGTAATTACTTAACACTTTTTCCAAAATTAGATGCGCCATAGCTATAATTCAGCTTGATTTTATATTTGGAGTACCTTGGTGAATTCAGGTAATCTTTTTAAGGAATGACTGACATAAGTATTAATGCCGCACCCCCGCATCCAGTTCGTGGAAACCAAAAACACCTCGGCTATGCTCTTATGGTTATTTCAGCCGCGCAGCTAATGGTTGTCCTAGATGCCACAATTGTCAACATTGCACTCCCTGCAATACAAAAGGATCTTAACTTTTCTCCTTCAAATTTGGATTGGGTAATCAATGCATATGCTCTAGCATTTGGCGGTCTGTTGCTTTTGGGAGGCAGGAGTGGAGACTTATTCGGCAGAAAGAGGATGTTTATTGTTGGTATTTCTCTATTTATACTTTCCTCGTTTGCCGGGGGTCTGGCCCAGGATCAGACCTGGCTTATTATCGCTCGAGCTTTCCAAGGAATCGGAGGTGCCATTGCATCTCCAACGGCTCTTGCCTTAATAACAAGTAACTTTCCCGAAGGAAAGTCCAGAAACAAAGCAATGGGTGTCTATGCGGCAATGTCCGGAGCAGGAAGTGCCTTCGGACTTTTGATGGGCGGCATTTTGACAGATATTGCATCATGGAGATGGGTCCTTTTCGTAAATGTGCCAATTGGTGCCCTGGTGCTTGCCGTTGCTCCTTTTGTCCTTAGCGAATCGGAATCCAGATCGGGCAAAATGGATATTCCAGGCGCCCTAAGCGTCTCAGGAGGAATGACACTTTTAGTTTACGGTCTCTCACATGCAGCCTCTACCAGTTGGACATCCAAAGGCACCTTAATCCCATTGATTTTGTCAGTTGCATTTCTTGCTCTGTTTCTATTCATAGAGACAAAAAGCGAGCATGCCCTGATGCCCCTTAGAATTTTTGCAAATAGAAACAGATCCGGTTCATATGCCATGATGTTGACCATCGGGGCCGCAATGTTTGGAATGTTTTTCTTTTTGACCCAGTTCATTCAAGACATCATGGGATACTCTCCGATTAAAGCAGGTGTCGCATTTTTGCCCGTTACCGTTACAATTGGGGTTGTTGCTGGAATCACGTCGCAGTTGGTAGGGAAGATCGGACCGCGAATTCCTATGACATTAGGCCCAATTGTTGGATCCATTGGTTTAGTTTGGATCAGCTTCATAAATGCAAATGCAAACTATTTCGACATAATCGGGCCAATGATGACAGTTGCAGCAGGAATGGGATTAACATTTGTTCCCCTTACCCTTACCGCAGTTTCAAAAGTGGAGCTTAAAGAAGCAGGTCTGGCATCGGCATTGCTGAATACGACACAACAGATAGGCGGTTCATTGGGCCTTTCAATTTTGGTGACGATCTCGATTGCTACGTCAAAGGCCAAAGTCGCCTCAATGGGAATTCCTGCTTCGGTTGGTTTTAATCCGGCTAATCTAGGCCAGCTTCCGTTAAAAGCGAGAATGATTGCCTATGAGGTAATCACGAGCGGATACGTAGCTGCTTTCAAGGTTGCTTCTTATATAGCAATGGCGGCAGTGGTTATTGTGCTCGTGGTAATCAGAATAAAGAAAGAAGATATTGCCGCAAAGAAAATTGAAATCTCGGATTGAAATAGTTATTCGCTCTTGAATTGGACTTGCAGAGAGGTCTTAACTGATTGGGCAATCCCGAATCCATCCAAGCCAAATCTAGCCAAAATTGCATCAGGTTTAGCTTGAGGAATATAAATTGTGGGGATTCCAAGAACTGTAATGTTCTTGGAAGTTCCGCTGTAGCTGTGTCCCGAACTTTCTACTGCTTCTTCCTTTGAAATTACATCATCTTGTTCGGCAGTCTCTGACAAGGCCCTAATTGAATCGGCAATATACATTCCGGCGCCGCCGATTCGATAGCCGTCTTCAATGGTAAATATCACGTCGTGATTTATTGCATCTTTCAGCATCTCGCGATCAAGCGGCCTTACGACTCGCACATCCCACAGAGTCGGTTTAAATCCCTCTTTTTCTAATATTGCGACTGCCTCTTTTGCATTTTGGACCATCTTGCCAACTGCGAGAATGGCAACGGAACCATCACCTTCCACTACTTTCCTCGCGTTCATCGAAGAACCGACTTCATCTGAAGAAGGGGCAGGCGTTTTAGGATATCTAACAATTGCAGGACCATCCCAGGAAAGTGCTGATTCAAACATAACTGGGATCTCTTGGGCGCTTGATGGAGCAAATATTGCTACATCTGGAATTGAAAGTCCAAGTACTAAATCTAAAACGCCGTGGTGGCTGGCTCCGTCGTCTCCGGTGATCCCGGCACGATCAAGGGCAAAAACAACGGGTAGCTTGTGAAGCCCAACATCTAGATTGGCCTGGTCAAAGGCTCTGGAGAAAAATGTTGAATATACAGCCACTACCGGCTTTAATCCACCCATAGCCATTCCAGCCGCCATGGTAACTGCATGCTGTTCGGCAATTCCTACGTCAAAAAAGCGATCCGGATAGCGGGCCTGAAAATGAAGCAGGCCTGTTGGACCCGGCATGGCCGCTGTAATGGCAACAAGGTTGGGTCTTTTCTCGGCTGCATCCACAAGAGCGGCGGCAAAAGCATCGGTATAAGTTACAGGTGCATCCCCAATTCCTTTTAATGGACTCGGCACGGGACCGCCTTGGCCAACGACTGCCTTGACATCATGCAACCTCTGAAGGTCGTCTTCCTCGGCTGGCGCATACCCTTTCCCTTTGTGGGTTAGGACGTGAACCACTATTGGACCGTGCCATGATCGTGCATGCTCCAAGGCCTGTTCGACTTGGGCAATATCATGTCCGTCGAGTGGTCCAATATATCTCACCCCAAGAGCTTCAAAAAACACGTGAGGTTCAATTAGTTCCCTCAACGCAGAAGTGAGAGAGTGTACTCCCGAATATGCGACATTTCCCATTAAAGGAAGATCCCGGAGGGCTTTGCGCAATCTTTCTCTCACTAAAACATAAGAAGAATTGACTCTTAAGTTGCTAACGGATAGCGAAAGCTTTGAAACAGTTGGCGCATAGCTTCGGCCATTGTCATTTAGAACAATAATTACCGGCGCACCGGAGTGTCCAAGATTATTTAGCGCTTCATAGGACATCCCGCCGGTTAGCGCGCCATCTCCAATAACGGCTATTACTCTTCTTGGATCTTTTGGCAGCACCAGGGAAGAAAGGCCGGTACCTGCATTATCAAATGCCAGGGAAAGTCCTTGGGCGTAGCTGAGAATTGTAGATGCATGACTGTTCTCTACCCAATCATGTTCCGACTCGCCTCTATTTGGATATCCAGACATACCCCCTTCTTGGCGAAGCCGGCCAAATCCTGAAGCTCGACCAGTTAAAAGCTTGTGCACGTATGCTTGGTGCCCAGTGTCCCAAAGAATCGGGTCGTGAGGAGAGTTAAATACTCGATGGAGCGCAATTGTCAGCTCCACTACTCCTAGATTTGAACCTAAGTGGCCCCCTGTATTTGAGACCGCCCGAACTATAAAGTCTCTAATTTCTTGTGCTAACTGAGTAAGTTCATCTGAATCAAGCGTCTTAATATCAGCTGGGCTCTTTATGGTCTCAAGAATTGTCATAGCTACACTAAAGAGCCTAGTCTCTGATAGTCCTTCTTTGTATTCAATTTTGCCGGCCATTACAGATTAACTATATACAGCCCAATTATGCTACTTAGGCTGGGCTTTTTCCAAAAAATGAGCTCTATCGACAACTACTCTTGTTATCACCCCTACTGCTAAAAGTCCATTGGAGTCTGTGGTCTTTACGCTGAATGTCAATCTTCTTCCTTCGACTTGTTGCAAAAGTGCCTCCGCCCCAATCGATCGACCAGGAACTGTCGGGGCAATGTGGTCTATCTGGACTCTGACTCCAACCGAAGTCATACCTTCGCCAAGTTTGCCCTCTATGGCTTTGCATGTGGCCTCTTCCATAAGTGCTACCACCCGGGGAGTGGCAAGCACAGGAACATCTGAGCTTCTAAAAGCCTTGGCAGTGTCGAGGTCATCGACAACTATCGAAACTCGGCCTATTAGCCCAGGGGTTAGCTCCACGTTAGTACCATAGTTCTAGAGACATTACATTTTCTATTAGGAGTCTAATATGATTGAGCCAGATATTGCACAAAAAGTACTTTCATACGCTTTGCGCAATGGGGGTGACTTTGCCGAGATATTCGCCGAAGATAGAACCATCACGGGCATATCTTTAGACGACGGCCGAGTGGAAGAACTTTCTACCGGTTCAAGCCGGGGAGCCGGGATCAGGGTAATCAGCGGATCTACCAGTGGGTATGCTCACTGCGCCGATTTAAGCGAAGAAAGTCTCCTTCGCGCGGCTCAAGGCGCATCAGCCGTGGCAAAGTCTTCGGGAAAATCAAGGATTGTAGAAGTTCCCGTATTGACCAATGCCGTCAATAGACAGTCGCATCAAAGCGCAAAACACCCCGGGGAAGTTGAAAAAGCAGCCAAAGTTGCGTTATTAAATGTTGCTGACAGTGCATCTCGGGAGTGCTATTTAGATTCAGAGAGCAATAATGAGAGAAAAGATGCCATTCGCCAAGTTTCGGCATCCTATGGTGACAGCTATAGATCAATTGTCATTGCAAACAGTGAAGGTCTCTATGTCACAGACACTCAAACCAGAACAAGGTTCTCGGTTTCATGTGTAGCAATAGGAGACACCGGACTCCAAACAGGTTACGAGTCGGTAGCCGAGACTGTGGGTTTTGAACTCTTCGACAAATATGAAGTGGGAGAAATCGCAAAAAGCGCTGCTACAAGGGCGCTCGTTAAGCTCAACGCTATCCCTGCGCCTTCCGGTGAAGTTCCTGTTGTGCTGGCAGGCGGATCCGGAGGCATTTTGTTCCATGAAGCATGTGGCCACGGCCTTGAAGCTGACCACATCAACAAAGAGGCTTCTGTGTATACAAACAAAATTGGACAGAAGGTGGCAAGCTCGCTTGTCACCTTGGTTGATGATGGCACTGTAGGAACCGAGTGGGGAACTTATGCTTTTGATGATGAGGGAAACCCTGCAGGAAGAACGGTTCTTATCGACAACGGAGTACTGGTGGACTATATGTATGATCACAAAAGAGCCAAGCAAGCCGGAAAAACCTCTTGGCAAGGAAATGGAAGACGTCAAAGCTACCAGTGCCTCCCAATGGTGAGGATGACAAATACTTTCCTTCTGGCCGGAACCGCCACACCCGAAGAAATTATCAGCGACACTCCCTACGGAATTTATGTAGCAAAATTAGGAGGGGGGCAAGTTAATACCGTAACAGGTGACTTTGTCTTTGGCACAATTGAGGCCTACCTGATCGAAAATGGCAAGATTACATCTCCTCTAAGGGACACAAATTTAATTGGAAACGGTCCCGATGTATTGAGCAAAATTGATGCAGTGGCCA
Source organism: Actinomycetes bacterium (assembly GCA_021777355.1). Lineage (GTDB taxonomy): Bacteria > Actinomycetota > Acidimicrobiia > Acidimicrobiales > JABEUL01 > JABEUL01. The sequence goes on along the minus strand of JAJYDO010000010.1, from coordinate 33,110 downwards.
ATGACTTCGGGATGTCTCCCGGAACCTGTGGCAAAGATGGCCAGCAAGTTCCGGTCGGGTGCGGCCAGGCAACGCTGCGCATCACCGGTGTTACAATCGGAGGCACTGCACAGTGAGCACTGGAGATATTTCTTTGGAAAATCAAGTTGGATCAAACACGTTAGACCCGGATGCAATTGAGGACCGACTGCTGAAAATTGTTAAGTCAACAAGAGAGCGCGCCACTCCGGGCGAGCAGATCGAAGCCTATGCGCTTTGGTCCAGGGACAACGAGGTCAGATCGTTTAGATGTGAAATCGAAACCTTGGAAAGTGCTGAATCCGAAGGAATTGGAATACGCGTGATTAAAGATGGGAAACTCGGATTCGCATGGAGTGGCAGGACCGATGAAAAATCAATTAGAGATACCCTTGAAAACGCTCGTGACAACACTCGATATGCCACTCCCGATGAAGCAGTAGGGCTCGCAATTCCAGACGGCGTGAAACCGGCAGATTTAAATTTGTTTCGAGAAGAGCTCCTAGAGGTTCCAATGGCCACAAAGGTCGCAATGGCTATAGACCTTGATCGAGAACTCCAAAGCAGAGATAAGAGAATCCGCATGGTGGAACAGGCTAACTACGGAGACGGCGCTTATATCTCGGCAATTGCCACAACAGAAGGTATTCAACTTAGTTCGAGAAGGACTTCATGTTATCTAGCCGCCTACGCTTTAGCCGGAGAAGGAGAAGACAGTCATGCAGGCGGGGGTTCACATGTGGCAAGGTCAGTTGAAGAACTAGACAGAGAAATCGTAGTGAGTGAAGCGATTTTACATGCGACTCGACTTCTTGGAGCAAAAAAACCAACGTCAAGAGATCTGACTGTAGTTTTTGAACCAAGGGTTTGCGCCACTTTCCTTTCAATTATTTCGGGTCCTCTTAGCGGCGATGCTTTGGCCAAGGGAAGGTCACTTTTTGCAAATAGGCTCGGAGAGCAAGTTGCGAGCTCAATTTTCGACCTTGTTGATGATCCTACGGATGCCAGAACCTACGGCGCTCAGCGAATAGATGCAGAAGGAATAGCTTGTAGAAAGGTTTCATTGATCTCAAAGGGAGTTTTACAGGGCTTTTTGCATTCATCAGAATCAGCCAGAAGATGTAACTCGCAAACTACGGGCTCTGCTATCAGGGGAGGATATGCCACTACTCCTGGAGTGGGACCCAGGGCGCTGACGCTTGCTCCAGGGGATAAAAGTAATGAAGAGATTGTCAAAAGCATAGATTCGGGCATTCTCGTCCAGTCAATTACGGGTGTGCATTCAGGAGTAAATCCCATAAGCGGCGATGTCTCAGTTGGCGCCGAAGGCGTACTCATTGAAAATGGTTCCCTGTCAACCCCGGTTAGGGAAGCCACCATTGCCTCAACTCTGCAGAAGATGCTTCTCGATGTAGTTGAAGTAGGAAACGATGCAACCTGGCTCCCCGGATCGGCTAACGGTGTGACTCTTGCCATTGGAACGATGTCGCTAAGCGGTGCCTGAGGTTCCTTCCATTTTTCAGCTCGAATTGGAGCTCAAGGCTTTCCACCCGCACCTAAGCGAGCCTAAAGCTGGCAATTCCTTTAGAGTTGACTGCCATAGCCACACGATGTACTCAGGCGATTCAACAACCACTCTCGAGGAAATTGAAAACTACGTCCTGGCAAGCAAACTCGATGTGATCTGCATAACCGACCACGGCACAATAAAAGGAGCAGAGAAACTTCGGGAAAGTTGCGATATAAAAGTAATTGTCGGGCAAGAGTGTAAAACAAGTGCCGGAGAAGTGATTGGCCTTTTTCTCAAAGAGCGTATCCCGCCTGGTCTATCTCCCATGGACTGCGCCGTCGAAATAAGGAATCAGGGCGGACTTGTCTCAATTCCTCACCCGTTTGATCCCATGAGGCATGCCTTAAGTGATCGTGAACTTTACTCGCTTGTGGCTATGGAGCTAGTGGATGTAATCGAAGTCTTAAATTCCAAATCTTCATTGGCTTCTGCCAGACAAAAGGCTTATAAAGTTGCCTCCGAATTCTCCCTAGGTCGAGTATCAGGAAGCGATGCCCATGTGCCCCAGGCCTTCGGAGCAAGTTACGTGGAAATGCCCAAATTCGAAAATGCACAAAGTTTCTTGGAAAATCTCAGTCAAGGAAGAATTGTAGGACATTTCTTTGATCCTCCTCGAATCTGGAGCCCAAGAGTCGTGCCTTCAACTAAAAACTAGGTAATTCCACCTGAAGGAACCACAAGCGCACCTCCGTCAACCACAAAAGTTGCACCGGTTGTCCATCCCGAGGCATCACTTAACAGAAATACCGCTGTCTTGGCAATATCTGAGGGTTCGCCAATTCTCCTAAGTGGAAGTCTTTTTGCAACCGCTTCTTCGTTGGTTTCCCATAGAGCTTTGGCAAATGCGGTGCGCACTAGTCCTGGAGCTATTGCATTGACTCGAACTTTGGGCCCCATCTCCCCTGCCATCTGCTGTGTCATATGGATAACTGCCGCTTTAGTCACGTTGTAATAACCAATTCCCCACTCGACAGAAAGCCCGCCAACTGAGGCCATGTTGAGAACTACGCCCCCATTATCCCTCATAAAACCGTGCCAGCAGGCCTGTGTCCAAGCAAGAACTCCTTCTTGATTTACTTGAACGGTCTTCGATGCCCTTGATTCGTCAATATCCATTAACTGGCCGAAGTAAGGGTTGGTAGCCGCGTTGTTCACCAATAGGTCAAGCGAGGAAAATCTCTCGAGAACAGCTTCAACCGCTGCCCTGCCTGCCTCGGGGTCCCCGGTATTAGCAGCAAAAGTGGCCACCGACTCGCCTGTTGGATCGATCTCTTGAGCAGCTTGTTTGAGAGAGTCTAGCTTCCGGGAAACAATCATAACCTTGGCCCCGGATTCAACCATGAGTTTGGCTATTTCTAAGCCAATTCCTCTTGATCCACCTGTCACAAGCCCAACTTTGCCGTCTAATCGTATGTCCATATAGGACTACCCTAGAGGATAAGTCTCTCCAAACTAGGCATTTTGTATCAATATTATGAATCAGCTTCACTTAGCCATCAGTCCATACCTCCTTCAGCACGCCGACAACCCTGTTGAGTGGCGCCTTTGGGGACAAGATGCTCTATTGGAGGCAAAAGAAAGAGACGTGCCCGTTTTAATCTCAATTGGATACTCGGCCTGCCACTGGTGCCACGTAATGGCCCATGAATCCTTTGAAGATAATGGCACGGCCAAGTTGATGAACCAATATTTTGTAAATATCAAAATCGATCGAGAAGAGTATCCCCAAGTCGATGCGCTTTATATGGAAGCAGCTTTGGCCATGAACGGACATGGAGGGTGGCCGCTCACAATATTTGCCCTTCCGGATGGGTCGCCTTTTTACGCAGGAACTTACTTTCCAAATAAGCCAAGGGGCGGCATGCCCTCTTTTTTCCAGGTAATAGAAGCAATTCACTCCGCATGGGAAAACAAAAAAGAAGAGCTTCTCCGGGAGGCACAATCACTGGGAAAGGCTATTGCCAGGAGAACCCAAATCCCAGAAATGCCCTCGCTTCACTTTGAACTAGGAGAAATAGCAAGTGAAACAGGAATCAAAGATGATATCTACGAAACGTTGTCCAAGAGATTAACATCCCAGGTCGATCTCAAATATGGAGGATTTGGAAACGGACCCAAGTTCCCAATGGCCCTGCAGGTCGAGCTCTGCCTGCGCATCGGAAGTACCAGAAAAGATCCCGCTGTTTTAAACTTTGGCTTGCATGCATTGGATGCAATGAGTTCTGGGGGATTGTTTGACCATATTAACGGAGGCTTTTTCAGATACTGCGTTGATGAGACCTGGAGTGTCCCGCATTTTGAAAAAATGTTATACGACCAGGCAATGCTTCTTCCAATTTACTTGCACGGCTATCTCTTAACCGGCCAGGAAAAATACTTATACGTAATTGAAGAAACTATTTCTTTTGTCTCAGACAATCTTTTGCAAGAATCAGGTGGAATTGCAGCCTCTCTTGACGCTGACACTAATGGAGTAGAAGGCGCTACTTATACCTGGCGTGAAGATGAGGTCAAAGCAATTCTAAATGACCCGGACTTAACTTCGACGGTATGCAAGTTCTGGTCAATTTCGAAAAAGGGCAACTTCGAGAACACGAATGTGTTGCGCCGGCCAAATACGGAACCTCTTTTTCCTATTCCCGAAGAGATCCTATTGGCAAAGGCCAAAATGAAAGCCGCGGCTTCAAAGAGACCTCAACCCGGGATTGATGACAAGTCAATTTTAGAGTGGAACGCCATGTGGATCAGCGCACTGTGCCAATGCTCGATTTCTCTTGGAAATAAAGCCTGGTCGGATTTAGCTATCAAAACCGGGAAGTTCTTATTAGATAACCTAAGAGATAAAAGTGGCAAGTGGCTAAGAGCGTCCAGGGGAGGAATACTGTCACAGTCAGTAGCCACATCAGCTGACATTGCTTGGCTAATCGATGCAATGACAAGGCTTTACGAGTCAACTGGAGAAGATCTGTGGCTAGAAGAAGCGCTTGATGCCTCTAAGTACTTAGAGTTCAATTACTATGACCCGGTTTCGAACTCACTCAAACTTGCCTCAATATCTGAGACACTACTTGTTGGCAATGTTAATGATTACTTTGACAATGTAACGCCTTCTGCAAATTCAATTGCATCAAGTGCGCTTTTAAGGCTTTATCAGATAACCGGGAAAGCAGATCTCAGGGAATTGGCAGTCAAGCTAATTAGGCCCTATTCACAAATTGTCAACGAAAGCCCAAGTGCTTTTTGCCAGTTGCTCATTGCAAATGATATGGCCACAAATGGCTCAATTGAAATAGTAATTCCAGGTGGCGAAGGCAATTTCACACAAGTCCTCAGGGGGGTTTTCATTCCAAATGCCATTATCCTATTGGGCGGAGATTCAAAATCCACCCCATTATTAAAGGAGAGGGTGCCTGGATTTGCCTATGTTTGCCATGATGGCACATGCGATCTCCCATCCAGAGACGAAGAGACCTTTTTATCGCAGCTAATTGCACTTGGTAGGCTTAAAGCTGTGCCGAGAGCGCAAATCTAAGTAGTTAAGATGAGCACGCTGCAAAAAGTAGAAAATCCAAGAACCCACCAACGCAAGAGATCTGGTGAAAAGCTGTGCATCCTTGTGGCGGGTCCGGGTGAGTGCATAGCAATTGACATGGCATCAGGAGTATTGATTCGCTCGGTACTTCCCGATTCAATCCAAGCTATGTGTGGTTCATACGAACTTGTTGAAGCTAATAAAAGACCGGTTTCAGAACCCAAGGACCCCAGTAGGCCAGAAGCCGTCCGCTTGGAAGGAAATGTAAACCTGACCGGCAAAAGGGTAAGACGAAGGAGAGCACACCGGATAATAAGACCACTTTTGGCTCCAAAAAGTTTGCCTTTGCTTGGCTTTAGGGGGCCGGCTGCAAGCTACTGGACACTATCTGGAAACCATCCATCGGTGACTATTGTTGCACCTGATCGAGGTCCTCTAATGCTCTCGAGAAAAGACGGGAGTGTGTGGGTCAGATTTGGGATGGGTCGGACCGTGGAGGAACTGCCTGTAGTTGATCCGCGGATTTCATCGACCGTTAAAGCAAACGGAGCCACCAGAATGGGTGGAAAACATCTATACCAAGTTCTTGGATGGAAGCCAAAGCTTATAGTCATTGCACTTTCAATGCCCCTCGATGGATACTGTTACAAAACTGTTGTTGGTTTACTCCCTTAGAATTAAGATGTTTTTCCAAGTTAGATTAAGTTCGAAATCTCGTCACAAAATTCACTCAGGCCGCTTCGGATATTTGGAGACAATAGATACCTTCACTTGTCATCGATACTCTCTCGGCTTTTATAAATGTATCGGATGGGCAGTCGCGTGCGGTCAGCTTAATCATCTTCAAAGTAGTTTGCTTAGCAAACTCAGAGAATGATCGCATGTCCATGTGGAGCCAGCGCAAAAAGTACGTCCGGTAAAATTATCCATTGAAAAATGAGAGGAGAGGCCAAAAAAAGGTGTAGAAGACATGCTTGGATGGAGGGTCAGTTTTAATGCGCTGAGCTAAAAGTAGTTTCGATAATCGAAATTCGCGAGTGCTTTAATTCACTTGGAAACTAAGGGATTTGATCCGTCGCACTACGACTGCTATAAATTTACCGCCGAGTAACTATCAATGATTTAGGGTGTGGAAATCAAACCACTTTCTTTCTTAGGCATAATACTTGCTTGAGATTTGCAGAGAATGTTGGCATGTCTGCATTACTTTAGCTACAAATTATTATTGCGCTTGGCTGCCTAAACTTCCCAAATCATGAATGTACCCGGCTTATTTCTGTAAATTCGATATGAATGACATGCAAATAATTTCGATAGTGTCAGTTTCAAATGCTGGGAAGAGTGCACGAGATGCCATTAGAATTCCCAAAGCGCCTCGCCTCCCGAATAAGTCGACAAGAATGCTGATAGCATCAACTGTTATTTCACCAGCCGAAGGGCTTCCAGCTAATTTTCTTAATACAGATGAAATGGCTGTAGGGTCACTTCTCTGCATCATGCGAAATATGTCTGCGGCATCCTTATCCAATACGCGACTGGCCTTAGCCCCATCGATACGATCCTTGATCTTGTGTGCTTTGGCAACTAAGAGTGCTGGTATCCCTGCAACTTCGACAAGTATTGATCTTCTGTCCAAAGGATCAAGGGACTCAACCTTCATCGGCAAATGATCTAATAGTGCTGCTTCAAGACCGACTGTTCTTCGAGCTGCACGATTGCCATGTACGCCAAGGCGGGCTCCACGCCTTCCACCGGACTGAGCTACTCCATCAGGAACTATAAGATCGACTGGAATCATTATTTGGGCTCCGTCAACTTCGGCTGGTGCCATCCATATTCCAGGCTGGAACCGATCCCCGGATTGCAATTCAAAATTTGCGGCCCTCATCGCTTCTTCCAGGTGGGGCAGGTCGTTAAGTAGTGAAGGATTTATTGCAAGGTCACCGTCAGTGGTAAAAGGTGCAATAGCGAGATCTCCTTCACCTGTATGTAGATATATTGCTTGAGCTCCACAAAGAATGATTGCATGTCCATGTGGAGCCAGGGCAAAAAGTGCGTCAAGTAAAATTTTCCGTGCCGCAATGTAACGTGGATCAAGTTTCACTAGCTAATCCTTTCGCTGCGGACAAGGAACTCAATCGCCATGCAGATTCATTTTCAACCATCCAGTCGATCAGGGCTGTGCCTTCCGATGGCATTCGCCCATTGCCAGTTAGACAATCTACAGCTGCCTGGGATGGCGCTACATAGTGAATGTTAGTATTCCCTACCGCTGTTCGCTCATAGACAACACGATCAAACGGATTCAAAAGCACCACGTTTGCGCCGCGGTCAGCTGGCAACAAATCGGTTGCTTGCGCTACAGCCGAAATGTCTTGGCAGTATAAGGCGAGTATCGTCGGAGCCGCTACAGGCGCGATACGAACAGCTGCGAAGGAACCAGTGACGGCTACTAATTTGTCGGCAGGTAAGCTAGATAAAAGGTTGAGTGTTCCTTCTGGACCAGTTGGAGAAACAAAATACGACGAATTATTGCTTCTAAAGATCTCATAAGATTCAGCCCATTTCTCGAGTAGCCCTTTTATCGCAACATTTTCAACGCGGCCACCTTTTCCTCGTTCAACAAGCGCTTCACGATCTAGCGAGTCGAGCAATCGTGAAATGTATCCCGCTCCAATTTTAGTGAAATTTGCAATCTCGCCAACTCCGTAGGGAGGACTAATGTCCACTAATAGTCGGATCAATCTTCCAGCCTTGGGCCCTCTAACTTTCGCTAAACCTCGAGGAGTTGGTTTAGGGTTACGCTTGGCACCTTGTGTTTGGAGAAATAGTGCTGGGTTGTCTAATTTAATTAACGCATTTCCCGCCATATCAAGGTAATTGATTCCATATTTGAAAAGAAGATCTTGGGTCCGTTCACTCAACCATGGAGTAACGACAAGTACGGAAATGTCTTCAGCCAGGCGTTCGATTGTCCACTTGTTTCTAGAGGCCAAATTCTCCGCGTCACGAGGAGTAAATGACAACCGCACATCGATAGCAATTGTTTTAACGTAGTTGTCGTTTGCCTGTATTTCAATGGCAGAATTTAGTTCAGAAGGCGGATTTAAACTGCTTGTTCTTTCAAAATGTCTATTTTGCCGTCCCACTTTCCAGTCATCAGGCAATCGACTTTGCAGCCAAGAAATAGCTGTATCAACCAGCTCTATTTCCTTAAACATAAGATTTGCCATATAAGCAATAATAGCATAACAGGCAATTTTGCCTATAATTCTACTTTTGTTGATATCCAGATGCCGATTCTCCGCTGAAATCCCCTGGATACGGTTGTCCTGAATTTCGAGAGCCGATCTTATTTTTGGTCAATTATCCTACCTGGAAATGGCCCTTTTGGCAACGAATCAACCTTTACGATGGTATTGGCAATTGGCCGAACTCAAGCAAACATCTACTTTCAAAATTGTCCGTCGAAAAATGAAATGAATCTTTAGAAACTGAACTGCATGAATGGAGGAGGTGAAGCTGAAAATAGATGTAGAAAAAATGCTTGATAGGAGGGTCGGTTTTAAACCGCTGAAAATGGGCCGTTATTACTCGGCTGCAAACAACAAAGAGGGTCTAACTTACTTGGGGATCATTATTCGCTAAATCTAGCAGATCCCAGAATGTACTTTTTGAAATAGATTTGAAGATTGCTTCCGGGTATTGAGTGCGAAATCTAAGTGGCGCTCTTTTTTTGATCTTGTTCCACTTAATTTCAAATGCATGAGTCTCGCCATTGAACTGCTCAATGTAGTCTACCTTTGAATCGGGGCTTCTCCAATAGAATTCGTTGCTGTGCCCCCAAGTGTTTGCCAGTATTTTCTTGCGCTCAAGAATGCAAAAATTCTCAAACATTCCACCTAATTGAACGTTAGCAGCGAGTGGAATATCGAGTTGGCCAGCCAATACATTTCGTACGCCTAAATCGTAGAAATAGACTTTACGTTTGCGGCTCGCAATTAACTTACGGGGATTACTGCTCATTGGATCAAGCCGAAAGATTACGAAACACTGCTCCAGCAGGGCAATATATCGCTCAATTGTAGTTCTGCTTACTTCAAGCATGGTTGCGAGTTCGTTGTATGAAACTTCTTGTCCAACTTGCAAAGCCAACGCGGCTAATAATTTGCGCAATACCACAGGGTTACGAATATCTGAGAGAGACAAAATGTCTTTACATAAGTAACTTTCAGTGATTGTGTGTAAGAGATCTTTTGCATGAAGGTCCTCACTGAGTATTACTTCAGGGTAGCCTCCCAGTAATAAAGAACGCTCTAGATCGAACCTAATGCGACCCCGGTCATCTTGAGCTAATTCATCTGCACTTAATGGCAATAATGTAACTTGATACACTCTGCCCACCATCGACTCTTTTATTTTGTCGGAAAGTTCAAAAATTGAGCTTCCAGTTGCAATAACTTGAACGCCGGGAAAAGTGTCAACCAATAACTTAAGAACTAGGCCGGCATTCTCGATTGATTGGGCTTCATCGGTAAACAGTACCTTCTTCCCTGCCACGATTCTTCTAAGGATATCCGTATTAGGGCTAAATATCGCCGCTTGGGATGGGTCATCGCTCTGGTATTGGGCAATATCTTCGCTGTTATAGGCTCTTAACAAACGCCTGGCAAGTGTGGTTTTTCCAGCCTGTCTAGGTCCGTAAATAACAATTGCTTTACCCTTGCCAAGCATGTCGATTAAGTACGGTTCTAACTTCCTGGTTACATAATCCACGACTCGAATGATGCCGCAAACTCCAGGATAAGTGCAATAATAGGCCTGTTATTGCACTTATAAATACGATATTGAGCCAGTTTTCGAGTTGTAGCAAATGAGGGAGTTTCATAAAGCTTTTTTTATTCAACTCTGCTAAGAGAGCCAATAGAACAGTTTTGTTCCTGTCAAGAAATTAAGTTATTTGGCCAAGGCTTCGGATTGTTCAAGGGGCCCACCACTGATTTCACTTGTCTATATAAGGTCATGACAGTGGTTTAATACTCACTCAAAGGTCGAGAAACTGGCCACGTATTATGGAGCAACCAGGACCTGCAGGGCAAATGCAAGTTTAGAGCATCATCAACCAGGATTTCGCCATGTCAAATAGAGTGACCGAAGAACTTTGTGATATAGATAGATCAGAAAACTTGGAGAATTTACCAACGCCATTTAGCCGCTCCACAGTTGCCAAACCTTTGAATTGAAAGAACCTATGATCAAGAATATGGAATTTGAACCTTCGATGGAACTCAAGGGAAGTCTTTTGCCGTGAGTGAGGGATTGGGAAATGAAACTCCGCAAGAATCGCAAAATCCCTTCCAACCGAGGCCACCAAGTTACCCTAACTCATATCCGCCAGGCGGAGATGCTTACTCAGCACCGAGTCAAAGCCCTTATTTTTTCTCGGACCCGCACTTTCAGACGGGTCAAGCTGCAAATTTTTCAACCGCATTTCCTCCGGGACAAACGTCCAATCAGATTACGAAGAAGCCTCTTTTCTTAATACTGTCAATTTTGGGAGTTCTAATAATTATTGCTGGTATTTCTGTAGCAATATATCAGAGTGACAGATCTGGGTCATTCCTTATAGGAGTCTCGACTACGCAACCGAACAGCACAGTTGCCAAGACTACTTTGCCAAATTTCTCTGAGATCACTGCTTCAGTTATTTTGGCAAAAATAAATGCTGTTCCAACATCAATTTACGATGCCGTCGGCACTGGAAGCGGACAAGTTGTTGCGCCGCCAAGTTCAATCGTTGGAACTCCTTTAACTAAGAATGGAAAGCCAGAGATTTTATTTATCGGGACTTTATGGTGTCCTTTCTGCGCCAATGAAAGTTGGGCTTTGGTGGCAGCGCTTAGCAGGTTCGGCACCTTCAAAGGACTTAGAACGGCGTATTCAAGCTCTAGCGATTTGTACCCTAATACCCCCTCTTTTAATTTTCGCTCAGTTGTCTATACGAGTCCATATATTTCTTTTTCAGCCGTTGTATTGCAAAATAGCGACCATATTTCTCTTATGACACCGACCAGGCAAGAAAATGCTGTTTTTAATAGGTACGATCCCAAAGGAGAAATTCCTTTCATAGATATTGGCAACAGCTGGCTATCAAATTCTGAATACTCCCCGCAGGTTCTTTCAAATTTGACTTTCGCTGGAATTGCAAATTTATTATTATATGCTTCGCAACCAGTATCCCAAGCGATTCTTGGAAGCGCCAACTATCTTTCTGCAGCAATTTGTTCGGCTGATAATTTTCAACCTGCCTCGGTTTGCACATCTTCTGGAGTAGCCAGTGCCGCTTTGGCCCTCGGCATTCACGTACCCTAATTCAGTTTTCAATCAGACAAATTTGCTGGCGCCGAGGGGTTGTCTTATTTTAATAGAAGTTAGATACACTCGGAGGGTCCATGATCAGTACCTGCATCTTCTATGACATGCGTTTTCACTCCAAGTTCGAATGAATATTTGGGATAGATAGCCGGAGTGTAGTCATTTCCGTCGCTGTAATCAATGTAGGCTACCCACTGAACTGTGTAGCTGTAAGTTGCATAAATTGGATCCGTGCTCATGGTGGCCTTAATTGACTCCATCAAAGTGCATGACTGCGAAGACGACGAGCGGCCGCTTGGGCCAAGTTCTATAGTCGTATCCCAGTTTTTGTTGTCACAGCCATATACCGAGTCCACCCGGGCACAGTCTAAAAGTGCAAAAGAAACCCATACCCATTTGCTACTTAAGTTCTTGAATTTAAAGCCATTAGTCCCAGAGGTTATTTGGACGCTATTTGTCGTAGTGACACTTGCTCCTGAGTTGCCGCTGGTGCCGCTCCCGGAATTATTCCCCACCGTGGCGTTGGGATTCATCGTATGTATATTAATTTGTGGGGAACGAGAGCAGCTAATTAGCATGAGTGGCAATACAATGAGCAACAGGACAGATGTTCCAGGTCTTCGTAGATCCACATCGCCAATTTGATTTTTAGCTTCTTTTTTTCTGCCTGGATGGTCCATACCCGGTTTGTCGGTCCTCATTTCTCACCTCTTAATAATTAATTAAAATACCCTCACCTAGCCATATGGTTCCTGTAAATTAACTTCCACTTAACTGAGAGTACCATCTGGTGACCATATTTTCACAGGTAAAAAGATTTGGACTAATTTGTTCAGCATCCCTTGTTTGTTCAGAGCTGCACAAATAAGGAAATACTTTTATCCAAGATATGAATTTGCATTCCAAGCAAACTTTTTTCATATTAAACGCATTTTTTTTGGGTTTGGATTAGAATTTGCCATTATGAGCAAAAGGTATTCAACTATTAAAAATGTCGTTCCGTTCATCGTGGTGGCTATTATTTTCTCTCTCTTTACGGCTTGTTCTTCTCCTGCTTCAAGTAATTCTTCTGATCTCTTAGATGTGGCCAATGTTTCTGGCTACAAAGCATATGATCAAATTACTTTCACAGCCTTAGAAGGTATTGTGAACAAAAGCGGTACGAAAATTTATCTAGAGGGTTTTCCAAGCAATTCAGGCACCCCGGTTGCTGAATCGGATGAATTTTGGCTCAATCATATAGTCAATCTTCCCTTTAGGAGAGTCGCGCCGCTAAATCTCATTTCTCAGTTTCGCTCCGATATCAAAGGCCTCATTATTTGGGATCCATCTATGATTGTCGACACTGAAAATATTGCAACTACTCTATCTGGCATAAAAAGTGCCCTTCCGGTCTCGCCATCAATGGCCAAGGTTTTGGAGCAATCACCTTACAACCTGCCAGTTTTAATGGATCTTCGAAACAACCACTTCACATCGAGGCTTGAGGCTTATACGTGGGCTGCTAACTATGTGAAGCCTTTCATGAGCGAGATTAAATTTCCTGTTTGGATTGGCGACAATACAGGCGACGGCAAAGGAGGCCAGTCAACTCTAAGAGACTGGATCACGGCTAACGACGGTTTCGCATTCGAGGCAAATCCTTCCACCGATGTAGCTGTTATTAATTTGGTTCTTGGGATGTTCCCTAAGGATACTCCTGTTTACGGATACATTTTTTTTGCAGATGCTCAATATCTCAAAACCGGTATAGCAGTATTGGAATCTGTTGGCGTGAGCGAGATTTCAAGAGCTGGTGACTACTTGATCCCTTCGGATACATTTGACAATTTATCTCTGCTTCACCAGCTCAAAACTAACGTTGACTTTTCCCCGAAGTGGAACTCCTCGCCTCAAACACCAGATAAGTCGACTGTTTACGTGACTTTTGTGCTCACAGACGGCGACTCCTTGGCCCAAGATGGAGCTTTTCTTCTCGTTCACCAGTGGTTGTCTCCCGACAGGGGAAAGTATCCAATGGGTGTTTCCATTTCTGCCAACTTGGCCTCCTTGGCGCCAACCATGTATGCCTATTACTTGAAAACGGCAACGCCTAATGACGTATTTGTTGGTGGTCCAAGCGGTGCAGGTTACGCTTACCCCTCCCAGATGCCAAATCTTGATGAGTACTTGTCTCTATCTAAGCAAAGGCTAGATCAAGCAGGACTCAAATCGGTTTGGATTTTAGATAACGGCTATCTGTCTTCTCCATCGCCTGCGACCATAAGCGCATACAAACAAATTGTCAATCCGGAGGCAATATTCACCGACTATGACAATTTCACAGGCGGATACCTCACTACGCCAAATCCGCCGGCAATTTCTTTTGCGGGATCAACCCCAGTAGTCCACGATGTTTTCGGCATTGCGACAGGTCAGGACATAAATGCAATTAGAGCGACCGCCCAACAGGCCGGTGGAAAGCCAGCGTTTGTATTCATCGGCCTTGACACATGGAACTCCAGCTATGCCCAAGAAGCTGAAATAATAAAGCAACTGGGACCTGGATACCAAGTAGTGGCTCCTGATAAATTTATGGGCCTGATCTTAGGCGCTCGGTCTCTAAATGAGATCACTGCACCACAACTGGCAGGACCTTAGTGGCTGGTTGCAAATTATTTTGACCCGAATCGCTCCTGGCGAAGCAAACGGCGCCCCCGGGGGGAAGGGACGCCGCTGCAAGCACGTGGTAAACCACGGCTAATTGCGGGTCGGATGGCGGGTACCGACCTCGCATAGTTGATCAACGCCTCTTGATTTGCAACTATTCCCTCTAAAGGTCGATTTTGGGACAAATATCTGACAAATCGCACTCAGCACACTTTGGCGACCTGCTTGAGCAGGTTTTTCTCCCATGAAGAATCATTCGAATTGAAAATGCTCCTCGTTCATCAGGGGGAATAGTTTTATTTAGATCAGCTTCGACCTTGATGGGATCACTGCTCGTTGAAAGCCCCATCCGCTTGCTTAGCCGTAGCACATGAGTATCCACAGGAAGCCCCGGCTTGGCAAAAGCTACTGAAAGTACTACATTTGCAGTCTTTCGACCAACTCCGGGAAGCTTCGTGAGTTCATCCATCGTGCTGGGTATTTCACCTCCAAAATCTGTGACTACTTTGTCAGCCATCAAAATTAGATTCCTGGCTTTGGCTCGGAAAAAACCGGTTGAATGGATTATTTTTTCGACCTCTGTTGAGTTGGCTTTTCTGAGCTTTTGTGGAGTTGGATACTTTTTGAAGAGGTTTTTGGTAACTAAGTTCACTCTTTCATCGGTGCATTGTGCCGAAAGGATCGTCGCTGCGATTAACTCGAAAGGATTTTTGTGCTCAAGTGCGCAAAGAGTTTTTGCACTTCCCGGAAATAATTTGCCTAACCTTTCGTTTATTGCCTTGGCCCGGGCCGCACCGCTCCGTGGAATTGCCATAAAAGCAGGATAGTCTTTTATGAAGTGACTGATATCGAAGTTAAGCGAAGAATGGGTGAAGACGACATTGCAGAAGTCGCCAGTCTGGCCCATGCTGCAGAAAAGGTTGACAATCATCCCGCTCTTGGCGAACATGCATGGCTTGATCTTGTACTCGGAGGCAGGCATGGTTTCGCCGGATTTGTGGCAAGGAAAAGCGGCATGGGCCACATTATTGGATATGCCCAAGTCACCAAAGGTCCAACCAGTTGGGGTCTTGAGTTTGTGGTCCACCCCTCTCACCGAGACCAAGACATGTCAACTGCAAGAGCATTGATCAAAGAGGCATTGAAAGAAATAGAGAGTCAGGGTGGCGGTCATGTTCATCTTTGGGTCTCAAAACCTCAAGCAAGCGTCGATGAAATGATAAAGGGCTGCGGGCTGAAAAAGGGTCGTGATCTCCTTCAAATGAGACGGCCGCTTCCAATCGTGGACAATACCCCTAGACCCAAGGTAAGGCACTTTAGGAAAGGGGACGAAGCTCAGTGGTTAGATTTAAACAATAGGGCCTTTAAGAACCACCCCGAACAAGGAAACTGGGATATAGAGACCTTAGAGGCCAGGCAGGGTGAAGCTTGGTATGACGAGAGTGGATTCTTGCTTCTTGAAAATGAAGCTGGAAGACTAATTGCTTCATGTTGGACAAAGGTCCACGATGATTACGAATCAAGAATCGGAGAAATTTATGTTATTGCCGTCGATCCGGAAATTCAATCCCAGGGTTTAGGCAAGAAAATGGTTTTGGCGGGTCTGGATTGGATGGAACACAATGGGCTTAAATCGGCCATGCTATATGTAGATGCCGACAATGCTCCGGCACTTAAGCTATATGAAAACCTTGGTTTTAGCCTCGATCACGTAGATAGAGCTTACGTGGGAGATGTCCCTACTCCCACTAATGCACCTACTCCATAGGTAATTCCACCGGCAATTGCTGAGATCCCTACCTGCCTAAGTGCAGAAAAGATAAGCGACTTTCCCGTAAAAGTGGAGAGCGCGGCACCGATGCTAAATGAGGCAAGCGCCCCAATAATGACCGAAGCCACAACGGCACTGGATCCGTGCATGAAAAACCAGGGGATTAAAGGAAGAAGCGCCCCAAGGGAAAATGCAACAAATGATGAGGAAGCTGCTTTCCAGGGTGATCCCAAATTCTGAGGGTCTATTCCCAGTTCCTCTCTTGCATGCACTTCCAGTGCCATGTCGGTATCTTTCATCATCGCATGGGCCATTTGATGGGCGAGGGCAGGGTCAACTCCGCGGCTTTCGTATATATGAGCGAGCTCTTTACGTTCCCCTTCAGGATGAAGCTCCAACTCTTTTCTTTCTAAGGCAAGCTCCCGTTCAAAGAGCTCGGATTGGGCTTTCATGGACACATACTCCCCTGCAGCCATGGAAAAAGCTCCGGCCACCAGTCCGGCAAGTCCTGCAAGCCGCACAATTCCTACTCCCGGGTTGGCTCCTGCAACACCTAGAATCAGTGACACATTAGTTACCAATCCGTCACTGGCCCCAAATACGCCTGCTCTGGCTACCCCGCCTTGAATATCTCTGTGATGAACCAAATCCGGCATACAAACAAGGATAATGGTTAGATTTGCCGGAAAATACAGAATTTACTTAGATTTACCTAATATTGACAGAAATTGGCAATGCAGATGATTCCATTTGATGGAACTGCTTTGGCCATCCATTGGCAAAAAGTCGGCTTTTAACTTTTTGATATTTACCTGGCAAGAAGACTTGTCCATTGGCTCCAATATATGCAAATACAAGCAGCAAAGCCTACTCGGCGATTTACTTGCCATAAAGGTTCAAAAACCTCCGGCCAAAGTACTAGTAAGTTTGATCTGTGGAGAAAAGTAGAGGAATCTATGACCTAAGTCGAGAAGATATTGCAAATGCATTGGCTGGAGAACCTAAATACCGCCAAGACCAGATTTGGCACTCTATTTATTCAACAAGCCTCGGAATAGAAGGCGCTTCAACTCTCCCAAAAGCTCTGAGATTAAAACTGTCTGAAGATCCCCAATTCAAAACGCAACTCGAAGAAATTGAGAGGCGCCAGACAGATCGTGGCAGGACCATCAAATTTTTATACGCCGCCAGAGACGGATCGAAAATTGAAAGTGTTCTTATGCATTACAAATCGAGAAGCACCCTCTGCGTTTCTTCCCAAGCAGGATGTGCAATGAAATGTGTATTTTGCGCAACCGGACAGATGGGATTCAAACGCCATCTAAGTGCCGGTGAAATTGTTGAACAGGTGATGGCTGCAAAAATTGAGTGCCAAAATACATTCAAAGATTCAATAAGCTCTTCAAAAACCGGACGACTCTCAAACATTGTATTCATGGGGATGGGTGAGCCCTTAGCCAACTATGACAAATTGATAAAGGCGATAGATAAGATTAACAACTCAGTTGGCATAGGAATAAGGCATATTACTGTATCGACAGTCGGGATAGTTCCTGGGATTATAAAGCTCGCGGACGAAGAAGTCGGAGTGAAACTGGCAATCTCGTTGCACGGAGCCGATGACAAAACCCGGTCGCACTTAGTACCTATTTCTCGTCGATATGGCTTAGATTCACTCATTGAGGCCTGTCATTACTACATTTCGAAAACTAAGAGGAGAATCTCATTTGAATGGGCAATGATGAGTGGAATCAACGACTCAATAGACCAGGCAGAAAAATTGGCTAACATTGCGTTTTCACTTGGAGCACATGTCAACTTGATTCCCCTTAACCCGACTCCCGGATACCTTGTAGTTGGGTCAAGTCGGGATAGAATCGAGGATTTTGCCAACTATCTTGAGTCAAACGGCGTTGCCACAACTATAAGAAATACAAGAGGCAATGACATTGCTGCTGCATGCGGACAGTTGGCTGCCACTAACCTAGAAGTTGGAAAGACGAAAGTAGAACTGGCAAAGAAATGAAGTGGAATTACATTTAGATGAGAAATAGGCACTGGATAAATCACTCCCATCCTCAGACACTTACCATTGCAATAGTGTTCTCATATATAAATGCTGTATTTGGAGTCTTAAATCTTCTAAGTACCGGCACTGGAATACCATTGGTTTTTGCATTGCTGTTTTTTGTCATCCCGGTTTCCCAAGGAGTAGTTGCAATTTATTTGGCCAATGACAGAAAATGGGCTTGGTCGGTGGCCGTTGGTTTAGCTGCGTCTATTTTTGTGCTGTTGGCTTACGGCGCTTTCGTCTACTCCATAGTCGCTACCAACATAATTGGAATTGCTTTTGATATTGCCATGGTGGTTTTGCTGCTGCATGACCATACGCGAAAATACGTCAAAATCTGGTTTCACTAAAGTCAAATGAATAGGCTTGTATAAGTGTTATTTGCAAATTCAGGATCGGCAGTATTTCCGGTTATATTTGTAATCTTTTGGCTGATGTATATGGCAGTCATGGTAGGTGCTACAGTTTTTACGATTATTAAAATCGTGGAAGTTGTACGTATCGAGGACTATCGCTTCAAAATGTGTGGGACCGAAAAGACAACTTGGATACTCATTGTGGTCTTGGCCAACATCATCGGAGGACTGATTTGGCAGTTTTCGATGCGCAGTAAAGTGCTGGCCACGCCTGCGAACCTAATGTTTCCGATGCCCTTTAGCCCCCCTGGGTGGTATCGCGAACACTCATCAGGGCAACTTCGATATTGGGATGGGTATAGGTGGGTTAACTAAGCCAAAGTTATTTGCCGCTAATGTTGAGCCATGGCAGAGATAGTAACTATTACAGGATTAGATGATTTGAAGAGCCGATTGGGCCAAGAAGTTGGTTCAAGCGATTGGCACTTAATAACCCAGGAGCAGGTAAACCTTTTTGCCGATGCCACAGGAGACCACCAATGGATACATGTGGATCCTGAGCGAGCCAAAGAGGGCCCCTTCGGCGGCCCAATTGCCCACGGATATCTGACTCTTTCACTGGCACCGGTTCTTTTAGCAAGCTTTTTAAGAGTTGAAGGAGTTACTTTTGGGCTTAACTACGGATGCAACAAAGTTAGATTTCCTTCCCCGGTTAAAGTTGGAGCAAAAATAATGGTGAAAGCCGTGGTGGCTTCATATGAAGAGGTGTCTGGAGGTGCGCAAGTGGCTCTCGACCTAACTTTTGTGGCCGAGGGTGAAGTCAAGCCGGTATGTGTAGCTCAGGTAGTTTACCGCTACTACGTCTAATTCAAAGCGAATTGCAGGTCAAGAAAAGAGGTCCAGCACCTCTTGAAGATCACTAGGGATACTGCTTTTGAATTCTAGGCGATCACCGGAAATTGGGTGATTTAAAGCAAGACTGTAAGCGTGCAAGAAAGGTCGGTTGAGTGCAATCGACCACTTGGCCAAGTTCTGCCCATACCGAAAATCTCCTACAACCGGGTTGCCAATGCTTGAAAAATGTACTCTGATTTGATGGGTTCTGCCGGTTTCTAGCTTCACATCCAAATAAGTTGCTACAAAAGGATTCGAAAACCGACTTTTTACTTCGTAGTTGGTTACGGCGTCTTTCCCCATCATAACCACCGCCATTTTGGTGGGATCCTTTAAGGATCGTCCAATTGGTCCTTCAATGCGCCCTAACTCTCCTGAGACCTTGCCCTCCACAAGAGCCAGGTAGCGCCTTTCAACTAATCTATTGCTGATTGCCTGAGATAATTTTTCATAGGCGGGTTCCGACCTGGCTACAATCATGAGCCCCGATGTGCCTTTGTCGAGCCGATGTACTATTCCGGGCCGAGAGATTTCACCTATACTTCCAATCTCGGGATAGCGACTTATTAATCCCGACACCAAAGTGCCTAAGAGATTACCGGATCCAGGGTGAACTACTAATCCAGGAGGCTTGTCGACAACCAGTAAGTCTTTATCTTCAAACACAACGTCGAATAAAACATTGCTATCTGCTTCGATGGGAATCTCGTCTTTTTGGCTGTGATCTGGAAACTCGAGCAATTGATCGTGCTTTAGCCTAAAACTCGGCTTTAAAACAATTTGACCGTCAATAGTTACGAGACCGGAACTAACCAATTCGCTGGCTTCACTCCGAGTGATGTCAACGAGGGTCGTAATTGCCCTATCGACTCTCTCGCCATCTAAAGACGGCGGGATTTGAATGACTAAGACGTCATCCACTTTCGCTGGATTCTTTTCTATTAATGACCAAGCTTATTATAAGAATGACTACTCCCGTGGTGACTGCCGAGTCGGCCAGGTTAAATGTCGGCCAAAAACTAGTGTAAATGAAATCTATTACCGATCCATGTTCGTTGCGAAACGCTCGGTCGGCTAGATTCCCAAAAGCCCCTCCGAGTATCAGCCCATAACAAAAAGATTGCAGCTTATAGCTGGAATAAAGTGCAAGTGAACCGATCACGCCTACTACCAACACCGCAATTACTACCACTATTAAAGTGGAGCCGGTTCCAATGCTAAATGCAGCCCCGCTGTTAAAGGCGAGCTGAAAATAAATTGGTCCCAGTACGTGTTCTGAATGATTGCTAAGCGCATGAATTGCCCAGGATTTAGATAATTGATCTAGAGCAACTACGCATAAAAGGGTAGCCCCTGTAATGGCAAAGTATTTATAATTCTTTTTTGGTTTTTTTTTCGGGTGGGTGGGACCTATTATTGAATCATCCTCGTTGGATTCTGTCGAAATATGTTTATCACCCGACTCTTGGGTCATCTTCTAGAAAGACCACCGCTCTTGCAGGCCACGCAAAGACGGGCAAAGGGCATGACCTTTAGTCTTGGTTTTGGAATTGGCTGGTGGCAGTGTTCGCAAACTCCATAGGTGCCGATTGAAATTCTCTTCATAGCAGCATCAATTTCTTCCACGGTAGCCATGGCTTGGGCCGATAAGAACTGATCCCTCTCTCTTTCGACCGAAAGCGTCCCGCCTTCACCTGATTCGTCATCGAATTGAACATCACCTGGCTCAAACTCTTCAATCAAGGAATCGGCTTCGGCTTTGAGGGATGCTGCTTGTTGAAGGTGAATCCTCTTCTCTTCTTCAAGGAGTTTTTTCTGCTCTTCAAAGAACTTCTTGTCCGCTTCGCTTATTTTCTTAGGAGAGATCTTTTTAAATACAATTACCGAAGCTTCAACTTCTTCAACTTTTTTAGCTTCTTTGACTTTTGGCTTTTCCTTTGATTTTGCAGAGGTAATAGGGGTAACTGTGGCTTTTTTCTTCTCTAGAGATTTAGCGGGTGCCTTTGTAGCTTTGGCGGCTTCCTTGGAGGGTTTGGCTATTGGAGTCGTTACCTTTTTGGCAACTTTTTTCACTACTACCTTCTTGACAGGCGTTTTGGCAACAACTTTCTTCGCAGGCGTTTTGGCAACAACTTTCTTGGTTGTTGTTGTCTTCACTGCTTTTGTTGCCTTCGTGGCCGCTACTTTTTTCGCCGGCGAAGCTTTTTTGGCAGCGCTTGCAACAGCTTTTTTCAATGTTTTGACAATTGACTGCTTTTGTGGTGTCTTTTTAACTGCGACTTTCTTCGCAGGCGTTTTGGCAACAACTTTCTTGGTTGCTGTAGTTTTCTTGGCTGCTGAAGCCTTTTTAACAACTTTTTTGACGGCTTTTGCCATATTTTTACTCCTTCACCCTGAAATCACTTCGAATTAGGGGACTATAGCGCAAATATCCGCTATAAAGAAGAATAGAATAGCCACTTCTACGGACCTATGTTGCACATGTGGCAAAATAGGAGATCAAAACTACATTTTAAGAGACTATGACCGATCAGGATTTTAACCCATACCCACCAGTTCCATCAGCGCCCAACCTCCCAGATATCGAAATGGAGATACTTGATTTCTGGGACAAAGATGAGACTTTCGCCGCCTCCATTGAGATGAGACCTGCCCAAACGGCTGAAGGATCCCCTAATGAATACGTCTTTTACGACGGTCCTCCATTTGCAAATGGCCTCCCTCACTATGGCCACATATTAACCGGATTCATCAAAGATGCCCTTCCCCGTTACCAAACCATGAGAGGAAAGCGGGTTGAAAGACGCTTTGGTTGGGACTGCCACGGTTTGCCGGCTGAGATGGCCGCCGAATCTGAGCTTGGGGTATCGGGTCGGATAGCAATTACTGAATTTGGCATAGATAAGTTCAATGCTCACTGCAGATCGCTTGTGCTCAGGACAACTGATACATGGGAGCGATACGTCCGTCGCCAGGCCAGATGGGTCGACATGGAACATGACTATAAGACCATGAACACCGATTATATGGAGAGTGTAATCTGGGCATTCAAACAACTTTGGGAAAAGGATCTGGCTTACGAAGGTTATAAGGTTCTGCCTTATTGCTGGGAGTGTGAAACTCCGCTTTCCAACTTTGAAACACGCCAAGATGATTCCTATCGCCAAAGGGTTGACCCGTCGGTCACTGTGAGATTCAAGCTGGACTCAACTAGTCCCTTCGATCAAGAGTCATCACTAACGGCGCTGGTTTGGACAACTACTCCGTGGACACTTCCCTCCAATCTCGCTTTGGCCGTTGGGCCCGACATCACTTATTCGGTCATAAAGGATCCAAGGAATGCTTTGGCGCACCTCGTGATTGCCAAAGAAAGAGTAGAGGCTTATAGGACCTATCTTTCCCAAGAAGTTAGCGACGACCAAAGTGATGTCAGCACTATCGAAGAGGTCGGCGAGCTAAAGGGAAGTGATCTGGTTGGCAATACCTACACTCCGTTATTTCCTTACTTTAAAGATAGCGAGAATGCATTTACTGTCCTGGCTGCGGCATTTGTCACAACAGAAGACGGGACTGGAATTGTTCATCTCGCACCGGGATTTGGAGAAGATGACCAGGCAGTATGCGCTCAAGGTGGCATTGGGGTGGTCTGTCCCATAGATGACAGGGCTCGCTTTACCAATGAAGTTTCCGATTTTAGCGGCCTACAGGTATTTGAATCCAATAGCAAAGTAATAGAAGTGCTGGATGATCGCGGCCAACTATTTGAACAACATGACTATGAGCATTCCTATCCGCACTGCTGGAGGAGCGACACTCCGCTTGTTTACAAAGCAGTGAGCTCTTGGTTCATTGCAGTGACCAATATTAAAGATCGAATGCTGGAATTGAATAAGGAGATTCGCTGGATTCCAGAACATGTCAGGGACGGAGCATTTGGCAAGTGGTTGGAAGGCGCGAGAGACTGGTCAATATCAAGAAATAGGTTTTGGGGAACGCCTATTCCGGTTTGGAAAAGCAGTGACAATAACTACCCAAGAATCGATGTTTACGGATCGATAAAAGAGCTGGAGAGTGATTTCGGGGTAATGGTAAGCGACCTGCATCGACCTGAGATTGACGAATTAACTCGCCCAAATCCCGACGACCCAACCGGAAAATCAATAATGGTGAGAATCCCGGACGTCCTTGACTGCTGGTTCGAATCCGGGGCCATGCCCTTTGCTCAGCTGCACTACCCATTTGAAAATAGCGATTGGTTCAATTCGCATTTCCCGGCTGATTTCATTGTGGAATATATCGGCCAAGTAAGAGGATGGTTCTATACCTTGCATGTTCTTGGGACCGCGCTCTTTGACAAGCATCCATTTGATACTTGTCTCACCCATGGAGTCATTCTCGGCGATGACGGCCGAAAACTCTCCAAGAGATTAAAAAATTATCCGGACCCTGAAGAAGTTTTTGCCTCTGCGGGGGCAGATGCGATGCGATGGTTTCTTTTGGCTGGTCCTGCATGCAAAGGTCTTGATGTGGTCATCGATGCCAAAGGTCCCGTGGAAGCAATACGCCAGGTATTGCACCCGTTTTGGAACGCTTGGCACTTCTTGAGCCTCTATGGAAACGTGGATTCAATGCGTGGAGAGTTGAATTTTGAACAAGATGATGTTCTCGATGCCTACATTTTGGCCAAGGCCGCCGATGTCGTTCGCAAAGTCACAATTTCCTTTGACAACGAAGACCTTCCAGGTGCAACTGCTTCCATTTACGGATTCTTAGATGCTTTGACAAATTGGTACATAAGGCGATCCAGAGATAGGTTTTGGGCGCCAAACGGCGACCCTGTATTGGCTGAGTCCAAACAGGCTGCTTACGACACATTGCACAGCGTTTTATATCTCATGTGCAAAGTTTCAGCTCCATTGCTCCCGCTTTTGTCCGAGTCAATTTATAAGGGACTGACGGGTGAGAGGAGCGTGCACCTCACCAATTGGCCTGATATTGAGAATCTCCCGGATAATCCGGAATTGGTGGCATCAATGGATTTGGTTAGGCAAGTGTGCTCATTGGGCCATTCGATTCGAAAAGCTAACAATTTAAGAGCGAGGCTTCCCCTTGCATCCCTTACAATCGCTTCAAAAAGCGCCAATGATCTTGAGGCTTTTGTGGAATTAATCAAAGATGAATTGAATGTCAAGGAAGTCAGGTTGGTAAAAGACATGGGACCGTATGCGACATTGAAATTAAATGTCGTCCCGGGTGTGCTCGGGCCGAGACTGGGAGCAATGACTCAGGATGTCTTGCGGGCCGTGAAAGCTGAAAACTGGACTAAGACAAAAGAAGGCAAGGTTGAGGTCCTAGGCGTGGAATTAGAAGAAGAGGAAGCTACATTAATTCTTGTTCCAAAAGACCAAGTTTCTGCCCGAGTTCTAGAGAACGAAGAAGGAATCATCACGCTGGACCTTAATCTGACTCCTGAGCTTAAAGCAGAAGGAGCGGCACGCGACCTGATTCGAATTATCCAAAATGCCAGAAAAGATGCCAATTACGTTGTGACTGACCGAATTGAAATTTCAATCAGATCCAACCGAGCCGTCTTGGATCAAGTTACACCGCACTTGGCAAGTATTGCGGCTTCAGTTTTGTGCGAAAGTGAAATTTCAATAACAGAGGATCCAAATGTTGACCTTAAAGCCAATATGGCAGATCCATTTCTAGTAGACACAGAGTTGCCAGATGGCGGCAGAGTAGAGATAGCCATCGCTAAGGGCTAGTCCCTCGGGCAGATTATAAAGTGCTTTAATAGAAAAAATATAAGTTATTCCGGGAAAAGAGATTGACCGGGCTCAATGATTCTGATGCTTGCACTTGGCGAGATTTTAAACTCACCGTTCGTCGAATTTAAATCCTCGCCGACCACAGATGTGCCAAAATCTCCGGGATCTACGCTGCCTGGTTCGCTCGGAAGGTCAATGTCAGCCAACTCAGTTTCATCTGCCGAAGTTTCGCCAAAATAATCGAGATTGTAAACCTTCGGAGTCGGCTCGGAATCAGGACCGGTTGAATCAAATGACGGAGAATCCACATTTGCACCGTCAACAAGTGATTGGAGCCTGTCGGTTGCAAGATGGCTTCTCACCCATTCCGCCAGCTGTGAAAGCCCGCTCGCCATTTCTTCTCTTTCAACCTCTAAAAGCTTGGTCAGTTTAATAACTTCGTTTTGAAGTGCAGCTTTATTTGCTTCAAGTGCAATTACGTGTTTTTCAATAGCTTCTTTGCTCTGAGTCTCAAGTTGCTTGGCTTGTGCTTCAGCTTGAACGACCAGCAAATTTGCTTGCTCTCTCGCCTCGTTAAGAACAGCATCTGCTGTCCTTTGAGCGTGGATCAAGGTCTTTGACATTGCTTCGCTAAGCGAGTGCTCATCAACGACGTTTATGGTGGGGCCTGCTTGGACTACTTGTGGAGCACGCTCGGCTTCCTTTTCAATATAGCGAATCTCTGGGGCACCCTTGTTGGCTTCGAGTTCCTGGATTTTTTCCTCCAGGTCCGAGATAGTGTCAAGCGCTCCATCTAGGCGATTCTGGATAGCGTCGGCTTCGAGTGCCATTCTTTCAAGAAAATCGTCAACTTCATCTCGATTGTATCCCCGAAGCCCTTCTCTGAATTCTACTTCCCGAAGGACTTTACTCATTAATTCCATATCCCTATCGTAGCCCCTTTGAAAGCAAATAGGATAACTGGCCCAAAATAATCCCCATTATCTAATTTGGTGTCAAAAAGTAGTATCTAATAGGACTTTTAAAGGACAAGACTGCCTGGACTTAGAAAGAATTTTCCTTCCAAACTATTGCATAGGGTGACATGTCTCACGTAGAAGACTGTCTTGTCCTTGCCTTGAAGAAAAACCCGACTTCTAAAAATAAAACTTAGAAATTACCAGGCAAACTTGATGATGTCAATAGATTTCACACCTGGCGGTTAAGGTCAACCAATTATTTTTGCCACTACTTCTAAAATCACGATAAGCACCATGATGGAAAGATCAATTTGAACTCCTCCCCCACCTACGGGTGGAATTACTTTCCGGATAGGGCCTAAAAAGACATTGGTAATAGAATTTAAATCCCTTTTAATTTTATAAAAAGCAGACGATGGCTCAACGGGAATCCAGGACAGTACTGCCTGGACGATGAGAATAACAATCAAGATTTGAATGGCGTAGTAAATCAATATCCGCATGACAAATAATTCCCGATTTGTCCGTAACTAATTTGATGGACCTATTTGAAGCCAAATAGTCATATGTGGAAGCAATTTTGAATTACTGGAACAGTCCGTGGCGCTGTATCCGCTCTCTTTCTTCTTTGGAAACTTCAACATTAGAAGGCGTCAAGAGGAACACTTGGTCAGCGACTTTTTCCATCGAGCCGTTTAACGCATAAGTC
The DNA here is from genome assembly GCA_021777355.1 of Actinomycetes bacterium. Taxonomy (GTDB): domain Bacteria; phylum Actinomycetota; class Acidimicrobiia; order Acidimicrobiales; family JABEUL01; genus JABEUL01. Next base: position 6,435 of record JAJYDO010000010.1, on the reverse strand, counting down.
AGGCCCGAGCAAAAATCAATCATTCTTCGTGCGAGTTCCCGCTCGACAACTTGCAAGTTAACTATCACGGGCTGTTCGGACTTGAGATGATCGCCTATCTGTTGGGCATCGCTGTATTTCTTAGGTGCAACCACAAAAGGCTTTGCACTAATTTGAGCGCCAATAAGTGATTCTCTAGTGACTCTCGCCACTGGTTGAGAAGTTCTTTGAGCATCTTGAAGTTTTTGAGAAGCTTCAGGTCTTTCAGCTGGTCTCATAACTCTGGCCGGAGCGGGTCTTGATGCAACGGGACGCAAAGTGGAAGCTGGCCTCTGGGGCTCTGGTCTCATGGCAGGCGGCTCTACTCGGCGCCCAAGGGTCGCAGGTCTAGTGATTTCATCTTCTTCATAGTCGTAACCGTCGTAGCGATCGTACCTATCAATGTCATCCTCGTCTTCGTCGGCTAACCCTATGGTTACCATGGCACGACGCATAAATGAAGCCATGTTTCAATCCTCCTTTTCTGCAATCTTACACTTTTTTAGGCTCTTTGGCCCAATAATGCACTACCAATTCTCACTATCGTCGAGCCGCACTCAAGTGCAACTTCCAAGTCGTCACTCATCCCCATCGACAAATCGGACAACCCAAAATCCTGTGAAATTTCATGTGCTTTTATGAATATCTCCCTTGTTCGACTCACGTCATTGGGAACTCCCATACACATAAAACCCCTGATAGATATATCGATTTTAGATATTAAATCCATAAATCTAGAAAGGTCCGATATTTTGACGCCATTTCTATTTGGAAGCTTGGCTAGATCTAGCTGCACCAGCCCCTCAGCCCCTGGTGCTAAATCTGCTATCCCTGCTGCTTCCTCAATTCTTGCAATTGAGTGCCAAAGAGATACGTATTTTGCCATTGACAGGATGTTTCTTCTCTGAATTGTTCCAATAAAATGCCACGTGGCCGCACCCGTCACAAGTTTTGCTTTGTTAACAAACTCGCTCGAATAGTTTTCGCCAAAGTTTTCAATGCCAGCTTGCAAAGCCAGTTGCACAGTGTGGGCATCGAATCCTTTTGTCACTCCCACAATGGTTAAAGAATCCAAATCCCGCCCAGCCTGTCTTATTCTTTCCTTAATTTTTATGAAGGATTGGGCGATCTCATTTGCAGTTGGTGGCATTTCTAGCTGATGCTCCCAACTGCTATCCGCACGCCTTTTGAAGACTTCATTGACATCTTTGCTTGCCAGATTGCTTGGGATAACTCTTCATCTGAATTTGCTTTAAGCAAGTAAGAGCCGCTTGGAGACGGGCCTAAGACCACTAAATCTGCTTGGGAAATCAAATCTGTGAACTCCTTGGTTTTAAAAGGTTCTCCAGAGATCTCCGCTACCGCTTTAAAGGGAGGGAGGTCTAAAGTTTTCCTTCTCTCAAGTTCAAAATCAGCAACAATCCCAGGATCGCCTAACAAAAGTGATTTGATCACAGGATGGTCTGGAAATCGGGTTCTTACAAATATACCCCCGCTGCCGTCTTGTGCTCTGGAAGGACAGATTCTGGCAGCTTGGGCAAGACTTGACATGAGCTCTTCCACAGCCAAAATATTTGGCATCAATATCTCTCGGTCAATATCTGGCCAAACGACGGCTAAGGCGCTTTCAACTCGGCTCAGCACTGCGTTAGTTCCAACTATTACTTCCCCGTCCAGATCCTGATCATCTTTTGTGACCACGCTTACTTGTTTTTTTGGACCTAGTATCTTTTCAAGTTCATCTCTGACTTTTAAAACGCCTCTGTTATAGTTTGCAAGCTTTGTGCTTCCGCAATTTTGACAAAATTTAGCCTGATCATATCCGCATAGATCACATACAAGCACTGCAGTGCCCTCGCCGCTTGGGACAAGGCTTGACCTGCAATTGGGACAAGATAGTGGAATATGGCAGTTTTTACATACCAAAGATCTCACTTTGCCAAGTTTGTTCCAAATCACCAGCACTTGGCTAGACCTTGTTGCGCTTCGCATAATTTCAGTCAAATCGGATCCAAATGGCGCATAGACGGGATCTTCGCTGTTGGCATCGGTGATGTGAATGGCTGGCCACAATGAGCGCTCTCTTGCCCTGTCGATTGTGTGAAGCCTCCCTAAGGCCAGCTGAGTAACTTTAGGCACGGAGGACACCAAAATGCAAGGCGCGTTGGCCATCTCGCATCTTTTCAGCAAAACTTCCGAAGCATCCCAAGTGGGTGCCCGATCAGACTTAAGCGAATACGAATCACTGTCAATTACCACGGCGCCCCCAAGCTGGTCACTTTCAATTCTGGCAAAAACCGCGTTTCTTAGTCCAAGTACTACCTGATATTTCTCATGCCCGAAAAAAAGAGCTTCGGGAAAAGCAAAACTAATGCCGGCATTGTTCAGTTTGGTTTCGTATTCATGCAGTCGATTTTGGTTCCCAACTATTACCAATATTGTTTTTAAAGGCGATCTTTCCACCATAGCTTGGATAAGCCAAAAAGAACCTGCCTTTGGCGGCAGTCGCAGAACTATTTTTGACGGAGCACCTGATTCATCCGGGCCGTAAATCTCGTTGACAATTTGTTTCTGCTCCTCGCCAAGTTCCAAACTCAGATGCTCAGCCATCAACTTAGGGCTTGAGCCCTCATTCGGGACCATTTTCTTTTTTGGAGATCCTGCCACCAAGAAAGATCTAATTGGTCCTCCATAGCGAAATGCAGCCCAGCGACAAAGTTCTACAGTGTCTTGATTGGGACCAATGGAGTAAAGGGAAGTTAGCGGGAGCACTTGTCTCTCGCTTCTAAGTTTCTTGCCGATTATCCAACCGCGAGCCTTTCGGTTGTGGATGGTTATGTTGACTATTATTCCAATTTCAAGGTGATCAAAATCAACTGGCACGCCATTTTTATTCCAGGCCAGAGAGGTGGTGACTGCGTAGTCAAACTCTCTGTCAAGTCCTGTTATGTCGGGAATTACTGTAACAATTTTTTCTAAATCTTCTAGGCCTTGGCCCATGAAATACTTAGCTTATTCCAACTGCGCGTGAAAACTCCTCTAAGCGCGAGGTGGTCTCCCAGGTAAAGTCTTTTTCTTGACGTCCAAAGTGTCCGTATGCGGCAGTCTTTCTGTAAATTGGACGCCTTAAATCAAGGTCTTGAATAATTGCGGCAGGGCGAAGGTCAAAGACCTCCCGTATTGCAGCTTCAATCTTTTGAGGATCAACATTTTCGGTTCCGAAAGTTTCAACAAATATCGACACAGGCTGAGCTACGCCAATGGCATATGCTACTTGGATCTCGCACTTTCTGGCCGCCTTTGAGCTCACCACATGCTTGGCTACCCATCTGGCTGCATATGCGGCAGACCTATCTACTTTTGAAGGATCCTTGCCTGAAAATGCGCCTCCTCCATGCCTGGCCCCTCCTCCGTAGGTGTCGACAATGATTTTTCGACCTGTTAACCCGGTGTCTGCGTGGGGTCCGCCCAGAACAAACTTTCCTGTCGGGTTGACAAGTATTCGCAAGTCGCCGATATCAAGATCGCTCGGGAGCAACGGGTCAATCACAAACTCTTTTAAAGCAGGAGCAAGTTCATTTTGCAAATCAATGCCATCTGCATGCTGGGTGGAGATCAAAACCGTGTTAATTGCAACAGGCTTGGCCCCTTCAAAAACAATAGATACCTGCGTTTTGCCATCTGGTCGCAGGTAGTCAATGATCCCGCCTTTTCTCACTTCGCTTAACCTCTCAGAAAGACGGTGTGCCAGCCAAATAGGAAGCGGCATAAGATCCGGAGTATCATCACATGCAAATCCGAACATCATTCCCTGATCTCCGGCGCCTTGGGCATTGAGCACGTCTTCACCTGCAGTTCCCGTTCTAACTTCAAGAGCACTTGTCACACCTTGGCTGATATCTGGTGACTGCTTGTCGAGTGTCACCAAAACACCGCAGGTATTAGCGTCGAATCCTTTTGCCGAGTCATCGTATCCAATCGAGCGCACAGTCTCTCTGGCAATAGCTGCAATGTCCGGTTTGGCAGTTGTGGTCACCTCGCCCGACACCAAGATGAGACCGGTAGTCACGAGGGTTTCGCAGGCAACTCTGGCATGAGGATCCTCGGCGAGAATCGCATCTAAGACCGAGTCGGAAATCTGGTCGGCAATTTTATCCGGGTGACCTTCCGTTACTGATTCTGAAGTGAACATAGTTCGAGCAGTCATTAATTACTCCTATTAGTTTTGGTATTTTTCGATGCAGTTAAGTACTGCACGTGCAATGGAATTCTTATCGGTAATTTCCACTTCACTTCTGCCGCCATTTCTGTCCAATATTAAGACCGCATTCGTGTCATGGTCGAAACCAACTCCCGGAGCAGATACATCATTTGCTACCAGAAGGTCGACTCCCTTAGCTTCCAATTTAGCATTAGCCTTTTGGACAACGTCGTGAGTTTCTGCAGCGAACCCTACCAGGATTTGGCGCCCTTTTCCAGTGGTTTCACCTGAAGTACTTGCACGGTCACGCATAGTAACCAAACCTGCCAGAATGTCGGGCGCCGGCTCCAACTTGATCTCACTAATCGGGCTGGATCTGCTTATCTTTAAAGCCGATACTTCACTGGGTTGAAAGTCAGCTACCGCTGCAGCCATGATCACGACATCGCACTCCGGTGCAACCTTTTCACATGCGCTCTGCATCTCCCTCGCGGTTTCGACAAAAATCACCTCGATGCCGGGTGGAGGATCTATTTTGGTCGAAGTCACTAAAGTCACTTGAGCCCCTCTTATCCAGGCTTCAAAAGCCAAAGCATGTCCTTGCTTGCCTGAAGACCGATTGGAGATAAACCTCACTGGGTCAATGGGCTCTCTGGTGCCCCCTGCTGTGACAAGGATTCTCTTAGTTTCCCAAAACGCCCTTTTAGCCAATTGGCGTTTGGCATAGGCGACAATTGTTGCAGGGTCGGCCAATCTTCCTGACCCCAAGTCTCCCCCTGCCAGTCTTCCTGAAACCGGCTCAACAATTTCAACTCCACGGCGCTTCAAAGTCGCAATATTTTCGATTACTGCGGGGTGTTCCCACATTTCCGTGTGCATTGCGGGGCAGATGATTACAGGAGCTCTTGTGGCAAGCAAGGTGGCACTAAGCAAATCTGACGAAATGCCTGCGGCGTAAGCGCCGATCAACCTGGCAGTGGCTGGCGCCACGATGATGAGATCAGCGCTTTTGCCGATTGAAGTATGCGGGATTATTTCAGAATCTTCGTTGATGGAAACATGGGCTCTCTCTGACCCAAGTGCCGAAAACGTAGTCTCACCGACAAACCTGGTCGCACCTTTTGTAAGGATCGGGATGACGTGGGCGCCTTGGTCTACAAGTTTTCTCGAAACTTCGACTGCCTTGTAGGCCGCGATTCCTCCCGTGACCCCTAGGACAACTCGAGCCCCATCCAGAGTGTCTCGAGCCACGAAATACTAGCCTTCGCTGTTTTCGGATGGTTCCGGAGCGACCTCGGAATCCAATATCTCGGTTTGAGGAGCGTCTTGAGGAGTTTGCTCTGCAACAACCTCTTCTGCGGCCTCTGGGGCTACTTCAGCAGCGACTTCTACAGGTAATTCCTGTGCGGCTTCTACGGGCAATTCCTGTGCGATTTCTGCGGACGCTTCAGCAGTAATTTCTGCTGCACCCTCTGTAGTCAATTCTGAGGAGTCCAAGAATTTAACCTTAATTTTCCCGGCAGCTATCTCTTCCATGGCAATAGAGAGCGGTTTTCTCGCCACAGAAGTGACCTGAGGAGGCGCAATGGCACCTAATCCTTCTCCCAGCTGGTTGAAGTATGAATTAATCTGGCGACCCCGCATTGAGGACAAAGTCACCAAGGTGAACTTAGATCCAACTGCTTCCAACAGATCCTCTATCGGCGGTTCCATCATTGTGTTTCGTTCGTCAGACATGAATTCTCTTTGCGTTTTGGGACCTGGTTAGTCCAGGTCGGTTCTTTCAGGGATTGGTCTCAAGCCAAAATGGAGTTACTTGCTCGCAAGTTTTAACTTCCACTCCCTTATCTTACCAGCTACTTCCCCTACCGCTTTTTCAAGATCGTCGTTGACTACGACTGCCTGAGCCAAACTCAGTCCAATCTCCTCTTCCCGACCGGCTTCTTGGAGCCTTTTGGCGACGTGGTCAGGCGAGTCGCCGCGATGCTCTAAGCGCTCTTTTTGGACCTGTTTGGAAGGAGGCATCAAAAAAACCATTCGAGCGCTATTGGGAAGAGCTTTTAGAACCTGCTCGGCGCCTTGGACGTCGATTTCCAAAATTACGACTTGACCGTCTCTTGGATGCGGCCAAGGAGTGCCGTAGTGGTGCCCCAGGAACTCAGCCCACTCCAAGAAACCTCCTTTGGAGGCATGGTCCATAAAGGCCGTATCGTCAA
>JAJYDO010000009.1 GCA_021777355.1 Actinomycetes bacterium | reverse complement strand
CGATCTAGAATCGTTGCCCAAAAAGTGACGATAATTCCGGTCGGCGTTGGCGGCCTTCTTGAATTCTGAGTGGTGTATCGCTTTGCCGAACTGCCCTGCCTTCCTGACTTTGTGTCACGGGAATAACCTGCCGGGGAAACAACTGGAATCTCGGCGGTAGTAACAGTGGCGGCAGGTGTTGACTTTGGGGCATTACTCCAAGAGGGCACGCTAGAGGTGATGCCAGCAGAGTTCGCATCTAATTCGTTCCTGAGATCCTGGGGGGACATAGCTGAGGTGACTTCAGATCCGGAAGCATATCGCCCTTGGTTATCTGGAGTTTCTCCATTTTCAGCCCAACTCTCCATGAGGACAATTGCGAGTGAATTCCCGTCAAGCTTTAGAGCATTAGCATAACGCCGTAGCGCTGTGAGCGTAGCCAGCTGGCTCGGGAAGGCGTCCAATTGTCCAGCCTCCAAAGCTGCAATTTGAGCCGCTGGGATATTGAGCTGTTTACTTACATCGACCACGTCGAGTTCCAGGCGCTCTCTTTTGGCACGCAAAACGTCACCAATGTCCGAAGCTTGTTCAATACGCGTTTTTCCGCGGGCTCTTCGATTCCCAGGTGGGGTGCTTTGTCCCTTTGCACGCATTATTTTCTATTTACTCCTGGTGTTACTATGTTTTCTTGTTTTTGGGTTAGCATTTTGAGGCAAGTTTGATCGTTACTTAAGTTTAGTGCTACTTTGCATAGAAAGAGGGTCTCTTTAAATGAGCGATAGTGATTTTACCAACTCTGATCGAGAAATGTCTAGCACAAATCCCGGCGTCGACCATAATCACATGGTGTCGAACGGAAAAAGGACTATGAGCCTAGACGAATTGGGTGGCCTCCAGCCAGGGATGGCTAGGCTGATGGTTGAGATTTCGGGAAGAATGTCAAAATGTTGGTGGGCCGGAAAGTATAAGAATACCCAACTTGCTAAATTCCAACTGGCAGAAGCCGTCAAATTGCTGAAAATGTCAAGTTTCGTGAGGCCAAAATACGAAACTGACATGCTGGATTTTCTGGATAAATTCATCAACCCGGTAAGAACTGCCCTCCAGGGCGAAAACTGGGAGGATTTTTACAGGAGTTTCGATCTACTAGTCGTTGAGGCCAATCGATACCATGATCAATACGGAAAAGGTTTCTTGGTCTGGAAGATCCCAGATAATCCTCCATCTGATCTAGATTTCACGCCTAGATAGTCTGTTTTGAAGTAAAGAAGCTATCCCGCGTTTGAAGGCGGTGTTATCTCTGAAATATTGCCTATCGAATTAATTGCAAATGAATCTGCAATTGAATGACCTCCGCCTGACAGATCCGGGGATGAGACGCCTAATGAATAGCTTAGAAGCACACCGGAAGAATCAGCTATACAGGCAGAGGCTAAGGCATGTATTGCTGTGCCTGAGTGTGACTGAAAAACATAGATGTGGCCGCTTTGTCCAGCTTGAGAGCACGAACCCGCCTTTTGGATTGAAGCTCCGTAGACCTTTGACATGCCTAAAAACGTCTCGACAGTACCCTCGTATGAAGCTTGCGCGTATGCATCGGCATTAGCTTTCGCCGGATACCAAGTATTTCCGAGCTTGGTATATGAGGACGTACCCACGTAAAGAATCGTCGCAGGAGATGTAATTTCCCAATCTGTCGGCGAATGCACCTCTCCTTGAAATGCCACTATGCCGTTAATTTCGTTTGTATAAGAATAATTAGTTAAAGAGCCAAGATTTCTTCCTCCATCCGGCAGTTGAGCAATCAACGGCACTGAAGTAGAAGTAGTTGGCTTCGACCCATTCTGGAAGTTGACAGAGGAGTGAGGTGACGAGCATGACGACAAGAACGCAGCGCCAGTAGCGGTAAAGATAAATATCAAAGCTCTTTTAATGATGAGCCGTTTGGATGCTTCCAAAAAAATGCCTTTCGAAACAAAGTTATTCGAACTCCAATGTATCCCATATTTAGGATGAATTAAGTAAGCATTGAGACCTCGGCAAAGTTGCAACATCTTTTGACGATAAAATGTTTAGAAAGCGTTTTAGAGAAGAGCAGAATAGTGGAAAATACTCTGTCAAATAGATACACCCATGGGCACCACGAAAGCGTACTAAGGTCCCATAAGTGGCGAACTGCCGAAAACTCTGCGGGATACTTGCTTAAATACTTAAAAAGTGGCATGAATATTTTGGATGTCGGCTGTGGGCCTGGAACTATAACTCTTGATTTTGCTGAGATCGTCAGTCCTGGGATAGTTGTAGGAATTGACTCGTCCGCCGAAGTAATCGATCAGGCAAAAGTTGAGTGTGAAAGGAGGGAGATAACAAACGCTCATTTTCTCCAGGCAAACCTCTACGACTTAGCTGGGCAGGCTTTTGCTGATTTTGGCTTTCCGGAACTTTATGATGTTGTCCATGCACATCAAGTCCTTCAGCACGTGAATGAACCGGTAAAAGCTCTGGAGCTAATGGCACAAAAATGTACTGTCGGCGGGGTTGTCGCTGCCAGAGATAGCGACTATCATGGCGCAACCTGGTATCCCGAGATTGAAGAGATGGATGAATGGATGCAGATTTATCAAAACATTGCCAGGAAAAACGGCGGCGAACCGGATGCGGGAAGAAGGCTTTTAGCTTGGGCAAGATCGGCTGGCTTTAAAAACATCCTGCCAAGTGGTTCTTGCTGGTGCTTTGCAACCCCGGAAGATCGAGACTTTTGGGGTTCTTTATGGGCGGATAGAGTGCTGCATTCTTCTTTTTTCAATCAGGCCTTAGAGATGGGTTACACGGAAGATACATTAATAGGGGTAAGTAATGGCTGGAAAAGGTGGAAAGACGATCCTTCTGGCTTCTATTTGGTTGTCGCCGGAGAAGTTATTTGCTCCAGGTAGCTCCAATAAATAACTCCTGTAGAAGTAATGCTTCGAATTTAATCAGATGAATACGTCTAATAAGGTAATTACTAGGTAAGCAGCGACTTTAAACGAGCGCGTTTCAGATATTTTGCTAAATTTGCTAGCAAATTGGTGTCTTGGCATTTAAATGAACTAATTTATTTATATTAAGAACTTGCTTAGAAAACAATAGGTCTAAATAGTGAATACATCTCAACTTTTGTCGGTCATCGTGCCTGTATATAATGAGCAATCCACATTAAATGAGGTTTTAGACAATATATTCTCCGTGAAACTACCCCTTGACTTTGAGGTGATTGCAGTTAACGATGGTTCCAAAGACAAAAGCGTGGAAATTTTAAATGGGCGGGGTGAGGATAATCTTCGAGTCATCTCCCTTGCATCAAATCAAGGCAAAGGTGCTGCAATTAGAGAAGGGCTGAAGCATGTGTCTGGCAGTTATGTACTCATACACGACGCAGACCTTGAATATGACCCAAATGACTGGGCATTAGTTTTAGAGCCAATTCTTGCCAAAGAGGCCCAAGTAGTCTATGGAAGTCGCTTTCTAGGAACTTCAGTAAATATGAAATTTGAAGCTAAAGTTGCAAATAAAGTGCTCACCTGGTTAACGACGTTTTTGTTCAAATCACCAATGACCGATATGGAAACTTGCATGAAATTGTTTACCGCTCAAGCATTAGATGGAATTGTTATTGAATCTAATGACTTTCAAGTCGAGCCAGAGCTCACCGCAAAAGTGCTTAAAAAACATATATCCATCGTTGAAGTTCCTATTTCATATAAAGCAAGAACTGTAAGTGAGGGGAAAAAAATTAAACCAATTGACGGGCTCCTGGCACTCAAGGCAGTAATCAAATTCAGGTATAGATCTCGTTAAAGAACTGCCTTTAATTAGCATATTCAAGCAAAATAACTATCAGACCAGTTACTGCACAAGGATTAGTGAACCCGGAGCAAAGTCGAGAGGAATAGTTGTATCCACTTGTCCGGTAATGGCATTTAGGAGTACAATTCTATGTAACAATGGCTCTGAAACAAACACCGTGGTGCCATCAGATGAAACTGTAATGCCACCGATTAATGTTCCCATGATGTAGGAAGGAAAAGGCAGCTCCGTAGCCAGATTAATTGGCGTAATTGCGTTAAGCCCCGAACACACGACGTAAGCGCGCTCAGAACCCGCATCCAGCATGATCGAAGTCGGATTGTCCCCTACATGAATTGGCGTCCCGAAAGTAAAGTTCTCCATATCTACTGGAACTACTTCGTTGAGATTTCCAATGGAAACATAGGCATTAAAGCCCGTGGGAGCAACAATTACGCCTGTAGGGTTGCCGGGTAGGGGGACTTTCAGCTTAATTGTTTTGGAAATTAGATCGATTACATTAAGCGTATTCGTGGCGCCATCGGTTACCAGTGCAAGCAATCCCGAATTAGAAATTGCAATAGCTGTTGGATCGATTCCAACAACAAAATTCGTAGTTACTTTGTCAGTTAGAAGATCAACTGTGGTTAGCACTCCCGAGTTTCGCGAAATGAGATATCCATACCAACCGTTATTATGTGGCGAGATTGCCATTGCAAATGCATTTACTCCAATATTGATCGGTGTTTGCGGATTGATTGACAATGGATTGAATCGAGAGATGGTTTCAGATCCACCAGTAACGGCATACACTGAAATTCCCTGCTGGGTTGGCAGAAGTTGCGAAGGATCTTTACCAACGGAAATCGCAGCCGCGACCGACTTTGTAATAACGCTTACAGGATATATTCTGTTTTCACCGGGATCTGCAACATAAAGAGTTGATTTCGCAAGTATCACCGTCTGGCTCACTTGGCTACAAGCGCTAAGCAGTATCGCCACAACAACAACAAGTGCTAGCGATCCAATTCTATTTTTCTTTGAAGTTGCTCTTTTAATTTTAACGATTTCGAAAATCATGCCAATTCTTCTACTCGGAATTCAGTAGTCTAATTATACGTTCCGCTCCAACACCATGGGGATATACCAGCCAGGCAAAATCCAAAATCTTCATATATGTCCTAATTTATCAATGATACTTAGTCATAAGACCGGCTAAGAGCGCTCTCCTGGCCACTCTACCAGCAACAATGTCAAATATAGATCTTGATTCAGCAAATTCTTAATAGACCTGGCTAAACTAGAGATATTGTATTAATATATCTAGCTGCTAATGTAATATTTATATCACTGCCGCATCTTCTTTAGTCTTATTGTCAGTTTGGGCAGGCATTGATCCAAGTGCCGGAGCATTCTTGAACTTGCCCACTATGGTAGTGAAAATCCAATTTAGCCCTACAGCCGACAAGACTGTAAGGGGGACTTCCCCAACGGCTCTGAATCTTATATCGCCGAAGGCAATTATTGTAGCAATAAATACAATTACAAAAGTTAATATATAAGGCGAAATTGGTAATTTTTTCTTCTTTAAAATAATTAACCCAGCAATGCCCAGTATCTCAACCGGATAAGAACTGTACCAAAGTGCAGTGTCCGCGAATTGTGGCCAGCCATCGATAAAATTTAAAATGAAGGTAGCTTGCTGATGAGGTTTAAATAGGTAAAGTAACCTTCCTACTCTAGCTGCTGCCATAATAGCAGCTTGGCCTTTATGTGCATTGGCGTAATCTAGCCCTGATATCAAGTGGACGTGGTCATAGTATGACTCATCATGCCACTGAATGGAGAGTCCCACACAGTTCCATACCTCATAGCCCTGAGCTGTCCCGTCGTAAGACGCTGCGCAATTAGCAGCCTCGACAGTTGCTCCGAGATCCGTTGCAATAATCTCCGGATACTGAAAAACAACTAGATTCCTAATCACCCAAGGCGATAGGACTAAAACAGTTGTAGCCGTAGCAATGCCAACGGTACGTATTCTCTTTTTCAAGCTATCTTGCTTCATTGAAAAGACTGCCAACAGAAAAGGCGCCAGTATTAGCATAAGAAGTTCAGCACGAGTCAGAGCAGCCAGTGCTACAAAAATTCCGGCAAATATTGCATTCTTGACGCTTCTATTCCTCCATAAAAGCACAAGTTGAATTAAGAGCAACGCCACAGTGAATTGTGCAATTTGTTCAGCCAAAAGCTGTCCGTCGTAAATCCACATTCCTGGATATATCGCAGCAATCAGAGCGGCCACCACGCCTACGCGTTCACCGCCTAACATTCGACCGAGAATAGCGCAGAGAGTTACTGTAGCCGCACCAAAAATACAGAGTATTATTAACTGAGTTCCGAAACTCTGTAATGAGAGCAGGTCGCCGGCGGCCAAAATTATGCATAGTAAAGGTGGGTGGTGGGCACTTGGCACTAGCAGATGGTTGGAAGAAGCATAAAAACTGGATGGAATATTTACTCCTTGTTGCATTCCTAAGTAAACGTACGGGTCAGAGAATCCTAAACCATGTACAAGCATCCAAGGCTGCCAGTGAAAATAGAATGCGTCGCCCTGAAGCGGTTGATTCCAGTTCCAATGTATTACATAAATCACCCTCCAAGCTAGGCTCGCCAGCGTTATTAAAGAAATCAATATCCAAAATGTTGTTACTCTGCGCCGTGAGTTTTTAACTTCAACTTTTTGCTCCAAATTAGAACTTTGTTCCATATCGTTCACGGACATGACTCCAATTTACTCTTAGAAATGCCTTGAGGGAGATCGGATTTATTGACCAGAACTTCGAAATAGTGAAATTGCGCTATCTGGCAGTACTTGCTCCCAACTACGGTCTCAGGCTCCGTAGATCCTGGGGTAACCGAAGAATTAGGCTCGACCCAGTTCCAATACTTAGAGCTGAGAATTAAGATATTTGTCTTTGCCAATTCACCGGCAAACTTCTTTCCGTCATTTAAGCTGATATCCGGATAAAAAATTAAATATTTGGTTCCCGGATGAAGCTGTGGAAGCATGTAGTAAAGGTAGGAATCATTGTAGGGCGATAGTTCCAGGTTTGATATAGCTACGACTAATGTCGAGTTCTGTGATGAGATCGAATCTACGAATTTAAGCGTTTCGTTTACGTACTCCTGGCTAATAGTGTCCCCAAAGAAAAACTGGTGACCGTAGTTTGTAACTTCATAAGACTTGAATTCATTTGAGTCAAGCGAGGCCTGATATGAATAAATAGTTGGAGCAATGGTGTAAGCAGGTATCAAAAAAAACATAAATACCAAACTGCATACTCCGGCTGCAAGTTTCAAGAGAGTGAAAAGAATTTTTCTTTCGGCAATATATGAAGTCGCAAGTATTACAAAAAACACTGCAGTCAGAAAGAATTGCATAAGATGACTGGAGTCGGGTCGCTGAAGAGATGCAGGAGCTGTGCCAAGCTCGAAAACCAATAAGGCAATCAGCAAAAAAGGTTTTCTATCACGATTTTTCATAATTCGAAGAATAATTATCAACAGTCCTAGCCCAATTGATACGACTCCAACCCAAAAAATGAGATTTAGCTGCAAAGCAAGCGATGGGCTCGGAAAACTCCAGGTAACCCGGTGAATGGTGGTGGACTCACGATCAAAGTACGCTGCCAACTCTCCGGTCGGTGGTGGAAGAGGGAGGTAATTTCCGCTCAACTCGTTTTGGGGATTTATGAACAGGTAGTAAAAAGTTGCCGAAAAGCCAGAAAAAACTGCTTGGATCAGATACCCCGCCGGGGCTAAAAGCAAGCCAAAAATTGGGAGGCGTATCTTTCCTTTGCCAAGTGGAATTAGATATATAGCTGCAATTGGGGCAAGTGCAATTGCAAAATCAAATCTCGTAAGAATTGCCAATGAAATTAATACCGTTCCGATAATTCCCCACTTATTGGTGCCGTCTTTGGCAGTAAAATTCTTATGCAAACAATATATTGCCCAAAGTGAAAGACTCAATGCTAGGTACCAAGGCCATGCATATAAGCCGCCATCTGCACCGGAAATAAAGAATATTAAAAAGGGAATAGTACCAACTACTGCAAAGACAGTTGATTTGATGGCGCCGATTCGAAAAGCAGCACAAATTGCGGTGATCTCATATAGCACCCCAATTGCTCTCTCTACATAGATTGAACTTCCAAATAGCTTAAAAATAAGGGCAACGTCCCAAATTCCAAGCGGGCCATACATATTGTTGAAGTCTCTGTACATCATCAAACCATGGCTTGCCAGGTAAGCTTCGGAAAGTATCTCGCCCTCTTCTTGAGCTGCTCCAGGATGGCGAAATCCATACCTCAAAAATAAAAGGTAAGTAAGCGTTATTAAGGCAAGAGCCACGTAGTCTCTCTTAACAAGCTTCCGCTCATTCAAGTGCTCGACGGTTCTCACCTTTGACATTCAATGATTTTAGAACATGATCTGGCAATTAGAGAGGCAAAGCCTAAAATGCTTGAGCAATGTCTTTTAGCTATCCTGCAGCCAGGTTGAATCAAGTATATTTACATCAGGACAGCCTAAGAGCGTCATTGTTCGAATTGCTTCTGCTCTAAAGCATTTAAGTACTCGCTCGACTCCAATTTGGCCGGATACTGCCAATCCGTATAAGTAAGGCCTTCCGATCAAAACAGCTTTGGCACCTAAGGAAAGTGCTTTGACTACATGAGAACCTCGCCTTATCCCTCCATCTAGGAAAATCTCACATTTACCATCTACTGATGAAACGACGTCGGAAAGAACCGAAATAGTCGCTGGTGATCCCTCTAGCTGACGGCCACCATGGTTCGATACCACTACAGCCTCGGCACCGGATTCAATGGCTAGGAGTGCGTCTCTCCCTGAAAGGATTCCCTTGACTATGACTGGCCCACCCCACTCTTTTTTTATCCAAGCTATATCATCCCAAGAAAATGGCGACACCCCCATTGAAAGCATTTCAGAGCCCGACTCTTTTGGGATACCTTTTTTAGACTTATATGTTTGAAGACCGTCGCGGGCCATCTGATACGTCCAGCGAGGTCTAGCTAAAACCTGGGGCCCGAGGCGAAGAGCCGATCGAGCATCAATTCTCAATGGACTTTGAACTCCATTTCTTCGATCACGTTCTCTATTTCCCAATGCTGGGGTGTCAACAGTTACAACCAAGTGGGTGACACCCGCATCTTTTGCCCGCTCCATCAAAGGAAGTGAATCTTCTTTGCCTCTTGTCGAATACAGCTGAAACCAAACCAATCCCGGAGCTCGAGGAGCTACTTCTCTGACGTCTGAGCCGGCCACGGTGGAAAGTATAGATATTGTGTTCATATTTTTCGCTGCTTGGGCTACGCCACCGCCTGCGTCCGGGTGCATTGCACGCACTAGGCCGCACGGCGCAAGGATTACAGGAAGATCAATTTCATGTCCCAGTACAGTAGTTTTTAAATTTGGGATAACTGGACCCTGTGCCATTCTTGGATTGAAACAAATCTTGTCAAATGCCTCCACGTTGGCCCTCATCGTGACCTCATCTTCTGCACCCCCATCCACATAGTCAAATACCACCCGGGGAAGTATCTTTCTCGCCATTTCTCTGGCTTCATAAATACTTGAAAAATCGCTGGCTTGCAATAGCTGCTTTATGCCCTGTTTCATTTTAAAGTCGCGATTCCGCCATCAACCGGAATTACCGTGCCAGTCAGATATGAGCCAGCTTTTGAGGATAGGAATATTGATGTTCCCGCCATATCTGTTGGCCTTCCTATCCGCTTTAACGGGGCCATTGCCGCAATCTGATCTCCAAAAGCTTGAAGCGTTGCCGCCATCATTTTTGACTCAAAAGGACCTGGTGCAATTGCATTGACGGTAATTTCCGGGGCAAGTTTTCTAGCTAAATGCCTGGTTAACTGATGCACTGCGGCTTTAGACGCCGAATAAGAATAAGTTTCAAGCATAGGAACCTGTATGCCGTCGATAGAACCAATGTTAATCACTCTGGAAGGCTCATCTGCAGTTGCCCTTGCCTTTAGCAATGGGAGCAAAAATTTGGTCACATGAAAGACACCTTTGACATTAAGTGCAAGCACCCTTTCCCAAGCCGCCTCATCAAACTCCTCAATTGGGGCACCCCAGGTTGCACCCGCATTATTTACCAAGATGTCAAGGTGGTCTTCTCTGGAGGACAGCTCGTCAGCAAGTCGCCTGCATTCATCTTCTCTTGACAAGTCTGCCGGTATTGCAATGCAGGTTCCAAGTTTGGAGAGCTCGCTTGCCACTTGGTCACAGACATCTCCTTTTCTGGAGGAAATATAGGTCTTGACGCCTGCATTAATAAATCCCTCGGCAATCATCTTTCCAATTCCCCTGGACCCTCCTGTAATTAGGGCTACTTTTCCCGAAATATTAAATAAGTCCTGCACATTTTCTCCTAACTGGCTCAATCTTAAAGGCTACATTTAAACCTTTTGCTTTCGCCACCTGGCGGCACTAAATATTTGCTTGATTCCCTGAATTATATTCAATGAACAAATAATCGCCTTAAAGCCAGCCCTCAAAGCGACTTGATTGCTCTAGCTATTAAGAAAACTTATAAGAGACGGGGCAAATTGATTCTGATCTTGAAACAAAAATGCATGGCCGGCATCTGGGTAAAGCAATACTTGGCTGTTTTTTAGTACAGAATGCAACTCGTATGCATTTGGAGTAGGTATTAATAAGTCGTCCTCACCGTCAGCGATTAAAGTCGGTGCTTTTACGGATGAAATGGCCTTTCCTGAGCTCATTCCTCCCAAGCTCCAAAGACCAAGTGCATCTAATTGATCCTGATTAACTGCTGTATCTGCAATATAGAAATTTGGATACTCGACGATCTGATGAATGTAGTTGCTGGCAGCATTTGGCTGGTCTGCCGGAAAAATCAGACCCATCATTGTCAACACCTGAGATGCCGAGGGGTTGCCGAGTTTGGACACCACTGATGCCGGTGGCAAGGTAGCCTTCCCGTTTCCAGGCAATGTCGCACAGAGCACCAACTTATTAACATCATCGGGATATGTTGCAGCCAAATCTTGCGCTATCATTCCTCCCATTGACCAGCCCAAAACATCTGGCTTTCCAAGATTTAATGAATGGATTAGGGCATCTGTTTGTCTAGCCATTGTATCCATTGTGAACTTTCCTGATGGCATCGTTGTTTTACCAATTCCTGCATTGTCGAAAATAATTACTCGAAAATGTTGGGCAAGTGCGTCAATAAAATCTGGTGTCCATGCATCCATTGACCCGGAAAAGCCCATTATCATCACAAGTGGAGTTCCGTACCCTGTTTCACGAAAAGAAACCTGACCGTCAGAGGTATTGGCAACTGACACGGGTACCTTTATGATTGGCACCGGAGGGGGATGGGGTTTTGTAGTAGTGGGCGCCGAACTAGGAGATGGCGATGAAGTGCAAGCAGAAAGCCCTAATACCATTGTGGCTAACACAATGACAATTAAAGGCTTAAAAACTTTACTAACAATTTCAGACCACATGTTTTAACCTTTCAGAGGCTGCCCTGGCTCTAGCCGTTTCTAGAGGGTACTTTACTTACTTTCACGTCAGTAATGCAACTTTTCTCAATTTCACCTGGTGGAAAGTGGCAATTCAGGCATAGAATCCCATAATCGAACGTTTAAGGGAGCAGTTGATGGGTACAAGGAAATTCAAGGAGCAAGTATGGAAAACAATCTAAAGCAGGTTACTTTGGACAAAGCAATCCAAATAGTAGAAACAGCCGATGTTTTTGCTTTAGCAGCTACCCTTGCGTGCCTAAATGGCCAAGAATCGGTGCTAAATCCAAATTTCCGTCCTGATCAAAATCGATTACTGGAGCCAGATGCCGGACTTGACTTTGACCAGTTGGTGGAAGCGAGACAGTATCTGGCAAAAGAACTTCTGGCTTACCTTAACAACGGGACCTCTGAAGTGCTTCCCCAAGACAGTGGCATGATTTCATCTGCCATCGCATTTCTTACTGGAGGCGAAAATTTAAGCAGTTATGTGCCTCTATTTATGGAAGAACTTGGATTAGGTAGTGAAGATTTACGCGCACCAAATTGGAAGCTAGAGGAAGTATCTCCTGGACGAAAATTTAGAGTTGCCGTAATTGGGGCCGGAATGTCTGGAATTGTTGCCGGATACCGCTTAAGGCAATGTGGTATCGACGTGACTATCTATGAGAAGAACGCTCAAGTTGGTGGAACATGGCTTGAGAACTCTTATCCTGGCTGTCGCGTAGACGTCCCAAGCCACTTATATGCATACTCATTTTTCCAAAGATCCGACTGGCCTGATCATTTCTCCTCCCAGCCCGTGCTTGAAAAGTACTTTGTTGAAGTGGCCAACACTACCGGAGTAACAGAAGTTGTTAAATTTAATTCTGAAATTAAATCGATCATTTTTGATGACACTCTAAATAAATGGAAACTAGAAATTGTGAAGCAATCTGGTGCCGACGGAGAAGTAGAGAGCCCCGAGAACTGTTTGTACGATGGAGTAATAAGCGCCGTAGGACAGCTTAACCGGCCATTCATTCCCCTTATTGAAGGCCAGTCAAGTTTTTTGGGAAGTTCATTTCACTCTGCGAATTGGAATGGGGAAATATCACTGGAAAATAAGCGAGTTGCGGTAGTTGGAACTGGCGCAAGTGCTGCTCAGATTGTCCCATCAATTGCTTCTCAGGTCTCTAATCTATATGTCTTTCAGCGCACCCCCAATTGGCTGGCGCCTACTCCGAATTACCGAAGTCCGGTAGAGGACGGAATGCACCTGCTGTTAAAACAATTGCCAACTTATGCACAGTGGTATCGATTTTGGCTTTTTTGGAAGAACTGTGAGGGCATGCTTCCTTTAGTGCAAGTCGATGAGAACTGGCCCAACCAGGAAAAATCGGTTTCAATGCTAAATGATTTTCTGAGAGAGATCCTCACTATTTATCTAACTTCAGAGTTTGAAGGAAGGGAGGATCTTCTATCACAAGTAATTCCTGACTACCCGCCTTCTGCCAAGCGAGTAATTCGTGATGACGGTTCATGGGCGCAGGCCCTTAAACGCCCAAACGTCGAATTAGTTTGCCAAAATATAGATCAAATAGCCAGAAATGGTATCCGCCTCATTGACGGTCGTTTGGTAGAAGTTGATGTAATCATATATGCCACTGGATTCCAAGCCTCGAATTTTCTAACTCCAATGAAAGTCATCGGGCGAAATGGAAGAGACCTTCACACTTGGTGGAACGGCGATGCACAGGCATACCTAGGTGTCAGCATACCCAAGTTTCCCAACTTCTTTATGCTCTATGGGCCCAACACAAATATAGTCATTAACGGCTCAATTATTTATTTCAGCGAGTGTGGAACCAACTACATTCTAGATTGCATTAAATACCTGCTAGATAACTCCCTTGGTGCTCTTTCGGTTAAAGAACAAGTCTGCAAGGAATTCAACAGGGAAATTGACGTTGCCAATCAGAAGATGGCTTGGGGAGCTTCCAGCGTTAATTCGTGGTATAAAAATTCAAAAGGAAGGGTCTCTCAAAACTGGCCTTACACCCTCCACGAATACTGGAAGCGAACTTCAAATCTCTCTCCGGAAGATTTTGACTTTTTTGAAAGATAGCGCAATTCTTAGATTCAGTTTCTTACTTCGGCTGTTGCCTGCGAAAGTACTACCCCTCGATGTGTAGATGCCTGAAGAACTAGCTTGCCTTCACCTAAGTCCCAGAACTCAGTTGTGATAGTGTCCCCAGGGTAAACTCTCTCGGCAAATCTGCCGTCAAGGCTTTTGAATTTTGCGGGATTTCTGTCACAAAATGTTGCCAAAAGCGCTCTTCCAACAAAGCCATAGGTGCAAAGACCATGAATAAATGGCTTGTCGAACCCTGCTGCCTTTGCAAAATCTGGATCTACATGAAGAGGATTTCGATCACCGGAGAGTCGATATAGCGCTGCCTGCTCGGGTCTAGTTTGCTCCACAACTATTTCATCAGGCTTTCGATCGGGAATATTGGATTCACTGGCGCTTGGTCCCCTTTCACCTCCGAAACCACCTGCTCCTCTTACGAAAATTGAAGACCTCGTCGTGAAAAGAGGCCCATCTTGATCACTGGTTTCTCCTTCTACGACCAAGACTGCGGCTTTACCCTTGTCCCAAATAGCGGTCACTTTTCCCGAAACTTGTGCGCTTGCATCTGGCGGTATTTCTCTATGACAAGTAATTCCCTGCTCTCCATGAAGAATCATTAACGGATTCACGGTGATTTTGCCGAACATGCCGGCCATTGAAAGCATGCCGGGAATAACGCCAAATGTTGGTAGTACTTTTGGCCCGCGCCCTTCGTAAACAAAATCTAAATCGTCAGTTGCGTTAGCCCCCACACCAAGCGCATAGAGCATCGTATCCTTAGAATTCCACGAAGTGGGAATTGGATCGAAAGTTTCGCCTACAAGTTCAGAAGAGATGTCTTTAGTCATAGCTATATCTTTGCAAATTCAACAGTATCGAAGCAAATGCATAGTCGTAGATTTTATTACTGGACTTTGAAGCAATTGATGGCAGCCTCAACCGCTTTTTCCCGAGTGAACTTCTATGGACAAAACAAGTGGGGCCCAACCGTGATTAATTCAAGCAGAATCCTTAATTCTAGACCTCTTGCCAGCACTTTTAGATCGGTAAATGGTGTGGTCCACTGAAATATTTTCAATTAGCTTTCACTTCGAGCTAACTGCACTTTATTTGCCTTTTCAGAAAATCTTTCTTTAGATTGATACCGAAGTTGCTTACTTGGGACGAGAATCCATTTGAAAGCTGCCGATGTGAGGGTGCCATAATATTCGCACCGGGTGCTTATCTTTCACTTAATCACCCATAATAAAAATGGCTTTGGTTGCATATGGGCAACAATTCCGGGATCGATCAAAATGATCACAATGAATCGGGGCATTTACTTAATGTCAGCGTTGAGCTATGTTCAATCGGAGTCGCCGCAGCGTTAATCTCCATTATTCGCGGCGAATTCACCATTTTGCGGGTTAAAGAGACGATAATCTCACAATGGCAAACCTGCTTGGAATCCCTATCTTCTCGATTAAGACACCACAAACGAAGTGTTTTTGATTCAAAACCTATTTGTAATGCAAGCAATTTAAAAAAATGATTTTCCCCTCTCACCGCCAGAACGTACGGGCAGGAATTAGTTATTGGAAATCACCGGAGTGTTTAAGTACCCCTAATTCTTCCAGATTTGCAAAAAATTGTGCTTGCTGCTGGGGAATTTGTATATTGCGATCCATGTCCGCCAGTTTGTCCAAAACGTCATGAATTGCTGTATAACAACTGATCCTCAAGCTTCTTTAGTGGCCCGGTTAGATTTAAAATTCACTTCCTTAACTTCATAATAAGCTTGTTGACAATCCTAAATAAATTGAGTAAGAAGCGGAACTTTTATGCAATCAAAATCAAGGCAGTCCACGATAGGGAAATTATCAGCGAGAAAGGTGCTAATTGTTGTACTCGTATTGCTTCTAATTGCTCTAGGCGCTTATTATATTGCCGACAATGGAAGCAAAGTCGCTTCTAATAGCTCTTCATTTCCAAGCCTGGAAAAAGCAGTAAGCAGGTTGATAACCGCCCTAAATTCCACTCCATCTGCTGACTTTAGTGATCATTCACTAAAGCCCTCACTCGTTAGCCAAGCTTCACAGGGTGAAAGCGCAGCTAAAAAAAGTAACGCTTGCGATGTGGTAAAGGCGCTAACTCCCTTATTTAATCAATTGAATTCATATCCAAATAATCAGCACTCGCCCATGAACAATGCGGCAGCGTCGTCTTTAAGTGCCCTCGGCCTCGATGCTCTCGTAATCGCATTGATCGCTCCGGGATCTAGCTCATGCGGCGGAGCACCTTTAAGTGTTCCGAGCCTTCCATCGAGTGGGCCTCAATCTCACCTTGTAAATGCCAGCAATGTTTCTGCAACCGCTGATACATACTTTCCACTTCCAACATTTGTTTCAAAATCTGGTGCAGGAAAGTACTTTCTAGAAATGATTGAACCCGGAATGGGTGGTAATGGAGAAATTGGTGAACCAGAAGTTCCTTTTTTTGGGGAGAACTTTGCGATACCCACGGGTGCACGCCCAACCTTGGCTGTCAATTCGGCAACTTCTTTTCATATTCACGGAATTAATCTCTGGCCAATTCAACCGCCGGAGCCTGCGTCTTTTCTTCCTTCCAACCAGGCCTCCTTTGCTCAATCAAGTGATGCATACTCAAAAAACTCTAATTTTCCCGAGGCCGAGGCATCGATTGGAACTCAATATACTCAGCGCGGTCTAAACATCAATACAGTCTCTTTATATGGTGCAACTTACAATCCTGCCGCCAAAGAACTTCAGGTAACTACAAGTATTACATTTAAAGAGAACTTTGGGATTGGGTCCACGGCTACTTTTGGGCAGACTTATCTTGGAAGTCCTTGGAATCAAGCTTTCCAGACCCTATGGGGATCTCAGCTCCTGAACTGGTCAATTGTTCCAAAGTACCTAGGAGGGTTAGGTTCTCTTTTGCTGCCCTGCGGTGAAGAGATGATGATCGTGACGGACTCTGCGCTCTCGGGGGCTGCCAATACATTAGCTAGCGCCAGGTCCAAAGACGGAATTCCTACAAACGTATTTATAACTGACGGTACAAACGGAATAGGAATTTCGGTCAGTGATATACGAGGCACTGTACAAGCGGAGCTGCAACACCCAAACTGTATTCACCCAAGTTACTTAACAATTCTGGGAGATGTAGACCATGTGGGAACTTGGGAAGTTGATTTTGGAACTAATGTTGACTCAAAAGGTGTAACACACCCTAACTTTTTTGAACAAAATGTCGCGTCAGATTTGCCTTATGGACTATCAAACTTTACTCAACTTGGACTTCTAACAAATCCATACGACAATGTAATTGACGGAACTCAATTGACCGATCTTGCCCCGGATATTTTCATAGGAAGAATTCCTGCTACGGATATTAATAATGCCAATACTTTGGTGTCGAATACAGTCAGCTACGAAGATACACCGCCTAATCAATTATCTTTCTACTCACATGTCACCGGAGCGGCTTTGTATCAGCCTTGTTCCGACTTAGGCTGCAAGGACGGAAAAGGAAACATCGAGACACCTTCTAGCCAAGATCACACTTCATTTTTGAGGACTTCTGAACTTGCAGGGGAGATGGCCGGGGGTGCTGGGAAGACCTTCAATCCGGTCGTTACAGATGATTCAGGAAATGATGCAGGACAGACAATTAACCCGCAAACCCTGGACAACGGCGACTCAATCCCGTCAGATGTCACGTCATTTTCTGGAAATACGTCTGATATTTCCTCATCTGTGAACAATGGATCTTTTTTACTTTGGCACAGCGATCACGGGTATACGGACGGATCAGGATGGTATGCTCCAGGTTTTGGCTACAACGATATTAATAATCTAAATGTTGGAAGCATGAGGCCGTTCGTCTGGAGCAGCGATTGCGACAGCGGAAAATTTGACCATCCAAGTGGAGTTCAGTTTGTAACAAATGGCCAAAACCCAAGTTTCGGAGAGTATTGGCTGCAGGATTCTCAGGCTATTGGTTTCGTTGGTGCCTCAAGGGAAAGTCCAATTTATCAGGATGGTTTCATGCTGGATGGAATGGCGTCTAATTTATTTCCTGAACTTGGAAACGTATTTCTCGCCTTTTTAGGGGGCACACCTGTTCCACCCGTAGAACAAGCAGGAATCCTTTTGGATTCGGCTCGAAACTATATGGCTACTAGAACTACGAGCAATTTATCAGCGGATACTACTGATAAGGCCACTGAGCTTGAATACAACCTTTTTGGTGACCCTTCAATGAATATATTAAGGGATCAGCCAAAAAACCTCATGTTAAAGTCTGCTATTTTAAATGGAAACATAGTGAATCTGGCCAATTCAAACCTTCCAAATGGAACGGAACTTACTGTAATCCAAGGCAACGTTCCTCTAGGACGGGGAGTTGTAAATAATGGTGCCCTAAGCCTTACTATTGCACCTGCTTCATCTAATGCTCCAATAACAGTAGTGGCTTCAAAGCCAGGTTATTTATCGAGCAACCAGCAGCTTGGGTCATTAGCACCACCGACTTCGACATCGCTTCCACCTCCATCGACAACTACTTCATTGATTCCAATTACCTCTACGACAACTAATACCTCGACACCTTCGACTACTCTCGCCAGTCCTTTTTCGATACGGAGTGTCAATATGTCAATTGCTACGTGTTCAAATCCTTCACCCGGTATCGCAGTAATACCCTCAACTTGCATCGCGACGGTCACAATTTATTTGAATCCAGGCACGGGAGGCACTCTTAACCTTAAATTCTCTGGCACGGAAGTAGATTGCCAGGGTAGCTCCTATCCATTCAGCCAAAGTTCAACAAATATCAATATTGCAGCCGGGCAAACTAGTACTGTGCAGAGTAAAACGCTCTCATTTAATAATCCGGTGATGACAAGTACGCCAGGAGCCGGACAATCCTCTGCAATAGTATCGGCGCAAGGCCCAGGCAGTTCGTCAGTCTTAACTAGTAACAACGTAAACTTTTTTGGAAATAGTTGTTAACATCAAACTGTCTAAATGGTTCCGGCAATCCCAAACCAATGGACTAAAAGTTCTCTAAAGGCAAGATCAAAGCTATCGTAAGTCGATCTGAGCTCATCACCTTTCCAGGAGCTTGGCAAAAGAGCTGTGGGCAGTAGCGGATCTGATTTTAAGTGTCTCAGCGCTTCAGCACTTAGTTCAAATCCAGCTCTCATTGAAATTTTATCTTCGGCCTTTAGTTTTGGGAGTTGATTTAAAAGTCTGACAGTTATAGATCCTGCTTTGCTGTTCCAGCCCTTGAGGTCCCACAATTTCGAGACGAGATCAGAAGGAGTATCAATTGGAATTACTTTAAACCAAGTAAGGTGAAGATGCTCAAGTAAATTGCCAAATTCAAGATTGTCTGGTCGAATCCAAACTCCCTCTCTGAGCTCTCCCATGTGAAAGCCGGACATCTTCGTCCTTAGCTCGGCTCTATCCGCGGCGCTTCGACGCTCGGCTGTAACGACTGCCTGGACCCAATAATCATTTAGCCACTCTTTGGTGGGACCATGTCGTCCTTCAATTTGGAGCCGTTGCCTAATCAAGTGCCTTTCTGCACTTAGCTCATACCAGCCATCCTCGGAAGAGATTTCACCGGATGAAGTCATTCGAGAAAGCGCAGTTCTGGTGGTCCCTTCGGATATACCGAATAACTCGGTAGTTCGAACCAGCAATTGAACAGGGAGTTTAGGAGGCTCGGTCCCCAACAAGACAGAGAGAATAACGGATCTGGCACTGAACTTACGTAAATTTGACATGTGATGTATTTCTGTAATATAATGGGTTTGTGACTTTGGCAATGGTGCCTAAACGAGAAAGTTTGACCGACGTTCTCCCTACTGACCGCCTAACAAAATCAGGAATGCCAACTCCCGAAATTAGGGCAGAACTACGAAAAATTGCCAGTCTTTCTAATATAGGCAGCCTGGTTCTCTGCTGGTCGCAGGCATTTTTTACAATTGGTGCTGCCATATGGATTAATAATTTAGCGGTTTATGCCGTGTCAATCGTATTAATGGGCGCAACTTTTGCTCGATTTTCAATTCTTGCCCACGAAGCCGCCCACAGGCTGATGTTTAGAAACAAGAAGTTGAATGACTTTTTTGGCAAATGGTTCCTGGCTTATCCAGCTTTTATTCCGTTTTCCTTTTACCGAATAAGTCATTTTTCCCACCACAGAGACGAACTTGGCCCAAAAGAACCCGACCTGTCACTTTACCGAGATTACCCAATCTCTAAAGCAAGCTTCAAAAGAAAACTGAGTAGAGATGGCTTTGGCGTTAGCGGATGGAAAAACCTTAAAGTTCTCATAAAGGCAATATTCAACAAAGTTGCCAGACCAATAGCATTGCCAATTATTGCCACGCAGGTGGCACTTCTGCTCGTCTGCATACTAGCTGGTTACCCCCTGGCGTATTTCGGACTTTGGCTCATCCCTTGGATGACTTCTTGGAGGGTTTTAAACAGACTTCGGGCGATTGCTGAGCATGGGGGAATGAAGCAATCCTCGGACAGGCGTGAAACTACTCACCATGTCAAACAACATTTGATTGCGAGGTTCTTTATTGTTCCTTTTAATGCCGGGTGGCACCTAGCCCATCATACTGATATGGGCGTTCCTTGGCGCAATCTTCCAAAACTGCAAATGGAACTCGAAGCGGCTGGTTGGGTAACTGATTCCATAACCTGGCCTAACTACACTTCTTTATGGAAGGCACTTAGTTCAAGAACTGAGTAATTCAATTAATCTAATTACACTTAGCTCTAAAAAGAGAACCCTAACTCAGCTTTGGGGTTTCGGCTCTGATGGGAGACATGTCGGCATATCTTTGACCATAAGCAACATCGATCGGAAATACCTCGTCAATTTTGGCAATTGATTCTTCATCTAAATTGACGTCTAATGCTCCAAAATTATCCTCGAGGTACTTCACGTGCTTAGTTCCAGGAATTGGGACAACATCGTCTCCTTTTGACAAAACCCAAGCAAGTGCTAATTGGCTGGGAGTACATCCCTTGCTCTCGGCTATTTCTTTGACTGTCTTTACAAGTTCAAGATTGTTAAAAAAGTTATCGCCAGAAAATCGAGGAAGAAATTTTCTATAATCATCCGGAGCAAAATCATCAGGTGACTTGATAGTTCCTGTTAAAAAGCCTCTTCCCAGAGGAGAGTAAGCCACTATTCCAATGCCCAGCTCTCTGGCGGTTGCAACTATCTCAATTTCAATGTCTCTGCTCCAAAGAGACCATTCGTTTTGAGTCGCAGTTATTGGATGAATTGCGTGACCTCGCCTAAGACTTTCTGCACTTACCTCAGATACGCCAATGTGTTTTATTTTTCCGGCTTCGACAAATCCAGCCATTGCGCCTATGGTTTCTTCAATTGGCGTCTTCGGATCCGGTCGGTGAAGATAATAAAGATCGATTGCATCAATATTTAGCCTTTTCAGAGATGCGTCAAGGCACTTGGTGGCATACTGAGCGTCTCCCCTAATGCCCAGCCTTTCACCTTTCTCGTTCCTTACCAGGCCAAATTTAGAAGCAATTACTACTTCATCCCTTCTTCTAGCGATTGCTTTGCCGACAAGCTCTTCATTCTTATACGGTCCGTAAGCGTCGGCAGTATCTAAAAAAGTAACTCCTAAATCTATAGCTCGATTTATCGTGGCCAACGATTCGGATTCAAAAGACGTGCCGTAAAACTCACTCATTCCCATGCAGCCTAAGCCAATTGAAGACACTTCTAGGCTTCCTATGCGTCTCGTCTTAATAGTCATTTACATTCCTTTCTACTTGAATGTAGGTTAGTGATCGTTTCTGATTAAAAGCGCGAATTTCTTTGAGTTCTTTTAAAGCAAACAAATACTCCCCAAGGCTAACTTGTCAATATTAAAGTTCTTACTCCTTGAGCTCAATAGAGCCTTTCATGACAGTAACAACTTTCCCCTGAACAATAACTTTGTCACCTACAACATTTACTCGAAGCTTGCCACCCCTCTGCGACATCTGAGTTGCTCCGAAAACGTCTTTGCCCAGACGAGCCTTCCAAAACGGGCCCAAAACTGCTTGAACAGACCCTGTTGCAGGATCCTCCGGAATGGACACTTTTGGCCCAAATAGACGAAGAGAATAGTCGCTGACTCCCGCTGAGGGACCGCACGTCGCCACTACTGCTCTAAAGGGGAGAGCCGCTATCAGGTCTAAATCCGGTTTAATACTTTTCAAAACGGAAGAATCAGATACAACTGCAAAAAGATCTCTTTTGGTTTCAAAAAGTTCTAAGACCTCGACGCCCAACATTTCAGATACTTGCCCTAAATCCATATTTGAACTAAGTGGATCTTCTCTTTCTAAAGTCAGTGACAAGTAGCCGTTATTATCTATCTCGACACTAATGAGCCCGCTTTTCGTTTCAAAATCGACACGACTCGCTTCAATTAGCCCTAGCTCGAAAATCACGAAAGCCGCGCCTAAAGTGGCATGGCCGCACAAATCCACCTCTTCACCAGGTGTAAACCATCTCAAATCAAATGAATTTCCCTTACCAGTCCTCACAGCGAAGGCGGTTTCACTAAATCCCAGGTCTTTGGCAATGTTCAGCATTGCAATCTCGTTTATTGGAGAGTTCAAAATACATACCCCTGCTTGATTGCCACTGAAGTGCCCCTCGGCAAACGCATTTACTATCCATGTCGTAATTTCCACAAAATAAGCCTACGACATTGGGGTCGCAACACAATCGAGGTAATATGGACTCCGAAAGGGAAAATATCTCCCAATCGGCGATTGAACGGAGGTGCCAGATGGGATTGATGGACAAAATGCGCGATCAAGCATCACAGATAGCAGCTAAAGCGCAAGAAGGTGTTTCATCGGCTCAAGGAAAATTGAGCGATACTCAGGAGAAACGCCGTAAAGATGGTTTCTATCGTGACTTGGGTGAACTTGAATATTCAAAATACAAAGGAGTTGAAGTTCCCGATTTCGACGTTAAGTATAAAGCGATCCTCGACGAACTCGATAAATTTAACTAGCCAAAGTGCAATTCTTAGAAGGTGATTCACCTCGTGTCTCAGAGCATTGGACTGAAGGTCCCTGGTTCGGCTTTGACTTAGAAACAACTGGAGCAGATCCGAGAGTAGATTTGCCGGTACAGATTGCGGTAGTTAAAGTCGACCCATCCGGGAATATAGACAAGGATGTCTTTTTAGTCAAACCGGGAATTGCAATATCAGATGGCGCACGATCGGTTCACAGAATTACCGATGCTCAAATTGATGCTGAGGGTGTTGTGCTATTAGAAGCGGCAAAGCGCCTCCACTCGCTATTGAGCGTGCCCATTGCCGACGGTCTTCCTATCGTGGCAATGAACGCTTCTTTTGACGTTACAATTTCCGAGCGCATTTTCGAAATGGCTGGAGTGTCCAAATTGGAATGGAAAAGCCTAATTGATCCGCTTATCTTGGATCGAAAGTTTGAGAAGTTCAGAAAAGGTTCAAGGAAGCTTGCAGATCTCTGTCTCTACTACAATGTTTCGACAGGAGAGCTCCACCAGGCTCTTGACGACACTTTGGCAACATTACTTCTGACAAAGCAAATAATTCTTAAATATCCAGAAATTGCACAGTTAACGATTGAAAAGCTGTTCGAAATGCAAAGGGAGTGGCACCGTGAATGGGCTAATGACTTTGACAGATGGAAAAAATCTAAAGGATATCAAGGTCTTACGGAATATGACTTTAGCTGGCCGGTAGCACTTTAAAATTACTCCGGGCGTCTTTTGGACTTGTCGCCTAATATGTAGTACTAATGAACTCTAGTTCCGATCGCTTCGCTCAAATGGTTTTGTTGCCACCCCTTAGGTCTCAGCCACCACATCTAGAGTGGCCAACTATTAGATGGCCAATGGGGACTTCTAAGCTTGGTGCCAAGTCAAAAGCGCACATTGAAGAGCTTTTTAAGGATAGCCACTCATATGGCGAGACCTATTCTCTAGTTATTGTCAAAGACGGCGAGCTAGTTTTTGAGCGCTATAGCGGGCAGCTACCTAGTTTTGACGGGAGCGGCGAGGTTGTAAATTCCAGCACCCAGCTCCTTTCTTGGTCAATGGCTAAGTCAATCCTTCATGCATTGGTCGGCATCTTGTTAAAGGATGGATTTATTGATTTAACTGAAAATCGCTTGGTGGAGATGTGGAATGACCCCGAAGATCCTCGATCAAAAATTACTTTAAACGACCTGCTTGAGATGAGGGATGGACTGGATTTCAAGGAAGAATACGTCGACAGTGAGGTATCTGACGTCATTGAAATGTTATTTGGACAGGGCAAAGACGACGTAGTTGCATATGCTATGTCTAGACCATTTAGATTTCTCCACGGAGACCATTTCAACTACTCAAGTGGAACCTCAAATATAGTGTCATCAATTGTTTCATCAAAGATAGGACACGGACTCCGGTTGGAAGAGTTCATAAGTTCTCGCTTGTTTCACCCTATTGGAATAAAAGATTGCCGACTTGGATTTGACGAGAAGGGGACATGGATAGCTTCATCTTATGCTTATCTCAGGGCTCTGGATGCTGCAAAGTTTGGATACTTATATTTGAGAGGCGGATTTTGGGACAGCTTGCAGATTGTTCCGTCTTCCTGGGTTGACCAAGCAAGGACGCCACTTTCAGTAGAGGAAGAATCAGGAAGGCTTTACTCTAAACATTGGTGGTGTGCCAATGACGAATTTGGAACTTTTTTTGCAAGCGGGTATGAAGGTCAATTTATATTTGTGGTACCGGTGCTCGATATGGTAATCGTTCGTTTTGGCAAGACAGCCGAAGAAAAGTCGGAGAACTTAATTAAATGGAGAGATGGTTTATTGGCCTCTGTTGCCGAATATGCGTGAGACTAAATTTCACTTTTAATCCTTATATCTCATCGTCTCTCCATAAACTTGTCATTTTTCCAGCTTAATGCTAGTTTCTCGGTGGTGTTAAGAGAAACAATTGTAGAACGCGTAACCTTGTATTAAGTGACTAGGGCGTTTCAAGACATTAACCCGATAGCTTCCGAATCGGCGCCAACAAAAGTCCCCGAGAAGACGAGATCTCGGCTTTTTGCCGCGCTATTTAGTACCACTTCTCTAATTACTCTCATTTTTGGCGCTGTTGCCTACATCCCGCAACTCTTAACTCGCCCCGGTTGGATTTCAGTTGACACCAAGCAATACCTATATATAAATCCAAGTCAGTACACCCAAAGAGTTGCTTCAATTTGGATGCCTAATACTGACCTTGGATCCGTTACCCACCAAAATATTGGGTACCTATTTCCAATGGGGCCATGGTATAGCGTATTTGCACATTTTGATATTCCTGTTTGGGTTGCACAAAGATTGTGGGTTGGCTCTTTACTATTCGGTGCTGCGACTGGAATTGCTTATCTATGTAGAACGCTTAATTTAAGTGGCCAGGCCTCGCTTGCGGCCGGCTTGGTGTTTATGTTGTCTCCATATGTATTGCAATACGTCGAATTTGCCTCGGCGCTACTGGCTCCGTGGTCAGGACTGGGCTGGATGCTAGGTCTGACCATCAAGGCTGCCAGAAAAGGCGGATGGAAGTATGTGGGCGGCTTTGGCGTCACTCTCGCCCTGACTAGTTCTATTAATGCAACTGCTTTGATATATATAGGATTTGCTCCTGCACTTTGGTTGTTTTTCGCACTCTTTACGAAAGAAATTCGACTTTCAAGATTTATATCCACGTTTATTAAAATTGGCGTGGCTTCCGTCGCAGTTTCACTTTGGTGGATAGCTGGCCTTTGGGCGGAAGCTAAGTACGGCTTAAATATTTTGAAATACACCGAAACAGAGCAGGCGATAGCATCCACTTCATCTGCAGCGGAATCGCTTCGTGGTTTAGGTTATTGGTATTTTTACAGTTCGGACTCTTACGGCTCGATTCTTCCTGCTTCCATTCCTTATCAAAGTTGGGCCTGGCTGGTTGGTTTATCTTTTGGAATTCCAGCGCTTGGGTTTGTGTCTGCAGCAATTATTCGATGGCGATCAAGGACCTACTTTATTCTTTTAATACTCGTGGGCACAATTCTAAGCGTTGGAGCCCACCCGTATGGGAGTTCCACTCCTTTTGGAACTCTATTTAGCCGCTTTATCTCGTCGAGCGAAGCCGGACTAGCGCTTCGCTCCACAGATCGAGCTACTCCTCTAATAGTTTTAGGAATTGCGATGCTCCTTGGCGGAGGCATAGATGCGATTTCCAGAAAATGGAAGTTTCTGGGAATCGCTGTTGCGGCAGTTATCTCCGGTGCAGCCATAGCAAATCAGCCTGCGCTTTTTAACGGTCAGTACGTGCCGGCAGTAGCTGCAAGAAATGACATTCCAAATTACTGGTATCAAGCTGCAAACTACCTGTCGTCAAAGGGCGACTCTACCAGAGTCATGCAGCTTCCCGGTCAGGATTTTGAGACCTACAGATTTGGTACTACAACTGACCCGATACTGCCCGGACTTATAAATAGACCCGTAATTGAACGAAGGCAAGTCCCTATGGGCTCTACTGCTTCGGTAGATTTACTGGATGCTTTTGATAATACTGTCCAGTTGTCTACTTTAAATCCCAGAGGCGTTTCAGCAGTTGCAAGGCTGATGAGCGCCGGAGATATTTTGATTACATCTGATATTGCCTATGAGCACTATAACCTTCCCCCGCCTAAAAATGTAATGTCGTGGTTTAGCCCGACTCCGACGGGACTTAGTAGTCCAATTGGATTTGGACAACCGATTCCAAACTATCCGACCCATGGTTTGCCCCTATGGAATGAGCAAACTCTTTCTTTGCCCGATTCGACGCCTTGGCCAAACCCTTTGACTGATTTTCCGGTTCCTAATGCAAGGCCCATAGTCAGGCTGGAGTCGCCTAGTGCTCCGGTAATAATTGATGGGGGAGGTTCCGGAATTGTGGCTGCTGCAAACTCGGGCCTTCTTGATGGGAATCCGACGATTCTTTATAGTGGAAGTTACGCCGGGTCGCCTTCTAAATTGCAAAGCGTTGTTACTCCGGATTCCACACTCGTAGTGACAGATACTAACAGGAGAGAACTACGGGAATGGGGTACAATCAGAGACTCTATCGGATATACCCAAACTGCAACCGAGCCATTAACGAGCAATAATCCTTCATATGCGGCTCTCGAGCTTTTCCCGTCAACGGGTACCGCTACTCAAACCGTTGCCCTTCAAAAGGGCGTCAAACTAATAACTGCTTCCTCTTTTGGAAATCCAATAGGACTTACGCCTGAAGACCAACCGACTAATGCAATGGATGGGAACCCCGATACGTTATGGTTAACGGGTGGCTTTATAGACCCTATTGGACAATGGCTGAAAATCCAGTTTGATTCCCCGGTCACAACTGGCACTATCAATCTTCAACAACCGCTTTTTGTTTTGCCGGACAGGTGGATTGACCAAGTCAAATTAACTTTTGATGATAAATCTTCCATAGTGGCCTCGCTTGGGGCTTCCTCCTTAACGCGATTGGGCCAAACAATCACGTTTCCTACACGAACGTTTTCATCAGTCACTATAACTGTCACCGGTTTGCACAATATAGTACCTAATCCAATAGGCGATATCGGTTTTGCCGAAGTTCGGATAGCTAACAAGACTGTTACAGTAGTGGCTCGTCCCCCTACCGATCTGTTGTCAAGCCTTGGTACTTCATCCCAATCACACAGATTGCTCCTGATTTACTCTCGCCAAAGAACCAGCAATTTCCCCCCAAGGACTAGCCCGGAGATAAACATGAACCGGCAAGTTTCACTGCCCGCAACTAGAACTTTCTCAATCTCGGGAAACGCAACTCTCTCCTCCGAACTACCCGACCAAACAATAGACATACTTACCGGCAGATCTCCTAACCCTCCGGGACTCCAACCTGTTGCGAGATCCATAGGAAGACTTCCCGGAGATCCGGGTGCAGATGCGGCAGCTGCATTTGATGGCAATCCTGAAACTGCGTGGGAGCCCGGACTTGGGATAGGCGGACAACTGGGCGCCTGGATCGAAGTTGATACGCCAACTCCGGTGACAATGGACCAAGTACAGTTGCAGATTCTTGCCGACGGCCACCACTCAATTCCCGAATCTGTTACTATCTCAACCGAGCAGGGAATGCGGACAATCTTTTTGCCGAAAAACCTTCCAAGAAGTGTAGTTGGAAATGATTTAGTTTTAAATTTATCCTTTGCTCGGCTTTCCGGGAGAGAAATAAGGTTAACCATTCAGTCAATTAGACCTGCAACTACTCCCGACTACTACACCTTAGAGCCGGTAGTGCTTCCTGTAGGGATAATAGAATTTGATATCCCAGGTGTGAATATCCCAAACCTGCCGGCCCAAATGCCGAATGTCTGCCGACCGGACCTGCTTACTTTAGATGGCTCTCCTGTTTGGGTCAAGATTACCGGAACCACACAAGATGCACTTTCCGGAAGAAATTTAGGAGTTGTTGGTTGTGGTCCGAATGCTAACGGCGTAACTATTTCCAAAGGAAGTCATTTACTTGAGACATCCATTGGGAAAGACTTTGGTTTTGACATAAATGAACTTGTTCTAGATTCTGCTGCAGGCGGCGCTTCTGAGCCGTTAACGAGCGACGGGTATGTCCAAAGAGCGCCTAGCCCCGAGCCATCATCGCACATCAGGATACTTTCCGAGAATGCCACCAACGTAAAAGTCTCGATTCAAACCACCGGAGGCCCAGTTTGGCTAGTCTTGGGTGAAAGTCAGGATTCGGGGTGGCAAGCTTATGGCACAATTGATGGGAAGAAATATTCAGATCTAAACGGTGCAAAGTCAAACTTGATTGATGGATATGCAAATGGATGGCTTATAAATCCACCGCCCGGAGTCCACACTATAGACGTCACTCTGACTTTTACTCCGCAACATGTCATTGATGTGTCGCTTATTACTTCGGCAGGCGCAATAGGTTTGTGCTCCATATTTGCTTTTATTCCATTGAGACGAAGAGCGAAATCAAGAAGGAAAAGAAAGCACGGCAAATCCAGGTTCAAATGGAAAAACGGAACGATGGTTGCAACTAGAACTGTCGAAGAGACTTTTTCACAATCTGTGCCCAAATTGCAACTGCCATTATTTGGCCACAACTTCAGAACTTCTCTATTGGTGGCAATACCGGTATCTCTTCTGACAGGAAGTGTTGCCGGCTTCTTTTACCTTCCTAAGCTAGGTGTGATCGTGGCTATTGCAACATTCTTAGTGATGGAGGTCAAATGGCTTCGTTGGATTACCAATATTGGATCGGTAGCTTTTATTATTGCGGCCGGGGCATCTATAACATACACGCAAGCTACACATCCACACACGTTTGGTGCCGGTTGGCCCAACACATTTAACCCCCAAGCCAACTGGATTTGGATAGGAGTACTTCTTCTTTTCGCAGACTCAATGGCAGCAGCCACTCGACGTAAAAAACTTAGGTCTCAACCTGATTCTCCAAGAATTCCCGAAGCGCAAACTCAGGAAGAAATAAGCGAGCGATGATGCTAAGCGGGGGCTTCGACTTTCAACGGGGTTACTCTTGGGTCAACCAAAGAATCAAAAAGATCAGCAATTAGGTCGTTTTTTATGCTTGCGTACTCTGGGTCAGACCAAAGATTCTCGAATTGGTGGGGATCTTGCTCCACGTTATAAAATTCACCTTCGGTGCCATCGTAGTGAATTCCACATTTATTCAATACGTTATCGCCCCATAGTTCTTCAAGCCCGTTTGGAACGCCATCGGTGCTCTCGAGATATTTGGTTAATAGCCAGCCATCACGGAAAATGGTTCTCAGATGCATTCCAAAACCTGGAAACTGACTGTCCCATTCGCACAAGGCGCGTTCGCGGCCTATTCCATTTTCAACCGGCAGTTCAAGTCCTTGTGCCCACTCGGGTATTTCAATTTCTGCGATCTTGCAAAAAGTTGGAACTAAGTCAATCTGTTCGACGGGATTGTTAACTACCGCGGGTGTAATTCCGGCTACCGGCGCTGGTTTCCAAATAAAGGGAAGTCTCATTAGCGAATCGACGTGGAAAGGGCCTTTGAAAATAAATCCGTAGTCACCTTGCAACTCTCCATGATCGGTTGTGAAAAATATATCGGTGTTTTCAAATTGGCCAAGCTCCTTGATTTTTTTAATGACTTTTCCACATGCTTCATCAATTAATTCATTCATTACATGGACTTTGGCATTTATTTCAAGTATTTGATCTCGCGTCAGTGCTCCCGGAGAAAACCCTCCTGGACCGCCTTCTTGGTTAAACCATTTTCCCTCATACCATGCGAGCCAGTGGGCGGGTTTAGCCCCCAGAACCTTGCGGATGTTTTCATCCGAACCGGGGTGGCCCGGTGGAAGATCGAGATCTTTCCAATTAATCCGATTTAGTTCGTTTTTTGGTGGATCCCACGGGTGATGAGGATCTGGGAAGCTCATCCAGCAGAACCAGTTCCTGTCGCTCTTTAGCGAATCCAGCCAGTTGACCGTCATGTCTGCTACCCAATCAGTGTGATACCACTCGGTTGGAATGGGATTATTTTTTGTTTCCGGAGCCCCGGTATCTCCACCTGGTTTGGCCCCAAGGAGATCGGCAAAACTGTGCATATGTTCTGGATGATTCTCTCTTAGCCATCTCCCATAATGGCTTATTGGATAGTCATTCCAAGCTGCTGCGTGCATAGCCTGTATTGAATAATCGAATCCGCGAAAACTTCCTGTGTCCATTCTCCTGGAGCGAATTGATTCTTGGTAAATTCCCTTTATGTCCATTCCCGGCTCAAAATGCGCCTTTCCGATCAGGGCGGTTGCATAGCCCGCTCTTTCAGATAAATACTTTGCGACACTAGGTGCATCCAGGGGAAGCGGAATTCCGTTGGCGATGACTCCATGGGTTCTGGGATATTGGCCAGTAAGCATGGAGGATCTAGCCGGCATGCAAACTGTATTTTGATTGTAGGCCCTTGTGTAATTGATGCCATGTGCTGCTAAATAATCAATATTCGGCGTATTTACAACCTCGTTTCCATTGCAACCGATTGAATCGAATCTCTGCTGGTCTGTAGTGATAAATAGAATGTTCCTTTTCATATGTGAGCCTCCGTATAGCTCAATATTAAACTAATTTCACTACCAGCGCAATTAGTTGGCCATAAATGCCTAAATTATCCCAATTCCACCAATTTGAGCCAAAACGTGGACCAGTATTTCTCCGGCATTAAATCATCCTCAATTCAATCAAATTGGACGTCCTCATCCACACTTATGAAATCGAAAGAGTTGGCGCTTTGAGCATCTGAAGTTCTAAACTTGGGAAACTTTAGGGCTGGCTTCCAATATAGAGTCAAAAATTGAAAATATCGAGTGTACTAAGCAATGCTTGAAACCCAAGAAGAATTAGCAGGTAATTTTTCTGCTAGATGGCCTGCGATAATGCGTCTTTGTGGGCTTGATCCTATCTTGATAAATTAGCTTAACGGCTAAATATAAACACTCAACGAATATCAATGGTCCATCTCGTGAACTGTTTTAAGAGTTTTCTAACATCCGTGTTATTTCCAATTTGGTAAAATAACAAGACTGAGCATTCGCTCTCCATTCCACTTAAATTGAAAGCTACACTCCCTATTGTCAATTCCAAATCACTAATGCGGCAGCTACTTTGTGCTTTTCAACTCCACCTGCCTCGGTTTATTTAATTACTGATGTGAAGAGCACTTGCGCCTTAAGCAAGGATCAGCCCAAATTGGTGCCCTAGTTCAAGCTAAAAGTTCTTTATAGAATTCGCTTAAGAAATCCAAAATCAGTTGCTTGCATTTCCAATGCCGCTTATAGAATGTGCAATTAAAAACCCAATTGCGCTGACTCGCTCACCGATGCGTTGACAACTAGTGCTGTAAGACGCGCAAGCCTCTTGGCTAC
Organism: Actinomycetes bacterium; assembly: GCA_021777355.1. Classification (GTDB taxonomy): domain Bacteria; phylum Actinomycetota; class Acidimicrobiia; order Acidimicrobiales; family JABEUL01; genus JABEUL01. The sequence continues at coordinate 17,135 of JAJYDO010000009.1, read as the reverse complement.
AATCTCAGGCTCCTCAACTGGGAGTACCAGATGGCTCACAGTGAGACGTATTATTGAGTCAACTACATCCAAAACTAAATCTTCCGGGAGCTGCGGATGGTTTGTTCTCACATAATTAAGAATGACTTCGCTCGCCCCGTTTAGTATTGGAGCTGACTCAGTAGTCAAAGACCTAATTAAACTCGAGTCGCCTCCTCTTGCGTTAGTGAGAATTGAGTGCAGCAACGGATCGCCGTACGCCTCCCTTAAAGTCAACTCAACGGCAGATTCAACAGCAGCAATGAGATCCGTCGGATGTGCGTTTAATGCAGCTCTTATCCCGTCGAAGAATCGAGATGATTCTCTAATAACCATTTTTTTGCCAAGCTCTTCTTTGTCTCCAAATTCACTGTAGAGGCTTTGGCGGCTTATTCCAACTAAAGCGGCGATTTGGCTCATCCTGACATCTGACCAGCCTTTATCAATCGCAAGATGCCTTGCGCAATCCAATATTGCATCTCGCAGTTTTAAACGGGCCTCGCTTCTTATGTTTTGAGCTCTATTGATGTGAAGATCATCTTTCACGGACTAAATCCTTTATGGCAGCGGTTTCATTCCTCTTATTTTCGAACTGCTCTGCCTCAATTTGAGACTTTGCAAGTTCTGCCAAATCAACTTTGGGATCGGATAATAACTCTGGACTTATAAATGGACTTTTTCCAATTAGCTCACGAATTGCTCTCAGTTCTTTGGGCTTCGAAAACGCTATAGATCCCACTAGTCGGCCTTTCCTGTGAAAGAAGGTCAGAAATGAGTTTGAGTTTATATCTCCCCGAACTCCTACGTCATCTGAGGCATCCGGCCATCCACATATCTGGAGGCTAACCCCGTATTGATCTGACCAACACCAAGGAACAGGATTATAAGGTGCATTTTGGCCAAGTATATTTTTAGCCACTGCAACACCATGGTCTTGTGCGTTAGTCCAGTGCTCGATTCTATACCTGCCACCCAAAAAGCCATTTTCCATGTTTGCCACATCGCCCGCTGCCCAAACACTGTCTTGCGAAGTTCGTCCATATGCGTCCACTACAATTCCATCTGCCACCTCAATCTCGGCGTTGGCAGCCAGTTCAATGTTTGGTGTCATTCCTATTGCCACTAAGACGGCATTGGCGTCTATTCGGTTGCCAGACGCCATAGATATTCGAACACCGCCTTCGTATTGATTAAAAGATTCAATTCTCGCATTCATTACCATCTTTACGCCCATGTCTTTGTGAAGGCTGGCAACTTTCTCCCCCAGCCAGGCGGGCATCAGTCGGGCAATTGGTGCTGACGCTGCTTCGAGTATTGTCACTTTCACGCCGAGCCCTTTAGCAGTGGCAGCTACTTCGGACCCGATTAATCCGGCTCCAACCACAACTAAATGCGATCCCGCATTAAGCTCATTGCGAAGTGGAGCTACATCTCTGAGATGTCTGAGAGTATAAACGTGGGTCATGTCCATAAATTCCGACTTAAGTACTTTGGGTCGTCCTCCTGTTGCAAGTAGTAGTTGGTCATACTGGAGAACTTGCCCGGAATCCAAGTGAATAGTTTTTCCTCCTACGTCTATTGATTCGGCATTTGCACCTTTTATCAATTCGATCTCTTTTTCCGCCCAAATTGTCGGGGGTTTTAATCTGGTGCGTTCAACTGGCATAGTGCCGCCAAGAAAATCTTTAGATAAGGGTGGCCTTCTATAAGGATCTTCGGGGTCACTGCCAATAAGGGTAATTGGACCTCTATGGCCTTCATTTCGAAGTGCAATAGCAGCACTGGCTCCGGCAACACCTGTGCCCACTATAACAACTTTCATTTCAGCCGACTTCAACCATCTCGAAATCTGCTTTGGCTGCACCGCAATCCGGACACGACCAATCATCTGGAATGTCTTCCCACTTCGTTCCGGGGGCAATATCTTCTTCAGGCCAACCTTTAGCTTCATCGTATTCAAATCCGCATTGCTGGCATTGCCATATTTTCATTGTTGGTAGTTATCCTTTTTTAGTTTTAGTAAAATATTCAAATTCAGTGAAGTCAATCTTGAACAAAGTCAACTTTTTCGCGTACTCCGCAATCGGGACACGTCCAGTTGTCCTGAACGTCTTCCCATTTAGTGCCTGGAGGATAGCCTTCTCGCAAGTCGCCTATTTCTTCGTCATACTTGTAGTCGCATACCGGACATTTATAGGCAGTCATCTTAAGCCGCCACAGAACCCGGGTTTTCATTGCTTGGCATGCTTTTATTGCCGTAACGGCGAAGTATTTTCGAAGCCTTTCTGGGGTGAATGTTCGCAAGCGTTACATCCCCTCCATAGTGCGCAAGTACTCTCTTATCCATAACTTTCCGCCATAAAGGCGTTATGTATGCAAGAACAATCATTGTCGCATAGCCGCTCGGAAGTTCGGGAGCTTCATCAAATGATCGAAGAGCCTGATACCTTCTAGTGGGATTTGCGTGATGGTCGCTGTGGCGCTGTAAATGATAGAGAAGGACATTTGATGACACATTATTTGAATTCCAGCTATGTCTAGGCTGGCATCTTTCATATCTCCCGTCCTCACTTTTTTGCCGGAGGAGTCCATAGTGCTCCAGGTAGTTAACAACTTCAAGTAGTGAAAACCCAAATACCGCTTGAATCGCTAGCCACGGTGCAATGCCGATTCCAAATGCGATGAGGAGACAGGCAGCCAGGACAACTGACATGGCCCATGCATTCAAGACATCATTCTTAAGAGTCCAAGGGCTCTTATTCGACCGATTGAGCCTCGTCTTTTCCAGTCTCCATGCGCTTTTGAACGATCCAGAAACCGTCCTTGGCCAAAATGCCCAAAAACTTTCGCCCAAGCGCGAACTAGCCGGATCTTCAGGGGTTGCTACACGCACGTGATGGCCTCTGTTGTGCTCAATAAAAAAGTGGCCGTAGCCCGTTTGTGCGAGTGCGACCCGAGAAAGCCATCTTTCAACCGTTTCTTTTTTGTGCCCAAGTTCGTGTGCAGTATTAATAGCTATTCCACTTACGCTTCCTATGGTGAGGGCTAGGCCAGCTTTGTCTACGACTGAAAGCCCTCCATGGGCCCACATCCAGCACGCCCAAATAAGTGAAGCATATTGAATAGGCAAGAAAAGGTATGTACACCAGCGATAGTATCGATCTGCCTCAAGCCTGGCAATTACTTCATCCGGAGGGTTTAGTCCATCCCGGCCAACCAGGGTATCTAAACCTGGCATAATTCCAAAAATAAAAATAGGTCCCCACCACCAGAAAAAGCCAAGACCTGATACTTTTGCTAAAAGGTACGCCATGAATGGCAAGGTGGGAACCAATAATCCCAGTAGCCAAAGGTAGCGTTTAGGGTCATGCCAGCTAACAGTTGGCAAGGGTTTAGCAACCTGGGATGTATCTATTGAAATACCTGAGTTATTCATTTCAGAGCTAGCAGCAGTCAAGGGATTTTTCTCCATGGGATCGATGAATCGGGATATTGCATCGCAATATAGCTATTATAGACAAAAACCAAAAAATGTCAAGTACTTGTACAAACAATATAATATTGTCGGTTTATTCGCAATTGTTGTAATCACACCCGATAATATGCAGATTTACCAGGTATTTTGATAAATCTAGTAAGTCTGAAATTCCATAAAGGTTGCCCAAGCACAGAAGTTTGACAAGATATATCGAGCTTTTGCAGGCGTTTCTCCAAATTCTGGTCTCGGAAAACTAAAAAAAGATACTTTGGTGAATTAATACTTATAGGCCTGATGACTCGTGGTTAATAAAATGCTCCATTGCCCTTACGGTGTCCATGAACTGCGCCGGAAAAATAATCGTCGAGTTTTTTTCCACCGATATCTCTGCCAGCACCTGCAGGTTTCTAAGCTGGAGGGCAATTGGATGGCTAGAAATTACGTCCGCGGCTTCCGCCAGCTTTTCGACGCTGAGTGCTTCACCTTCAGCAGCAATGATCTTGGCACGCTTCTCGCGCTCTGCCTCGGCCTCCTTCGCCATGGCTCTTTCCATGGACTGTGGAAGCTCAATATCTTTTAGCTCTACAAGCTCAACTAACACTCCCCAGCGTTCGGTACGTTCGTCAAGGATCTCCTTTATTTTTGCGTTAAGCGCAGTAGTTTCCCCGAGGACATGGTCAAGAGTGGATTGACCAATCACATTTCGCACCGTTGTCTGTGCGATTTCATAAATGGCTGCATTTACATTTTCTATCTCAACGATGGACTTGACCACATCCACCCTTCTAAAGTAAGCAACTCCTGCCAAAGCAATCGATACGTTGTCCTTCGTGATTATGCGCTGCGACTGGATAGGCATGGTAACTGTTCGAAGACTAACCCGCTTAACTTGATCAACAAGAGGGATAACCCACCTTAGCCCCGGCTCTCTAACATTTCGAAGTTTGCCAAATCGAAAAACTACGCCTCTGTCGTATTGCTGGATGGTAGTAATTCCAAAAAAAGTCATTCGGCCTCCTGTATTAGTTCAATCGAACTTTTGACCTACTTTAAATCTAACCCGTCGAAACAAGTTTTATGTGGATATAATTCTGGGAACCAAAGAGGCTTTGCATTTCTTATTTCAAAATACTTTGCCATATTCAAGTAAAGAACAAAAATGAAACGGAAGAGATTGGGAAACCTATTCGAAAACTGACTGGGCATTGCCAAATGAGAGTAAATATCTGTTGATTTCAATTACTGCTTTTCCAACTCCATCTTCAGAACCAAGATGCTTAGCGATCCTTTGCGCGTTTTCAATATACTTAGGAGTGCTTAGGGCTTCTCTTATTGAATCTGCAAGCTGTTTTGCGCTGAGATTTTTCCTCTCCACCGGTTTTGGACCCAAACCTAATGCAACTACTCGCTTTGCCCAAAAGAACTGATCAAGCAGGCAAGGTATAACGACCGAAGGCACTCCTGATTGCATGACAGTTGAAGTAGTCCCAGCTCCCCCATGGTGCACTACTGCCGCCATCTTGGGAAATAGCCACCCATAGGGCATCGCTCCTACGCAGATAATGCCGTCCGGCAGTTTTTCATTGCCAAGACCCGCCCAGCCTGCGCCAATAATCCCTCTGACTCCAATGGAACTTAGAGCTTCAACAATAGTTTCGGTAATCCCTTTGGGATCAGACGAAGTCATTGAACCAAAACTTATAAATACCGGAGGAGGGCCCGCCCCTAAAAATTCTTCAAGTTCAACTGGCGGGATCCAGGCTGGGTCCTGTGGCAAAAACCAGTAGCCACTTTGGTGGACAAAGTCTGGCCAGTCGGAGGGCCGCGGAACTACGCTTTGGCTATAAGCGTAAAGACTGGGATTCCCGCTGGGATCTATTCCGGAAGTTAGAAAGGGTTTTATACTCGGATTGAGTCCCAGCTCCTCACGCCATTGCTTCAAAGGGGACTTTAGCTGACTCCAAATAATGTTTTCAGAAATTACAATAGCTAGCCATTCCAATAATCCCACTAACGCTTCCCTATTGCGTGTCGGTCCTCCAAGCAATGGCTGCAATCTGGAAGGCGGCTGGAGATGCGAACTTATGCCGGGAATTTTAAGATATTCGGCCGCCGTGGATCCTGCTATGGCAGCAAGCGTAGAATATATAACTGCCTCTGAATCTCTTGCACAATCCAGGCACTCACGCATCAAGTCTTTGACAAGCGGCTTTGCGAACTGGACCATTTCGTAGAGCGTGCGTGCCGGATTCTGTCCTTCCTCAACCCATTTATGACCGAGGTTTCCTTCCAGTATTGATTTTACCTCCACCGAAAGCGCTCTATATCCAATAGAACGAGACTTAACAAAGCCTTCAAATTCCGGATGTGTGCAAACAGTAACTTCGTGTCCTGCTTTACTCAAGCCTATTGCGAGCGCTAAATGAGGTTCAACATCTCCCCGGGAACCTATAGCAATAATCGAAATCCTCATTGGCTTATCTCAACTTCGCCCAAATCTAAGCTTTAAAGGATCAATAGCCACATCTAAAATTCGTGAAGCAAATCTAAATTCTCTGACTCCTACGCTATTTTTTGGCACCTTCTTAATTCTACCAGCCCAAGGTGTCCAATGACTTTGCCTTCATAATCTCTTGCCTAAGAAGAAATCAGAGATAATTCAATGTTGAATTAAATCTTTATGGCCTTTTCACTATCAAGCAACTTGGTCACCGGACTTGCCAAATTGGATTCGAAGAAACAAAATAAGGAAATGAGCGAATCACATGTGCTCCGACTTCTTCTTTCCAAATTTAGTTAGTTGAGCCTAAAGTTACCTAACAATTCAAGTTAGTTTCACAACCTGGAAATAGCTCATGACTCTATTCTTGTTGCCGATTCCAATTTTTAAATTAGATTTCAGAGCAAAAAGGGTTGCAGTCCACAGAATAAATTTACGCCCTAATCTTTTGTCAAATCAAGTAAACAATGGATCTTGAAGATTTATTAATTTCCTAGTGCCGGCTTTTAACGAAGCCAATTACTCCGCCTACAAGACAAGCGAGTGCTCCAACCAGGCAGATCCATGCGCCAATTCCTAATCCGAAGGATAGAGAAAATCCACTAAAGCTTACGGCTCCGAATCCGAGAGGGTTATGACTAAGCAACGCAGCTGCCACAACCAAAGCCAGGACAATACTTCCTCCAAGAAATACGAATGGAGTTGCTTTTTCAACGTCTTTGTTCTTTAACAATCCCGAGATAACTACACCGGCAACAGCTAGTAGCAAAATGGCAATAAGTGGTATTAGCCATCGCCACGAGCCATAGGTTCCAGAAAGCAGGCCAAATGTGGTTGAAGGCTTCATGCAGCCGAATCCATTCTGAAGCGACGAAGTGCTACATCCACCCGTATAAAAAGGAATAAAACTAGAAATTAAGACAACTAATCCGCCGCCCGCTACGAGCCAATTTGGAAGTGAGGTATTTAGGCCGGGCTTTGATCCATATGACGGCTGTAGAGTTGGAGGCTGAGCGTACCTGTTGGGAGGAGTAACAACTTGATATCCTCCTCCATATGTTGGAGGTTGACTGAAGGGCTGCTGAGGTTGTGCAGGTGAAGTTGCGCTGTAAGTCTGCTGCGGTTGTACATATGATGGATGCTGCTCGGGTGGATACCATTTCCCATCGGAAGCAATCCACCAATCGGATCCTTGAGAAGTGTCGCTCATTTATAACTCCTAACTGCCAATACCTCGCTCCAGTTTTTGGCGCTCTTATATCCAAAATTTTAAAAATTAAAAAATTATGTATCGCTGACACTATATTCGAATACTTTGCGTTCAAAAAAAGGCAAATTCTGCTAGAAACCGGATATTTATCGGAGAGATCTTTGCACTGGTAACAAACTAAAACTGAAATGAATATGGAGAACTTTAAGAATTGCCAAAACTTGACCGCGGATGGAAGTTGGATTTCGGTAACCATGGAGCCGGATTCAACTAATTAGAACAGCCCTCGGTCCACATTTCCTTGTTCCGGATTGGTACGATGGGAAAAAGGTGAAATCTTGAAATCTGTAGTGTTTTTTCAATTCTTTAGTTTCATTACGATCAATACGAGGAGAGAACGTGGTTGACGCATTCAGCTCGCCGGCAGACCGGCCGTGGCAAGGGGTATCTCCTCGATTGAAGACCTTGAGGGTGTTCCGGTTGGCGCCACTGGTCACTCTTCCATGGTGGCTTGTTTCCGCATTTGCTTGGAATGCAAGCCCCATTTTGAGAATAGCTCTGGTGCTATTGGGATTTATTGCATTTGGCATCACCTTTTTCTTAATAGTCCAGAACTACAAGAGCTGGGGATTTGTGGAAAGAGACGAGGACCTTTGGGTAATGCATGGCCGCTTTTTTAAGAAACTGGTAGTGGTCCCATACGGGCGGATGCAAGTAGTGGACTTAAATGCCGGTCCTATGGAGCGAGCTCTGGGAATTGCAAAGGTAAAACTTCACACGGCGGCTGCAACAACAGATGCTGTTATTGTTGGACTTGAAAATGCAGAAGCTTCTAAGCTAAGAGATAGGATGACCGCACTGGGCGAAGCAATGGCGGCAGGATTGTGAACCCTCCGCAAAACTATCCTCCTCCACAGTATAGTCCTGCAAATCAATTTCCACCTCAGAATAGTCCATACGGACAGTATCCATATATGGCGGAGGATCCGGACCAAATACGTGCAAGATGGCGACTTCCAAGAAGGACGCATCCTCTGAGTCCACTCATTAGGCTTGCCCCTCTTTTGATTGTTATTTTCATTATCCTGATTCCAAATACTAATGCTCGACAAAACACCGCTTCAGGGTCTCCTGGATTCACTTTCCTTTCAATTCTTCCGGTCTTTATCACTCCTTTAATCATTGCTCTAGGTGGATTCATTACATGGAGATTCAGAAAATTTTGGATTGAAAATGGCGAATTGAGAATCTCTACTATTTTTATTACTAAAGACACCAAGCACGTCAAACTCAATCGAATTCAGGCTGTTGATATTTCCGAACCGCTCACGGCAAGGCTTTTCAAGTTGGCTGTAGTTAGAATCACCGTAGCAGGGAGCGCCAGATCTAAGATCGTATTGGCATTTTTAAGGATTGACGAGGCTCACGATTTACGAACTGCTCTTCTTCTGCCTTCTCCGGGGTCTGACCCAATGGCATCGATAATCGCTCAAATGCCGGAAGTGCCGCTAATTGCAATTAAAGGGTCCGAATTAATTGGATCTACTCTTTGTCGAATCGCACCCTACTTTGCGTTACTCACAGTTATAATAATTACAATTATCGCAAGCACCGGAGTGATACAGGTTTTCGCATTCCTTCCTTTTTTATTGTTCTATGCTGCTGTGCTTGCCTCAAAGCAGTATTCGATGTGGAGTGAATTCAAGCTAGGCACAGTGCCTGGAGCTTTCCGATTGACTCATGGACTCTTGACTCTAAACCACGAAACGATATTGTTCAATCGCGTCCAAGCGATCAGAGTGGAACAACCTCTAGTTTGGAGACCTTTCGGTTGGTATCGAGTGAAGGTAAATGTGGCTGGTCTTGGTGATTTGAAATCTCAAAATATGATGCAAACAGTTCTTTTCCCAGTGGGCTCACTGTCTCAAGCATTTGCAGCAATACACGCTTTGCTGCCTGATCTCGATCTAGCAAGGGTGGATATGAACTATCCGCCTCGCCGTGCAGCTTGGAGAGCTCCCTGGTGGTCCGGTGCCACATGTGTAGGCAGTACTCCAACAGCAGTATTAATACGCCGAGGAAGGATGAAACGACAAATAGATATAATGAGGATGGATAAAGTTCAAAGTATTAGGATTACTTGCGGACCATGGGAGAGTTTGCTTGGGATCGGATCTCTCGCTATTGATTCCACGCCGGGTCCGGTCAAGTGTATTGCGAGATGGCGTGACCTAGGCGAAGCTAGGCTGCTGGCAGAACATATCACGATCATGGCACGACAAGCAAGAATACAAAAGAATGCGCAATAGAAAAACGGAGTGGATTTCTAATATAACAACACCAACTCTAAGAACGTCCCAAAATGATTCTTTAATTTTGAGCGCCATGCAAGCAACATATTTGACTAGTAGCGTGAGGTAGGTTGCTCTACGGATTTGCTTATTACGGAAACTCCGAGTTGCCGTCACTACGAGAAGGGTTGACAATATGTTTGAGATCAAAGAGCTTCTGGATTCAAGAAGCGGCGATGCCGAGTCGCTTCATCTTTCACATCTTAACCATCAACTAGTCAAAGTTCTGAGAACTCTCGGATTTGATCGTGATTACATATCGGGGAAGGGTGCCTGGCTTTTTGACAGCGAAGGTAATAGATATCTTGATTTTCTAGCCGGATTTGGCGTATATGCCCTTGGAAGATCCCACCCCGTGATAGCCAAGGCATTGCATGAAGCAATAGATATGGAACTGCCAAGCCTAGTACAGATGGAGCGCTCGCTTCTTCCGGGTCTTCTGGCAGAGCAGCTGAGTTTAAAGACTGACGGACTTGAAAAAGTCTTCTTCACAAATTCGGGCGCAGAATCAATCGAAACTGCAATTAAATTTGCTCGGTTCGCAACCAAGCGCAAGAAAGTAGTTGCAGCTTCCCACGCATTTCATGGCTTAACCACTGGTGCACTTGCCCTAAATGGAAGCGATGAGTTTAAAAAGAAATTCGATCCGCTAATAGAAGGAGTATCCTTCGTTGAATTTGGTGAAGTTGATCCACTTGAAAAGTTAATCTCACAAGGAGATGTGGCAGCATTTGTGGTAGAGCCCATACAAGGAAAGGGCGTATACGTCGCTAAACCACAATATTGGAGCGCGGTTAGTGAAATATGTAAAAAGTATGGGACACTACTTGTGATTGACGAGGTCCAGACCGGCCTTAATCGCACCGGAAAGTTCTTCGCATACAACCACTACGGAATTAGTCCCGATATTGTCACTGTTGCCAAGGCACTTTCCGGTGGATTTATGCCCATTGGTGCCGTTCTTATGAGGCCTGAAATACACAGGAAGGTTTTCTCTTCAATGGAAAGGGCGATGGTTCATTCATCAACTTTCGGTTCCAATCTCTACTCCATGGTTGCCGGACTGGCAACTTTAAAAGTCATGGAAGACGAATCAATTTCACAGCACGTCCTCGAGATGGGCAGGAACCTTATGGAGAGAATCAGAGAGCTTTCAATGACATACGACCTCATAGGCGAAGTCAGGGGAGAAGGCTTCATGATAGGAATTGAACTTGTTGAACCTACTGGATTTTCCCTAAAAGCACGCTGGAAAATAATCGAGAAGGCCCGCAAAGGTCTTTTTGCACAGCTGATAGTAGGGCCGTTATTCACAAAGCACAGAGTTCTCACCCAAGTAGCCGGAGATCACGTTAATATCATAAAACTACTTCCTCCCCTAATTTCGGGAGAAGAAGAGATTGACTATTTCATGCAGGCCCTTGAAGATGTGCTTAGAGAAGCTTATTCTGGATCCGGTTTGATTTTCGATTTCGGAAAGAATCTGATTAAGGCAACGGTCAAGTCGAGATGAAAGCTAAAGAAGCAATCCCCTCAACAAATTCTGATTCAATATCCTCCTCATTTTACGAAAAAAGGAAAGTTCTTGTAACTGGCGGTTCCGGATTTATTGGCTCGGCAATTGTAAAAGAACTCGTCAAGCAGGGAGCTATTGTGCGAGCGCTATTAGAGCCAGGTGGAGACTTCGCCAATCTTGAAGGAAGTGATGTGGAGCGAGTGGAGTGTGACATCAGAGATCTAGAAGGAGTTACTCGAGCTGTGAAAGGCGCCGAGTATGTCTTTCATAGCGCAGCGCTTTACCGCTTTTGGTCCAAAGATAAGAAAGCCTTCGAGGAAGTAAATGTTGGAGGAACGAAAAATGTGATGCTGGCATTTGAAAAAGAAGGTTGTAGTCGCCTAGTTTATACTTCCACTGTTGGGACTCTTGGGTTGAGCGGAGGAAAAGATGTCCCTTCAAATGAAGAATCTCACGTAGATATTGATCATCTATTTGGAAACTACAAAAAAACAAAATATGTTGCCGAACATGAAGTTTTAAAAAGAGCATCGGAGGGCCTTCCAGTCGTTTTGACCCAGCCGACTATGCCCATTGGTGCAGGCGACAGGGGGCCCACTCCATCAGGGCGACTGGTCCTGGATTTTTTAAATGGAAAGATGCCAGCGTATGTTGATACCACTTTAAACATAGTGGATGTGAGAGACGTAGCTGCCGGGCATCTCCTAGCGGGAGAAAAAGGCAAGTTAGGGAGGAGCTACATTCTGGGTGGCACTAACCTATCGATGGCAGAGATACTTGGCTGCCTTTCAGAAATAACTGGTTTGAAAGCACCAACTATTGAAATTCCTCACTTCGTCCCCCTTGGCGCAGCGTATCTTTCAGAGTTTTTCCAATCCAAAATTGCCGGAAAACAACCGTTTGTGGAACTAGAGGCCGTAAAGATGTCGGGTACCCATATGTCTTTCGACGATTCTAGGGCAAGGAATGAACTTGGGCACTCATCAAGGGAAGCAACTTGCGCACTTGCCTCCGCCGTTGATTTCTATCTCAAAAGCGGCTACGTGAAAGCAGGCCAAGTCAAGAAACTAAACCTGGAGAAGCTTGAAGCCGCGCTTCGAAATTGAAACGAATTTTGCCAGTTCTTGAATTTAAAGAGTATTTTTTTGTCAATATTAGGACTATTCCCGCCGACATTATAATTGCCACAGGAGTAATGAGTATAACTTGTTCTTACGCAATAAAATAACTACTCTTGTTCTGCCCCCGAAGATCAGAATTAAAAACTTTCAAAGCTTTTAAAAAGCAATTTAAAAATAGCTTCGATGTGTCAACGAGGAAGCTGTGAGCTACAAGCAATCGGCATATTTAGCTGACAGCTATCAAGTGGTAGCTAAAGTGTATGATTTTGACATTCTAATCGAGTAGGTGTAACTTGCTAAGATGCCAAGACCGAAAACCCGATTCATTCTTTCCGTGCTAATAGTAATTGTCTCAATTCTCTCTTCGTGCAGTACTCAAAAAAGTGCAAACAGTGCACCTGCTATAAATGCAAAAGCTAGTTTCACGGCAAATGGATCTGATCTAGAAGCATATGTGGAAGGCGCGAAACCCAACGAAAGACTGACCTTAGTAGATAGTGCCGGGGTGGCAATCGCAAACGGAGTCGCCGACAGGCTAGGCAGTTTTATATTTAGAAACCTTAATGCCGGACCTGGTTATTACGTTGAATCACAAATTGGAACAACAGTTTACGGCACTTCAAAATTCGCTGTGTTGGATCCCAATGTTAATCCCCCAGAGTCTTTTTATTCAGCACAGCATATGAATGTCGGTTTGAACTACATTAAGATGAGAGATGGAGTAACTCTTGCGGCTACACTTCGTCTTCCTCCTGGAAAGACGCTTGCTGACGGACCGTTTCCAACCGTAATTGAGTATTCGGGATACGCAATCGCCCCGCCTGGAAATTTGCTCAATTTGCTTCTTCGACAAAAACAGACAGGCAACCTGCCTGCTCCAGATAGCGCAACTGTTGTGGGATCCCTGCTTGCACCAATACTTGGTTTTGCTTCGGTTAGCCTCCAAATGCGTGGAACGGGCTGCTCTGGAGGAGCTTTTGATTTATTTGGTCAACTAACTACTACCGATGGATACGATGCTGTTCAGATCGTATCTTCTCAGCCTTTCGTGAAAAACCACAAAGTTGGATTAGTAGGCATTTCCTTCTCTGGAATATCGCAGCTCTTCGTGGCAGGCGACAGGCCTCCAGGTCTTGCTGCAATCGCTCCAATGAGCCCCACTAACGATTTGTATCAAATTGGTTTTCCAGGCGGAATAATGAACAATGGGTTTGCCCAGCAATGGGAGCAGCAGCGAGTTGCCGATTCTAAACCTGCCCCTGGGGGTGGTCAACCGTGGGCGACTCAGATGATAGATCTCGGAGACAAGACTTGTCTGGCAAACCAAGCTTTACATTTGCAGATACTCAACATTGATGCTCTTATGACAACTGTGTCCCATCGAGATCCATCACTTTATGACATCAGGTCGCCAGACCTTTGGGCTTCTAAGATTAATGTGCCGGTATTTATAGCTGGACAATTTCAAGATGAGGAAACAGGAGGCCAGGTAGCAAATATCCTTACGTATCTAAAAAATGATCCGCATGTGTTCGCCTCTTTGGACAACGGGACGCACGTTGACTCTATGGGCCCGGGAGTCTTGGTCAGATGGCTCGAGTTCCTTGACATTTATGTCGCCGACGAAGTTCCCAACGAACCTCCACTTTTTCTTACGATTGCCAGTCAAATGTACAGTTACCTCACAGGATCTCAAGGGGGAATAATTCCTCCAATGAGATTTACTAATGCACCCAACGTGGCAACCGCGAAAGCTGAGTTCGAACAGCAGACTCCGAGAGTCAACGTACTTTTTGACAATGGAGGATCTGCGTCAAACCCTGGAATCATGGACCCACTATGGTCGCAGGGATTCTCCAGTTGGCCGCCAACATCAGAAGTTACTACAAATTACTATTTGGGTCCAAATGGAACGCTTTCAACTGCCATACCTTCGGCAACATCATCAATCTCTTACAATCCAAATCCTGATTTGGTTCCTCGAACTGACCTTCCGACTGGAAATGCGTGGGCGGCACTTCCGCCTTACAAATGGCTCCCGACTCCATCTGGAGCGGGCCTTGGATTCATTACTAAGCCTTTTTCAAGTGATATGACCGTAGTCGGACCTGCAAGTTTAAATTTATGGATCAAGTCAAGCGCCCCAGATACAGACGTACAGGTCGATGTAACCGAGGTATTGCCCAACGGACAGGAGATGTATGTCCAATCGGGATGGCTTCGTGCCTCGGACAGAGCCTTGGACAGTTCGAAATCAACTGCCCTCCACCCTGTCCCGACTTATCTTGCTTCCACTGCAAGCCCGCTTCCAGCCAATGCCTTTACCGAGATCAGAATCCCGGTGCTTCCTATTGGGTTCGCATTCCGTGCGGGATCTAGATTGCGAATAGTTATTTCAGCTCCCGGTGACGACAGACCAGCGTGGGCATTCAAAACTTATGAAACCAATGGCAAAGTTACAGACACAGTTGAAATAGGTCCAGCAGGTGAGTCTGCTTTAGTCCTTCCCGTAGTCCCAGGAATTACTCCCCTTGATTCGCAGCCCCCGTGCCCTTCTAATCGCGGCGAGCCCTGCAGGCTTTATGTTCCTGAAAGCAACGGTGGTTGATTGACGAACTTAAGAAGTCTCAAAATTAGTTGCCCCTAGCTCTTTTGGATTCACTTCGATGTAAGGACGCTTATAAATGGCTGAGCCCTGCTTTCATCAACATCATTTGTCTAATTGCATTTTTTCAAAAGGCCGACTAGCTTCTGGAAAAACGCTCTTCCGGTTTACTCCCTCGTAATCAAAGACCATGACTGCAGGAAATAGTGCGAAGGGATTCAGTTCGCTTGAACATTTCAGCCATCTGAGCCAAAACAGATGTACATCGTGGTGATACAATCGCTACTAACAACACCTTCTAACATGTGCCACTTTCACTCCATGAAACCTAGAAGTCGATCTTCAAATTTGGCTGAAAAGATGCATTTACCTGAAATGTTAATAAGGACGTATTTTCATGCTTTATATTTTTGAGAAATATATAGTTGTGTCAATCACTGGGTCAGCCAAGTGAAATTGAACCATCGGCCTCAGCAATATCTGTGCAGTACTCTGAAAAGTATGCACAATTTGTTTTGAAGGGGTTTTAAAGAGTCAGAAGTTGAATGGTAGGTGTTGGTGACCCGAAAAGGACCCGGCGGAAAAACTTTGCAATTAAAGAGAAAACGCCAAACTGCTTTTAGCTGGAAGCAGTTGAACCAATAATTAGCGAAGGTCTCTAAAAGGCAAGAGCAATTTAAGCAGCGAGTTCCAATTTAGGGGCGGATGCGTTACTTAGGTATTTCAAGAATTATCAGGCGCGACTCACTTACCTGAATTTTCGTAAATTTTTTGGCGATCTCTCGAAGAATACCTGATCGAAGTATCCAAATCTCCACATTTGAATCAGTGGACATGAGCTGCGTTTATTTTCAAGGGGAATTTCATTGAGCAGGTCTGGGCAAAGTCATGTGAGTGTCATCAAAATTTTTGAACTTTATTGGCCATTGGTTCAATTTGGCAACTCAGACACATGAAGAGTTGGATCTTCCCTCCAATTTCTCCAGTGTTCATAAATCTCAAGCATAGTAAACAATTCCCTTAAAAAGTAGGGCTGCTCCAATGCAGGCCAAGAAGATAGAAACAAAGTATTGTCGAAACTTTGAGAGGGTTTTATTGGGTTGGATATTCCAAAACTTCTGAATTAATAACTCGAGTTTGGTTCCATATTGAAAATAGAAAATCGATAGCGTCATGAAGAGAAGTCCTGCGATGATATCCGGCCAACCTGCAGGTAAGCCTGACCGCATATTCGTCGATCCAAAAAACATATATTAACTACGTTAACTTCTGCAACTTAAGGAGATCTCATTTCTAATAATAACTAAATAATCAAAACTTCTTTCAATTCCTTTCATATTACCAATTTCCAGTACATTCTTAACTTCGATGGAGCGGAATTGCTCCGCGGCTCTGAATGGTTACAGTCAGCCCATTTGGCAGATGAAATTGGGATAGCGGTGACAACTCAGTTATCGAGAGACCACCTTTATAGATAGGCAAGTTAGTGGATGGATTAGAAAGTGCCACATCCTGATCGGTACGGAAGCTTCTCTTTCTATGTCGACTTCGATTTGAACAAATCCTTTGGGCTCTACTATGATATTCAAGCGCGGGCTCAAAAACCACCAAAGTCTCACCCGAACTGAATGTGGCACATTTGGGACACAAGAATAGCTGAGTGTAGATCTAAGTAAAATCTTTCCCGCGCGATGGCCGTCAACATAGAGTGTCATGCGTCCAAATCGCGGATCGCCGATCCACCTGTAGACATTAGCCACATTTATCTTGCCGAGCTCCAATTGATCTTGAACTGGTAGAGTCAATTGGCATCACCTTTCTAAGACTCCTTCTTGATCCTTAACGAAACTGCTTTACTCTTTAAATGTTTCTTGTAATCTTTAAAAAGCCATTTCCTTTAGTTTGCCGTAGCTGGCTTAATCGTACTCTGTGTCATCGATTACGCCAATCTTCGTCTCTAATTATCTTCACAAACGCTACAACAGGTGCAAGAATAAAGATACATCCAGCAACAATGGCTCCAGGGTAAAAATGATTCCGAACACTTATAACCATGGCTAGTGCGCTTAAAAAGCAAGCAATCCCCGTCAAGAGCGCAATTTTCCTGAATTTGTTTACAATTTTGTCTGGGATCAAACTATGACCTTCCAACAGAAGCTAATTAACTGAAGCACTGGCTCAAAGCCGGCTAATGTGCTCCAATATATTATAAGGCTCCGAGAATGAACTACTTGGGCACGTTCCGTCGCCCCACTTGTCCAATATTGTAGTTCCACTCGCCATGCCAGTCATGTGGTCGTAGTGGTAATGCCTTTAGTTCGTTGTCAGTTATCTTG